>WYAY01000135.1 GCA_011526165.1 Sulfuritalea sp.
ATCAAGCCGCTCCGGCAGCAGCGTCCCTTGCGTCCTGTCTTCCCCTTCAACAAACCGCTTCATCACCCGCTCCAGTTAATGCCTAATGCATAGACAAGAATGGGCCGCGATAGTTCACCGGGTTTTCACACAGCCTCGGTCGCAAGTTCGCATTCGCCGTATTCCAGAGACTGACTTTTCTCCCCAGCCATTGACCGGCTTGTCAGCGGACCGCGGCTCATGCGAGGATGGCGCGGTCTTCATCGGGTCCCGCCCATGTACATCCCCGCTTCCTTCCGCGAGAGCCGCATCGAGATCCTGCACGAGTTCATTTGCGCGCATCCCTTCGGCCTGCTGATTTCCGCCGGCGACGGCGGGCTGCAGGCGACGCCGCTGCCTTTCCAGCTGGAGGCCGACGGCGGCAACGGCACGCTGCGCGCGCACATGGCGCGCGCGAATCCGCATGGGCAGGCGCTCGCCGGCGCGGCGGAATGCCTTGTGGTGTTTCAGGGCGAGCAGGGTTACGTGACGCCGTCGTGGTACGCCAGCAAGCAGGCGACGGGGAAGGCGGTGCCGACCTGGAATTACGCCGCCGTGCAGGCCCGGGGCCGGCCGCGCGTCGTCGAGGACGCCGCCTGGCTGCGGCCGCATCTGGAGCGGCTCACCCAGGCGCAGGAAGGGCGGCGCGCGCAGCCCTGGGCGGTGGATGACGCGCCGGAGGATTACCTCGCCGCGCAGATGAAGGCCATCGTCGGCATCGAGATCCCCATCGCGCGCATCGAGGGCAAGTGGAAGATGAGCCAGAACCGCGACACGGCCGACCGGCGCGGCGTCATCGCCGGCCTGCGCGACGCGGGCGACCCGCACCGCGATCCGGCGCTCGCCGATCTGGTGGAAATCCGGATGAAGGACGGACCATGAATACCATGACCAAGCTCGCCCTCGGCCTGATGGGCCGGCTGCGCCCCGCGCCGCCGAAGGGCGAGGCCGCGACAGCGATCGCGCTGCCGCCGCCGGCGAAATCGGGCGGCCTGCCGCTGATGGAGGCGCTGGCGAAGCGGCAGTCGGCGCGCGAGTTCGCGCGCGAGGCGCTGCCGCTGCAGATGCTCTCCGACCTGCTGTGGGCGGCCTACGGCGTGAACCGCGCCGGCAGCGGGCGCACGGCGCCCTCGGCGCTGAACTGCCAGGAGGTCGACGTCTTCGTCGCGCTGCCGCAGGGCGCCTACCGCTACGACGCCGCGGCCAACGCCCTGCAACTGGCGGCGGCGGCGGACCTGCGCGGCATCACCGGCTACCAGGATTTCGTGGACGAGGCGCCGCTCGACCTGGTCTTCGTCGCCGACCACGCGCGCATGGCCATGGTGCCGGTGGCGCAGCGCGAGTCGTATGCCTCGGCGGCGGCCGGCGCCATCGCGCAGAACGTCTATCTGTATTGCGCGGGCAGCGGGCTGGCGACCGTGATCCGCGCCTGGATCGACCGCGCCGCCATCGCCGACGCGCTCGGCCTCACGCACGACCAGCAGGTGCTGCTGGCGCAGACGGTCGGTTTTCCGAAGGGGGCGTGATGCTGCAGTTCGAGCCGTTGATGGAGCTTGCCGTCGATGTCGGCGAGCTGGTGACGATGGGCGAGGCGCCGCAGGGCGAGCGGCGCGTGGTGGCGATCCTCGGCGGCACGTTCGCCGGCGCGCGGCTGCGCGGCGCCATCCTGCCCGGCGCCGACTGGCAGCTGGCGCGCCGCGACGGCGTGCTGGAGATCGACGCGCGCTATGCGCTGCGCGCCGAGGACGGCGGCATCGTGCAGGTGCTCAGCCAGGGCTACCGCCACGGCCCGCCCGAGGTGCTGGCGGCGCTCGGCCGCGGCGAGGCGGTCGACCCGTCGACGTATTTCTTCCGCACCGTGATGCGCTTCGAGACCGGCCACGCGCCGCTCGCCTGGCTCAACCGCACCCTCGCCGTCGCCAGCGGCGAACGCCGCGCGCGGCAGGTGCTGCTGCAGGCCTATGCGCTGCGCTGATGCCGCAGCGCAATAAAGTCAGTCCGCGCGGCACGGCGTCGGCGCCGTGACGGATGGTAAAATCCCCCGCTGATGAATCCCCGGGCCGCGCGCCATCCGGCGATGGGCGGCTGCAAGATGGACATAGCGTTACTTCTGTTCCTCATCCTGCTCAACGGTTTTTTCTCGATGTCCGAGATGGCCGTGGTGTCCTCCCGCAAGGCGCGCCTGCAGCGCCTTGCCGACAGCGACAGTCCCGGCGCGCAGTCGGCGCTGGCGTTGCACACCGAGCCCTCCAATTTCCTCTCCGCCATCCAGGTCGGCATCACCTCGGTCGGCATCCTGAGCGGCGCCATCGGCGAGACGGTGCTGGCCGATCCGCTGGCGGCGTGGCTGGCGCACATCCCGCCGATCGCGCCCTACGCCCGCGGCATCGCCCTGACGATCGTGGTGGTGGGGCTGACGTATTTCACGGTGGTGATCGGCGAACTGGTGCCCAAGCGCCTGGCGCTGCTGGCGCCGGAGGGCATCGCCTCGCTGATCTCCCGTCCGATGATCTGGTTCGCCGAATCGGTGCGCCCGCTGGTGTGGCTGTTCACCTTCTCTTCCGGCCTGCTGCTGCGCCTGACGGGCGCCCGCGGCAAGGACGAGCCGCCGGTGACCGACGAGGAGATCAACGTGCTGATGGAGCAGGGCGCCGAGGCCGGCGTCTTCCACGAGAGCGAGCAGGAGATCGTCTCCAACGTGCTGCGCCTCGACGAGCAGCGCATCGTGGCGATCATGACGCACCGCAACGACATCTACCACATCGACCTCGCCGAATCGGAAGAGGAGATCCGCCGCCGCATCGCCGAGAGCCCGTACACGCGCATCGTCGTCTGCCGCGACGGGCTGGAGCACATCGTCGGCCTGCTGCGCAGCTCCGACCTGCTCAAGCCGGCGCTCGAGGGCGCGCCGCTCGACGTCGAGGCGCACCTGCGCCCGCCGCTCTACGTGCCGGAAGGCGTCACCACGACGCGGCTGCTGGAGAGCTTCCGCAAGGCGCGCGCGCAGTGCGCGCTGATCGTCGACGAGTACGGCGAGTTGGAAGGCCTGGTGACGCTCACCGACGTGCTCACCGCCATCGTCGGCGAGCTGCCGTCCTCCGATGTTGCCGAGGAGGAGGACGTGGTGAAGCGCGAGGACGGTTCCTGGCTGATGGACGGCAGCGTCTCGGTCGAGCGCTTCAAGTCGGTGCTGGAGGTCGAGGATGACTTGCCGGACGAGGAGGAATACAACACCCTGGGCGGCTTCGTCATGCACATGCTGGGCCATGTGCCGTCCACCGCCGACCACTTCGAATGGGGCGGCTGGCGCGTCGAGGTGGTCGACATGGACAAGAAGCGCGTCGACAAGGTGCTGGTGGCGCGCCTCCCGCCGCCCGAGGAGAAGACGGATGCGTGAAAGCGCGACATTGAGCGTTCTGCTGGCCGCCGCCTGCTTGGCGACGGCGGGCTGCGTCACCACCGCGCCCTCCGGCCTGGCCGGGCCGGCGGCGCAGGAAGAACCGGCAACCGGCCGGACGCAGGCCGCATCCGCCGGACGCGAGGCGCCGGCGCCGGTGCGGCAGGGCGCCGTCGCGCCGCCCGCCCCGGCCGCGGCCGCGCCGGCGGGTCCGCAGCCGGATGCCGTCATCAAGCTCAGCCCCGGCAGCGAGCGGCTGGCGCCGGAGATGGAGGCGCGCCTGGCGAAAATCGCCGAGGCGGCCCGCCGCGACGAGCGCGTCATGCTGCGCCTGGAAAGCTACGTGCCGGACGGCGGCAGCCCGTCGGTGAACCTCCTGCGCGCGGAGCAGTCGCTGCATCTGGTGAAAAAGCGCCTGGTGGACATGGCGGTCAACCCGCGGCGCATCGTCATGGCGCCGTTCGGTGGCGAGTACACCACGGCGCGCGACGAGCGCCGGCACTGGGTGGAGATCTACCTGATCCGGCCGCGCCTGTAGCCGCTGTGGAAATCTTTTCAGAATTCGTTTGCTTTTATGCGCGATTGCGCGCATAGTGCGCGCCAGCGATCTTCAAGTAGCGCTGTTGTTGTCTGGTTCAGTACCCGCGGTTCCCGCGGTATTTCTCCCTTCACCACCCTGCCGTCTTGAGCTTCGCCCTACCCGGGGGCAACCCCTATTTACATCTTCAAAGGAAATCAAGACATGGCAACAGGCACCGTCAAGTGGTTCAACGATTCGAAGGGCTTCGGCTTCATCACCCCGGAAGCGGGCGGCGAGGATCTCTTCGCCCATTTCTCCGCCATCCAGGGCAACGGGTTCAAGACCCTCAAGGAAGGCCAGAAGGTCAGCTTCGACATCACCACCGGCCCGAAAGGCCAGCAGGCGTCGAACATCCGCGCGGCTGACTGAGCAGGCTGGCGGCAAAGCGGCATGGCGCCTGCGCCTGCCGCCACCCCGCCGGAAGAGCCCGGCACATGCCGGGCTTTTTTTCGGACTTACCGTGGAGATCGGCGCATGGCCAAGGAAGAACTCATCGAAATGAACGGGGTGGTGATGGAAGTGCTGCCCGACTCGCGCTTCCGCGTCACCCTCGACAACGGCCACGATCTCGTGGCGTATACCGCGGGCAAGATGCGCAAGCACCACATCCGCATCATCGCCGGCGACAAGGTGTCGCTGGAAATCTCGCCCTACGACCTGAGCAAGGGCCGCATCTGCTTCCGCCACATCGAGGGCCGCGCCCCGGTCGCGCCGGCGCGGCGCAGGTACTGAGCTAGCCGGCGGTGGCGGGACGCGGCTGCCGTGCAAGCGTGCGCGCGCGCAGCTGGCCGCAGCCGCCTTCGACATCCTGGCCGGCGGACTGGCGCAGCTTCGTCAGGATGCCGCGCCGGTGCAGCGCCAGCGACATCGCCTCGGCGCGCTCGCGCCCCGGGCGCCTGTAGCCGGCGCCGTCCGTTTCGTTGTAGGGAATCAGGTTCATCACGGCGTACTTGCCGGCGAGCAGCCGGACGATGCCGTCCACCTCGGCGTCCGTGTCGTTCACGCCTTCCAGCAGGGTCCACTGGTACTGGATCGGATAGCCGGTGGCGCGCGCGTAGCCGTCGGCCAGCGCCACCAGTTCAGCCGGGTCGATGCGCGGGGCGCGCGGCAGCAGCCGGGCGCGCAGGGCGGCGTCGGTGGTGTGCAGCGACAGCGCCAGCGCCGGCTTCACCGCGCACTGCGGCAGCCGCTCGAAGACGCGGCGGTCGCCGACGGTGGAGAAGACCAGGTTCTTGTGGCCGATGTCGCCCAGCGTGCCGAGCAGCTCGATCGCCTCGAGCACGTTGTCCAGGTTGTGCGCCGGCTCGCCCATGCCCATGAACACCACCTTCCTCACCGGTTGCCGGGTGCGCGCGAGCGCCACCTGGGCGACGATCTCGGCGGCGCCGAGCTGGCGCAGCAGGCCGTCGCGCCCCGTCATGCAGAAGGTGCAGCCCACCGCGCAGCCGACCTGGGTCGACACGCACAGGCCGCCCTTCGGCAGCAGCACGCTTTCCACCGCCTGGCCGTCGGCGAGGTCGAGCAGCAGCCGCGTGCCGTCCATCCCCGGGTGTTCGCTGCGCAGGCGAGCGAGTCCGCCCAATTCGTCCGCGAGCGCGGGCAGGGCGCGGCGCAGTTCGAGCGGAAAAAAGTCCTCGGGCCGGCTGCGGCCGAAATCGAGCGGCAGCGCGCGCGTCCAATTGCGCAGCACCAGCGCTTCGTGGCCCGGCTTGGCGCCCGACGCACGCAGGCGCTGCCGGATGTGTTCGATCTTCATGGCTGGCGGAATGCTAGCATCCGGCTTGTGCGATTGGGAGGACGCCATGGGCAACACCGTCAAAGCGGTCATCTTCGACTTCGAGGGCACACTGGTCGATTTCCAGTGGCGGCTGGCGGATGCCGAGTCCGAACTGCGCCGCGCTTTCGCCGCCCAGTGCTACGGCACGGCAGGAAACTACGCCGAGCTGTGGAACGCGGCGGCCGACATCGCCGTGCCGCAAGGGCGACTGGCCGCGCTGCGCGGCGTGCTCGGCCCGGTCTACGACCGCTGGGATGACGACGCGCTCACGCGCTGGGCTCTGCGCCCCGGCGCGGCGGCGCTGCTGCAGGCACTGGCCGGACGCGGCGTGCGCACCGCCATGGTCAGCAACATCGGGCGCGCGGCGCTCGCCGCCGCCCTCGCCCGCTTCGGCCTCGACCGCCGGCTCGCGCCGGTGGTGAGCCGCGACGACGTGGCCTTCATGAAGCCGCGCCCCGAGGGCACGCTGCGCGCGCTGGCCGAATTGAAGACGACGCCGGAGGAGGCGCTCTTCGTCGGCGACAGCCGCGCCGACGTGCTCGCCGCGCGCGCCGCCGGCCTGCGCGTGGCCATCATCCGCGGCGGCGAGTGCGTCGAATCGGACTTCGCCGCCCTGCCGCCCGACCATTTCATGTCGCGGCTCGACGAGCTGCCGGCCTGGCTCGATCGCGATTAGGGAAGTCAGTCCCACCGGCACGGCGCCGCTCAGAAAAAAGCGCCCCGGCCTGAGCTGGCCGGGGCGCTTTCCATTCGAGGGGGCGGTTACTGTTTCGCCGGCGCAACGTAAGCCTTGGGCTTGATGCCAAGCTCGGCAGTGAAGCGTCTGCTCGATTCGATCTCGCCGCGCACGAAGCGGCCGAACTGCGCCGGCGTCATGCTCATCGGCTCGGCGCCCAGCTTGGCGAGTTTCTCGCGCACGTCGGGGGAGGCGAGGGCGCGCTCGACGTCCTGCGCGATCCGGTCGACCACCCCGCCGGGGGTGCCGGCCGGCGCCCACATGCCGAACCAGGCATAGCTTTCCATGTTCGGCACGCCGGCCTCCGTCATGGTCGGCACCTGCGGCAGCATGGCCGAGCGCTTGTCGCCCGTCACCGCCAGCGGCACGAGCTTGCCTTCGCGGATCCCGCCCATGGCGCCGGCCACCGGCGGGAACCAGAAGGCGGCCTCGCCTTTGGCCACCATGCCGTTCGCCTCGACCAGCGACTTGACGCTGACGTTCGTCGCCTCGAACTTCGCCTGGCGGCGGAACTGCTCGGCGACGAAATACACCTGCGTCGTCGTGCCGAGCGAGGCGTATTTCATCGGCCCGGCCTTCGCCTTGCCGACGAGATCGGCCACGTTCTTCGCGCCGAGCGACGGCGCGGCGACGAGCGCGAAGGGCTGCCGCGCGAACGGCGCCACGGGGGCGAAGTCCTTCGCCGGATCGTAAGGCAGGTTGGTGTACAGTCCCGCGTCGACGGCGTAGGAAATGGAGTGAATGAGCAGCGTATGGCCGTCGGCCTTCGCCTTCGCCACGGAATCGACGCCCGGCACGGTGGTCGGCCCGCCGCGGTTCTCGACGGTGACCGGCTGGCCCCACAACTGCCCGAGCTTCTCGGCGACGATGCGGCCCACGACGTCCGCCGCATTGCCGGCCGGGTAGGGAATGACCACCTTCACCGGCTGCGCGGGATACTTCGCGACTTCCTGCGTGCCTGCACAGCCGGCGATTCCCGCGGCGATGGCCAGCGCCGAAACAAGCTGAGTGAGCTTCATGTTCCCCCCTATTCAGAATGAACGTTAATCGAGCGACCCTGTCTGCATCGCATTTACATCATGGGAGCGGTGCGAATTGGATTACTTGATGTTTGTCATTCTATTGACGCTTTAGGCTTGAAGCACCAAACGCCTGTTCGACCGCCCGGCTCGAACGTCTGCCGCGGGCATGGTCTATTTCTTCTGCTGATCGAGCCGGAACTTGACGAAGGAGCCCGGCGCGTCCTCGAGCGGCCTCAGCTTGCCCTTGGCCGGGTCGCGCGCCGGCACCCGGTCCTCGCCATTGAGGCCGCCGATCCATTGCTGCCAGTCGGTCCACCACGAACCGGGATGCTGCATGGCACCCTCGAACCATGCGTCGGGCGTGGCGGGCAGGGCCTTCGCGTCGTTGGTCCAGAAGTGGTACTTGTTGGCGGCGGGCGGATTGACGATGCCGGCGATGTGGCCGGAGCCGCCGAGCACGAAGCGCACCGGGCCGCCGAGGCGGGTGGCGCCGAGGTAGGTGCTCTTCCACGGCGCGATGTGGTCCTCGATGGTGGAGATGAAATAGGCCGGCACCTTCACCTTGGAGATGTCGATCGGCACGCCGTTCAGCTCGATGCCGCCCGGCTCCTTGAGCAGGTTCTTCATGTACATGTTGCGCAGGTAGAAGCTGTGCATCCTGTACGGCATGCGCGTCGAGTCGGAGTTCCAGAAGAGCAGATCGAAGGGGAAGGGCTCCTTGCCCATCAGGTAGTTGTTCACCACGAAGGACCAGATCAGGTCGTTCGAGCGCAGCATGTTGAAGGTGGTACCCATCTCCGAGCCCTCGAGGTAGCCGCGCTCGGCCATCTTCTTTTCCAGGTTCGACACCTGCTGCTCGTCGATGAAGACGCCCAGCTCGCCGGGGATGGAGAAATCGAGCAGGGCGACGAAGAAGGTCGCCGAGACGATGCGCTTGTCTTTCTTCACGGCGTTGTAGCCCAGCGTCGAGCCGAGCAGCGTGCCGCCGAGGCAGTAGCCGATGAGGTTGACCTCGTCGCAGCCGCTCTGCCTGCAGACGGCGTCGAGCGCGGCGAGCGAGCCCTCCGTCATGTAGTCGTCGAAGCCCTTCTCGGCGAGGCGCTTGTCCGGGTTTACCCAGGAGATGACGAAGACAGTGTGGCCCTGGTCGGTGGCGTACTTGATGAAGGAGTTCGACTGGCGGAGATCGAGGATGTAGTACTTGTTGATCCAGGGCGGGATGATCAGCAGCGGCCGGCGGTACTGCTTCTCGGTGGTCGGCGCGAACTGCAGCAGCTGGATCAGCTCGTTCTGGAACACCACCTTGCCCGGTGTCACGGCGACGTTGCGGCCCAGCTCGAAGGCGGTCGGGTCGGTCATCTTGACGCGCAGCTGGCCGTCGCCTTCCTCGATGTCGCGCAGCAGGTTGTTGAAGCCCTTCAGCAGGTTCTGGCCGTGGCTCTTCACTGTCTCGCGGAACACTTCCGGGTTGGTCAGGGCGAAGTTGGAGGGCGACAGCGCGTCGATGTACTGGCGGGTGAAGAAGTTCACCTTCTTCTCCGTTTCGTAGGGCAAACCCTCGACGTTGGTCACCACGTCGTGCACGTGGCGCGCCGTGATGAGATAGGACTGCTTGATGAAGTCGAACAGGAAGTGCTCCTCCCACTGCTCATCCTTGAAGCGGCTGTCGCCCTTCTTCGGCTCGGCCACCGGCCTGGTCTCCAGCCCTGCGAAGCGCAGCATCGAGTGCTGCCACAGCGAGAAGTAGTCCCACACCAGGTTCATCTGCGCCTGCGCCAGTCGGTAGGGGTTGGCGAGCAGCTTGGCCATCATGTCCATGAAGGCCTGGGCGACGCCGAGCTCGTCGCTCGGCGCGGCGAGGCCGTGCTTCATCTGCCGGCGGACGTGCTCGGTGATGAGCTTGGAGGCGCGTTGCGCCACCTCGGCGTAGGTCTTGGCGACTTCCTGCGGGTCGGGCAGTGCGGGCTTGCGGGATTCCTCTTGCTGCGCGGACATCGAACCTCTCCTTTCAGACGGCGACGAAGCGGACCACGCCGTCGGCGCCGGACGAGCGGCGCACGCGGCCGGCGTGCTCCAGATAATTCAGGTGGGCGATCGCCTCGCCCATGGCGAACATGGTCTGGTGGGCGTCCAGCGCGCGGCTGAACAGCGTCGGGATCAGCTCGCAGGCGCTCTTCGGCGCATCGAGCACGGCGAGCAGCGCCGCGAAACGCTCTTCGTGGTGGGCGGCGAGCTGGGCGGCGCGGGCGTGGATGCCGCGGAAGGGCTTGCCGTGCGAGGGCAGCACCAGGGTGTCCTCGGGCAGTTCGGTGAGGCGCTCGATCGAGTCGAGGAACCAGCCGAGCGGATCGCCGTCCGGGGTCGAGGACATCGCGCTGACATTGGTCGAGATGCGCGGCAGCAGCATGTCGCCGGAGATCAGCACGCCGAGCTCGGCGCAATGCAGCGAGGCGTGCTCGGGCGAGTGGCCGTAGCCGACGATGACGCGCCAGTCGTTGCCGCCGATGCGCAGCAGCTCGCCTTCCATGAGACGCCGGTATTCGACGGGCAGGCCGTCGACGCGGCCGCGATAGGTCGGGCCGCGCCCCTCGAGCAACGCGGTGCGTTCCGCGTCGAGGCCGTGGCGGCGGAAGAAGCCGACCATGCCCTCGACGTCGTAGTTGGGCAGCTGGTGGAACCAGGCGTAGGCGTTGAGCAGCTCGCCCTGGGTGATCCAGGTGCCGGCGCCGGTCTTCTCGCCGAGCCAGCGGGCGAGGCCGAGGTGGTCCGGGTGGCAGTGCGTGACGATGATGCGCTTGACCGGCTTGGCGCGGCAGTGGGCGGCGAGCACGGCCTCCCAGTTCGCCTTGATGTCGTCGAGGTTGAGGCCGGTGTCCACGATGGTCCAGCCGTCCGCTTCCTCCAGCAGCCACAGGTTGATGTGGTTCAGCTCGAAGGGCAGCGGCATGCGCAGCCAGCGCAGGCCGGGCAAAAGCTCGCGCGCTTCGCCGGCGGCGGGCAGTTGCTCGTAGGGGTAGATGATCGGGTCGGACGGCTTCAATTGCGTAATGTCAGGAAAAGTGATTAACTCGGCACGTCGCGGCGCCGCCATGTTGCAGCGCACAATATTCTATACCTGAACATGCCCCGGGAACAGACCTACACGATCACCGAGCTGGCGCGGGAATTCGACATCACCCCGCGCGCCATCCGCTATTACGAGGATCAGGGTCTCATCAGCCCGGAGCGCGCCGGCCAGAGTCGCGTGTACACCAAACGCGACCGCACCCGCCTGAAGCTTACCCTGCGCGGCCGCCGGCTCGGCCTGTCGCTCGCCGAAATCCGGGAACTCATTGATATGTATGACGTTGGCCGGGACCAGCGGACCCAGTTGTCGAAATTCCTGGCCGTGCTGTCGCGCCAGCGCGCCGCCCTCCAGCGGCAGCGCGAGGACATCGAGGCGGTGCTGGCGGAAATCGCCTCGCTGGAAACCCGCGCCCACGAGCTGCTCGGCGAGGAAGGCGCGCCGCCGCGCAAAAAAAATTTGGCGAAGACCTGACGTTGACGTCAACGTCAAAGCCCCCTAAGATAGGTTGACGTTAACGTCAACGTCAACCTATCCAGGATCCGGCTCCACGAGGCAGGAGGAACCATGCCCCATCGTATCCGCCCAGACAAGGCCGCCCATGCGCCGCGCAACCCGGACTGGGAAGCCACGGTGCGCGGGAGCTTCGCCCGGCAGAAGGTGATGAACCTGATCGGCGCCGGGATGGGCGCACTGGCGCCCGGCCACTGCGAGATCCGCCTGCCCTTCCGCGACGACCTGACGCAGCAGAACGGCTTCTTCCATGCCGGCATCACCAGCACCATCGTCGACAGCGCCGGCGGCTACGCCGGGCTGACGCTGATGCCGGCCGGCGCCGACGTGCTCACCGTCGAATTCAAGCTCAACCTGCTGGCGCCGGCCGACGGCGACCTGCTCGTCGCCGAGGGCCAGGTGCTGAAGTCCGGCCGCAACCTCGTCATCACCCGCGGCGAGGTGTACGCGATCCGCGACGGCAAGGCCACCCATTGCGCCACTATGCAGCAGACCCTCATGACCATGCACGGCAAGGCCTGAACGGCCTCGCCCCACACCACGGAGACCACCCATGCTCGGCATCAATTTCGACCTCGGCGAAGACATCGACCTGCTGCGCGACGCCGTCTGGGATTTCGCCAGGAACGAGATACTGCCGCGCGCGGGCGAGGTCGACCGCGACAACCTGTTCCCCGCCGACCTGTGGCGGAAATTCGGCGAGATGGGCCTGCTCGGCATGACCGCCGAGGAGGAGTACGGCGGCACCAAGATGGGCTACCTCGCCCACATCGTTGCGATGGAGGAGATCTCGCGCGCCTCGGCCTCGGTCGGCCTCTCCTACGGCGCGCATTCGAACCTGTGCGTGAACCAGATCCGCCGCAACGGCAGCGAGGCGCAGAGGAAGAAATACCTGCCGAAGCTGATCTCCGGCGAGCATGTCGGCGCGCTGGCGATGTCCGAGCCCGGCGCAGGCTCCGACGTGGTGTCGATGAAGCTGCGCGCGGACCGCAAGGGCGACCGCTACGTCCTGAACGGCTCGAAGATGTGGATCACCAACGGCGGCGACGCCGACACGCTCGTCGTCTACGCCAAGACCAATAGCGAGGCCGGCGCCAAGGGCATGACCGCCTTCATCGTCGAGAAGGGCTTCAAGGGCTTCTCGAAAGGCCAACACCTCGACAAGCTCGGCATGCGCGGCTCCAACACCTATCCGCTGTTCTTCGATGACTGCGAAGTGCCGGTGGAGAACGTCCTCGGCGGCGAGGGCAACGGCGCCCGCGTGCTGATGAGCGGCCTCGACTACGAGCGCGCCGTGCTCTCCGGCGGCCCGCTCGGCATCATGGCCGCCTGCATGGACGTGGTGATCCCCTTCGTGCACGAGCGCAAGCAGTTCGGCCAGGCCATCGGCGAGTTCCAGCTCATGCAGGGCAAGCTGGCCGACATGTACAGCACCTGGCAGGCCTGCCGCGCCTACGTCTATGCGGTGGGCAAGGCCTGCGACCGCGGCGACCACGCGCGCACCCTGCGCAAGGACGCCGCCGGCGCCATCCTCTACTCCGCCGAAAAGGCGACCTGGATGGCGGGCGAGGCGATCCAGGCCCTCGGCGGCGTCGGCTACACCAATGAATTCCCCGTCGGTCGCCTGTGGCGCGACGCTAAGCTCTACGAGATCGGTGCCGGCACCAGCGAGATCCGCCGCATGCTGATTGGCCGCGAGCTCTACAGCGAGACCATGCCGTGAGCCGGGACGCTGCCGCCCTGCAGCAGGAGTGGCTCGACGCCGCGCGCGCCGTGCGCGAGAAGGTGCAGGCGCCCGGGGTGCTGCCGTTGTCGGTCATCCGGGATTGCAGCGGACTGGAGATATTCCAGCGCATGCTGAGCGGCGAACTGCCGCCGCCGCCGATTGCCGAAACCCTCGACTTCGCCCTGGTCGAGGTCGAAAAAGGGCGGGTCGTCTTTCAGGGCCATCCCGCACAGGCGCATTTCAACCCGATCGGCACCATCCACGGCGGCTGGCAGGCGACGCTGCTCGACTCCTGCATGGCCTGTGCCGTACAGACCCAGCTCGAGGCCGGCCAGGCCTTCACGACGCTGGAGATCAAGGTGAATTTCCTGCGCGCGCTGACCGACAAGGTCGGCCCGGTGCGCGCCGAGGGCCGTGTGATCCAGGTCGGCCGCCAGATCGGCATCGCCGAGGGCAGCCTGTACGACGCCGCCGGCAGGCTCTACGCCCACGGCACCACCACCTGCCTGATTTTCGATGTCGAACAGATGAGGCGCCCATGATCGAGACCGCCCGCGGCACCGTCCACGAATGGCAGCGCGACCACATGGGCCACATCAACGTGCGCGCCTATCTGGAATTCTTCGACCACGCCGCCTGGCAGACCTACGCGGCGCTCGGCCTCACCGCTTCGCTGCTGAGGCGCGGCGCGGTGAACTTGGCCGCCGTGCAGCAGAACGTCAGCTACCTGAAGGAGCTCTATCCGGGCGACACCATCGCCGTGCGGACCGGCGTGCTGGAGCTGCGCGAGAAGGTGGTGCGCTTCCGCCATGAGCTCAGCAACACCGAGACCGGCGAGCTGGCCGCCACCTGCGAGTTCACCATCGTCTGCCTCGACGCGAAGACGCGCAAGTCCTGTCCCTTTCCGCCGATCGTGGCCGAGCGGGCGCGCGGCCTGATGATGGAGGAGAAGTGATGGCCGAAATGGTGGAGACGTATCGCGGCACCGTCTATCCCTGGCACTGCGACCACATGGATCACATGAACGTCATGTGGTACGTCGGCAAGTTCGACGAGGGCACCTGGAACTTCTTCTCCATGCTCGGCGTCACGCCGAGCTACCTGCGCGACAACGGCCGCGGCATGGCGGCGGTCGAGCAGCGCATCGCCTACCGGCGCGAGCTGCATGCCGGCGACACCGTGGCGATCCGCACCGGCACCATCGAGGTGAAGGAAAAGACCATCCGCTTCGTGCACGAGATGCGCAACGCCGAGACCGGCGAGGTCTCCGCCATCACGCTGCTCACCGGCGTCTTCCTCGACACTGCGGCGCGCAAGGCCTGCGCCTTCCCGGCGCACTTCCGCGAACGCATGGAAAAGCTCAGAATCGACTACGACCTTCCCTGGAAAGACTAGGAGCAAAGAATGAATGACCCGATCGTCATCGTCTCCGCCGCCCGCACGCCGATGGGCGGCTTCATGGGCGACTTCGCCTCGCTCACCTGCGCCCAGCTCGGCGCGACCGCCATCCGCGCCGCCGTCGCGCGGGCCGGCATCAAGCCGGAGCAGGTCGAGGAGGCGATCATGGGCTGCGTGCTGCCCGCTGGCCAGGGCCAGGCGCCGGCGCGCCAGGCAGCGCTCGGCGCGGGCCTGCCGCTCGGCACCGGCTGCACCACGGTGAACAAGATGTGCGGCTCGGGCATGCGCGCGGCGATGTTCGCCCACGACATGCTGGCGGCCGGCACCAACGACATCCTCGTCGCCGGCGGCATGGAATCCATGAGCAACGCGCCCTACCTGCTGCCCAAGGCGCGCGCGGGAATGCGCCTCGGCCACGGCCAGGTCTACGACCACATGTTCCTCGACGGGCTGGAGGACGCTTACCAGAAGGGCCGCCTGATGGGCACCTTCGCCGAGGAGTGCGCCGAGAAGTACGGCTTCACCCGCCAGGCCCAGGACGAGTTCGCCATCCGCTCGACGACGCGCGCGCAGCAGGCCATCAACGACGGCTCCTTCGCCTGGGAGGTCGCGCCGGTGACGGTGGCCGGCAAGAAGGGCGACACGGTCATCGACCGCGACGAGCAGCCGCTAAAGGCCCAGCTCGACAAGATCCCGACGCTGAAGCCCGCCTTCAAGAAGGACGGCACGGTGACGCCGGCCAACTCCAGCTCGATCTCGGACGGCGCCGCGGCGCTGGTGATGATGCGCCGCTCCACCGCCGACAAGCTCGGCCTGAAGCCGCTGGCCGTCGTCGTCGGCCAATCGACGCATGCCCACGAGCCGGGCTGGTTCACCACCGCGCCGGTCGGCGCCATGCAGAAGCTCTTCGCCAGGACCGGCTGGACGGCCGACAGCGTCGACTTCTACGAGATCAACGAGGCCTTCGCCGTGGTGACCATGGCGGCCATGCACGACCTCAAGCTGCCGGCGGAGAAGGTGAACATCCACGGCGGCGCCTGCGCCCTGGGCCACCCGATCGGCGCCTCCGGCGCGCGCATCCTTGTCACGCTGATCGGTGCGCTGAGGAAATACGGCGGCAAGCACGGCGTGGCGAGCCTGTGCATCGGCGGCGGCGAAGCCACCGCCATGGCGATAGAGCTGCTCTAAGACGATGCTGCTCACGCAAGAACAGGAAATGATCCGCGACGCCATGCGCGACTTCGCGCGCGAGCGCCTGGCGCCCTTCGCCGCGGCGTGGGATCGCGAGTGCACCTTCCCGCGCGAGGCGCTGGCCGAGCTGGCGCAACTGGGCGCCTTCGGCATGGCGGTGCCCGAGCGCTGGGGCGGCGCCGGCATGGACTACGTCTCGCTGGCCCTCGCCCTGGAAGAGATCGCCGCCGGCGACGGCGCCACCTCGACCATCATCAGCGTGAACAACTCGGTGGTGTGCGGCCCGATCCTCGCCTTCGGCACCGACGCCCAGAAGGAGCAGTTCCTCAAGCCGCTTGCCAGCGGCGCGCAACTCGGCTGCTTCTGCCTGACCGAGCCGCACGTCGGCTCGGACGCCGCCGCGATTCGCACCAGTGCCGCGAAGGACGGCAACGACTGGGTGCTCAACGGTGTCAAGCAGTTCATCACCTCGGGCAAGAACGCCCAGGTCGCCATCGTCTTCGCCGTCACCGACAAGACAGCCTCTAAGCGCGGCATCTCGGCCTTCATCGTGCCGACCGACGCACCCGGCTACATCGTCGCCCGCATCGAGGAGAAGATGGGCCAGCACGCCTCCGACACGGCGCAGATCCTGCTGGAGAACTGCCGCATCCCGGCGCAGAATCTGCTGGGTGCGGAAGGCGAGGGCTACCGTATCGCGCTCGCCAACCTCGAAGCCGGCCGCATCGGCATCGCCGCCCAGTCGGTCGGCATGGCGCGCGCGGCTTTTGAAGCGGCGCTGAAGTACGCCCAGGAACGCGAGGCCTTCGGCAAGCTCATCATCGAGCACCAGGCGGTGAACTTCCGCCTCGCCGACATGGCCACCCGCATCGAGGCGGCGCGCCAGCTGGTGCTGCACGCAGCGAGCCTGCGCGATGCCGGCAAACCGTGCCTGAAGGAGGCCTCGATGGCCAAGCTGTTCGCCTCCGAGATGGCGGAGGAAGTCTGCTCCGACGCCATCCAGATCCACGGCGGCTATGGCTACGTGGCGGACTTCCCGGTCGAGCGCATCTACCGCGACGTGCGCGTGACGCAGATCTACGAAGGCGCCAGCGACATTCAGCGGCTGGTCATCGGCCGCAACCTGGCCTAGCAGGGGGAATCATGTCCGAACCGATCGAGTTCTATTTCGACTTCTCCTCGCCTTATTCCTACATCGCCGCCGAGGTGATCGACGGCCTCGCCGAAAAGTACGGCCGCAAGGTGAAGTGGCGGCCGATGCTGCTCGGCGTGGTGTTCCAGAAGACCGGCCAGCCGCTGCTGGTGAACGTGCCGCTGAAGGGCGAGTACTCGCTGCGCGACTTCGCGCGCTCGGCGCGCTACCACGGCGTGCCCTTCACGTTCCCCGCCAAATTCCCCATGTCGACCGTCTCGGCGGCGCGCGCCTACTACTGGCTGCACGGACAGGACTGCCAGAAGGCGCGCGACTTCGCCCGCGCCGTCTTCCGCGCCTACTGGGTGGACGGCCGCGACATTTCCGACCTCGCCGTGCTGCAGGACATCGCCGCCGCGCTTGGCATCGACGGTGCGGCGCTCGCCGCCGGCGTCAGTACGCCGGAGATCAAGGAGCGCCTGAAAGCGGAGACAGACACCGCCCTCGCCAAGGGCATGTGCGGCGCGCCGTATTTCGTCGTCGACAACGAACCCTTCTGGGGCGCCGACCGGCTGCCGCAGATCGAGAAGTGGCTGCAAACCGGAGGTTTCTGAACACATGACCGTCATCAAATCCCAGCTCAACACCCGCTCCGACGAGTTTCGCGCCAACGCCGCCGCCATGCAGGCGCTGGTCGACGACCTGCGCGCCAAGACCGCGGAAGTCAGTCTCGGCGGACCGGCGGAGCACCGCAAGAAGCACGTCGCACGCGGCAAGCTGCTGCCGCGCGACCGCATCAATGCGCTGCTCGATCCGGGCACGCCCTTCCTCGAGCTCTCGCCGATGGCCGGCTGGGGCATGTTCAACAACGAGGTCGCCGCGGGCGGCGTCGTCACCGGCATCGGCCGCGTGCAGGGCGTCGAGTGCATGATCGTCGCCAACGACGCCACGGTGAAGGGCGGCAGCTATTTTCCGATCACCGTGAAGAAGCACCTGCGCGCGCAGGAGATCGCCGCGCAGAACCGCCTGCCCTGCATCTACCTGGTCGACTCCGGCGGCGCCAACCTGCCGACGCAGGACGAGGTCTTCCCCGACCGCGAGCACTTTGGCCGCATCTTCTTCAACCAGGCCAGCATGTCGGCCGCGCGCATCCCGCAGGTGGCGGTGGTGATGGGTTCCTGCACCGCCGGCGGCGCCTACGTGCCGGCGATGTCGGACGAGGCCGTCATCGTCAGGAACCAGGGCACCATCTTCCTCGGCGGCCCGCCGCTGGTGAAGGCCGCCACCGGCGAGGTGGTCAGCGCCGAGGACCTCGGCGGCGCCGACGTGCACACGCGCATCTCCGGCGTCGCCG
>WYAY01000136.1 GCA_011526165.1 Sulfuritalea sp.
AGTCCTCTTCTGGGCACCAAGATTCATTAAAGCAAAAAGCCGGTCGCTGACCGGCTTTTTGCTTTCTCCCGTCACTTGAACGGGTGCCGCAGCACGATGGTTTCCTCGCGGTCCGGTCCGGTCGAAATCATGTCCACCGGCACGCCGCACAGCGCTTCCATGCGCTTCAGGTAATCCTGCGCCGCCTTCGGCAGCGCCGCGAAACTCTTCACGCCCACCGTGCTCTCCTTCCAGCCCGGCAGCGATTCATAAACCGGTTCGCAGCGTTCCAGGTCGTCGGCACCGACCGGCAGGATGTCGGAGAGGCGGCCGTCGATGCGGTAGCCGGTGCATATCTTCATTTCTTCCAGACCGTCCAGCACGTCGAGCTTGGTCACGCACAGTCCGGAGACGCCATTGATCTGGATCGAGCGCTTCAGCGCGGCGGCATCGAACCAGCCGCAGCGGCGGGCACGGCCCGTCGTGGCGCCGAACTCGTGGCCGCGGGTGGCCATGTGCTTGCCGACCGGATCGAGCTTGTCGACCGCGTCGTAGAGCTCGGTCGGGAACGGCCCGCCGCCGACGCGCGTGGTGTAGGCCTTGGTGATGCCGAGCACGTAGTGCAGCATGCCCGGCCCGACACCGGCTCCGGCCGCCGCCGCACCCGCGACGCAGTTCGACGAGGTGACGTAAGGGAAGGTGCCGTGGTCGATGTCGAGCAGCGTGCCCTGGGCGCCCTCGAAGAGCAGGTTGGCGCCGGCATTGTGCGCGTCGTAGAGTGCACGCGGCACGTCGGCGATCATGCGCGTCAGGCGCGGCGCGATGGCCATGGCGCCTTCCAGCACGCGCTGGAAATCGACGCCATCGGCGCCGAGGTAATTCTTCAGGACGAAGTTGTGGTAATCGAGGATCTCCGCCAGCTTCTCGGCGAAGCGCTTCGGCCGCAGCAGGTCCTGCACGCGCATGCCGCGCCGTGCCACCTTGTCCTCGTAGGCGGGGCCGATGCCGCGGCCGGTGGTGCCGATCTTGTTGGCGCCCTTGGCGGCCTCGCGCGCGACGTCGAGCGCCTGATGGTAGGGCAGGATCAACGGACAAGCCTCGGAGATCTTCAGCCGCGCCTCGGCGTCGACGCCCGCCGTCTTGAGCTCGTCCAGTTCATGGGTCAGGGCGTCGGGCGAGAGCACCACGCCGTTGCCGATATAGCAGGTGACGCCTTCGCGCAATATGCCGGAGGGCACCAAATGCAGCACGGTCTTCTTGCCGCCGATGACCAGCGTGTGGCCGGCATTGTGGCCGCCCTGAAAGCGCACCACGCCCTGCGCGTGATCGGTCAGCCAGTCGACCACCTTTCCCTTGCCCTCGTCACCCCACTGGGTGCCGATGACGACGACGTTCTTTGCCATGTTCTACGCTTCTCCCTGATATTTTTCGACAATCCATTTGCCGGCGCGCTGCACCAGCTGGCGGTCGCAGCCGGTTTCGCCCCAGCTGCCCTCATGGCCCGGCAGCGCCTCGATGACGATCTCGCCACGGGCACGCAGGCCGGCCACCGCCTCGCGCAATTCCTTGTCTGCGCCGGACGGCGCCAGGATGGCCTGAGGGCACGCGGCACCTGTCTCGATCTGCGTCAGTTCGCGCAGGTCCATGCTGAAGCCGGTCGCTGCCCGGCCGCGGCCGAAAGCCTTGCCGACCTTGTCGTAGCGCCCGCCCAGGGCGATCGCGCCGGGATGCCCTGCGCAGTAGGCGGCAAAGACCACCCCGCTGTGATAGTGATAGCCGCGCAGGTCGGCCAGATCGAAGCTGACGGGCAGGTCGGGCAGTTCGTCGGCCAGCTTGCGCAAATCGCTCACCGCCTGCGCGATCTCGCCGTCGCCCGGCACGAGGGCAAGCACGCGTTCCAGCGCCTCGCGGCCGCCGTAGCACTCCGGCAGGGCCAGCAGCGCCGAACGCACCGGCTCGGCCACCTCCTTCACCAGTTCGCGCAGGTCGGGCATGTCCTTGGCCTGCAGCACGGCAAAAAGATCCTGCTCCAGTTCGGCCTCCAGCCCGCCGCGCGCGGACAGGGCACGGAACACACCGACATGACCGAGGTCGATGCGCGAAGCCTTCACGCCGGCGATTTCGAGCGCCTGTGCCAGCAGGCGCACCACCTCGGCGTCGGCCTCGATGCCGGCATGGCCATACAGCTCGGCGCCGATCTGCAGCGGCTCGCGCGTGGCAGTCAGGCCCGACGGCAGGGTGTGCAGCACGCTGCCGCAGTAGCACAGGCGCGCCACGCCCTTGCGGTTGAGCAGGTGGGCATCGATACGCGCGACTTGCGGCGTGATGTCGGCGCGAATGCCCATGGTGCGGCCGGACAGCTGGTCGACCAGCTTGAAGGTGCGCAGGTCCATGTCGTGCCCGCTGCCGGTGAGCAGCGACTCGACGTACTCGAGCAGCGGCGGCATCACCAGCTCGTAGCCGTGCAGGGCGAACTCGTCGAGCAGCGCGCGGCGCTGCCGCTCGATGCGGCGCGCCTCGGGCGGCAGGATGTCTTCGATGGATTCGGGCAGCAGCCAGCGGCGCATGGCTACGTCAAAACCAGCAGGAGAACGAGACCGGCAATGATCGAGGATAGGCCTATGAAGCGGATCTGTCCGTCGGCCAGCTCGGTAATGCGGCGAAAGGTGTCGCGCCAGGCCCGGGGCGCGATGAAAGGCAGCAGTCCCTCAAGCACGAGCATGAGCGCGAACGCCGTCAGCAGCGTGGTTACCACGGTTTCACTTGCCGCCCTTGCCGGTGCTCTTCAGGTACTTGAAGAACTCGGAGTTCGGCTCGATCACCAGGACGTCGCTCTTGCTGCGGAAGCTGGCGCGGTAGGCTTCGAGGCTGCGGTAGAAGGCGTAGAACTCCGGGTTCTGGCCGAAGGCCGCAGCGTAGATGGCAGCGGCCTTGGCATCCCCCTCGCCCTTCAGGCGCTGGGCGTCGCGATAGGCCTCGGCGACAATGATCTCGCGCTGCCTGTCGGCGTCGGCGCGGATCTTCTCCGCTTCCGCTGCGCCCTTGGAACGCAGCTCGTTGGCGACGCGCTTGCGCTCGGTCTCCATGCGCCGGTAGACCGATTCGGACACTTCCTGCGGCAGGTCCACCCGCTTCAGGCGCACGTCCACGATCTGCACGCCGATGGCGCGCGCGTCGGCGTCGGCCTTGGTGCGCACGTCATCCATGATCTTGTCGCGCGCGCCGGAAACCACGTCATGAACGCTGCGCCTGCCGAACTCCTCTCGCAGGCCGGCATTCACTGTCTGCGACAGGCGCACATGGGCGCGCGCCTCGTCGCCCTGCACGGAGATGTAGTACTGGCGCACATCGATGATGCGCCACTTGACGAAGGCGTCGACCAGCACCGGTTTCTTCTCTGCGGTGATGAAGCGCTCCGGCTCCGGCGAATCGTAGGTCAGGATGCGCTTGTCGAAAGTGCGCACGTTCTGGATCAGCGGCCACTTGAAATTGAGGCCAGGCTCGGAAATGACGTCCTTGATTTCACCCAACTGGAAGACGATGGCGAAACGCCGCTGGTCGACCGTGAACATCGACATGGCCAGCGCCACCAGCGCGGCGATCGCGAATGCGGCGATGAAGGGCAGGTTGCGTTTCATCAGCGCTCCCCCCTCTCGCGCGAACGCAGCGAGTCGCGCGAGCGCGTCGTCGTGTCGGAGCGCTCGAGCTGCGGCGGCACTTCCGCGCCCAGATTGGGCAGCCCCCTCGGCAGCAAGGAAGCCGCCGCTTCCGACGAGTTCGCCGCCGCAACGGGTGCACCGGCCGCCTGCATCAGCTTGTCGAGCGGCAAATAGAGCAGGTTGCCCGCCCCCTTGCTGTCGATCATGATCTTGCTGGTGCTGGTGAGCACCTGCTGCACAGTGTCCAGATACAGGCGCTGGCGGGTGACCTCCGGCGCTTTGTTGTACTCGACCAGCACCTGCTTGAAGCGGCTCGCCTCGCCCTCGGCGTTGGCCACCACGCGCGCCTTGTAGCCGCCAGCCTCTTCCATCAGACGCGATGCGGTGCCGCGTGCGCGCGGGATGACGTCGTTGGCATAGGCCTGGCCTTCGTTGATCTGGCGGTCGCGGTCCTGGCCGGCCTTGACAGCATCGTCGAAGGCGGCCTGTACCTGCTCGGGCGGCTGCACGTTCTGCAACGTCAGCTTCGACACGATGATGCCGGTGCCATAGCGGTCGAGAATGTCCTGCATGATCTTGGCGGCCTGCGCCGCCACCTGCTCGCGGCCTTCGTACAGAGCGAAGTCCATCTTGCTCTTGCCGACCACCTCGCGCATGGCGGTTTCGGCCGCCTGCAGCACGCTCTCGTCGGGATTGCGGTTGTTGAACAGGTACTCCTCCGGGTCCTTGAGGAACCACTGCACGGCAAACTGGATGTTGATGATGTTCTCGTCGTCGGTGAGCATCAGGGCTTCCTTGAGCACCCGGTTCTTGTCCGAGCCGCGATAGCCGACCTCGACCACGCGCACGTCGGACAGCTTGACGATCTCATGCGTCTGGATCGGATAGGGCAGCCGCCAGCGCAGGCCGGCCTCGGTGGTCTGGGAGTACTTGCCGAAGGTCAGCACCACGCCGCGCTGACTGGCATCGACGATG
The DNA here is from genome assembly GCA_011526165.1 of Sulfuritalea sp. Taxonomy (GTDB): domain Bacteria; phylum Pseudomonadota; class Gammaproteobacteria; order Burkholderiales; family Rhodocyclaceae; genus Desulfobacillus. Next base: position 4,614 of record WYAY01000136.1, read on the forward strand.
TAAAAGCCGCTCGCCAGCCAGACGAGCAGCACCAGCACCACGATCGCCCCGATGCCGCCGCCGAAGACCCTGGCATTCATGGGCGGGCGCGGCGGACCGTCGCCGCCATTGCCGCCCCCGCCCTTCTTGCCGAACAGGCCGGTGAGGCGACGGTTGAAGTCCCGCCACAGATCCTCGAGGTCGGGCGGACCCTGGTTCGGCCGGTTGCCCCACTGCGGGTCATTCAGCGACATCAGAATGCCAGTAATCATCTGGATGCGAATAGTACGAAGAAAGGTTAGGCGGCGTTAACGACGGGTGAAGCGGGTTCGGCACGTTCCTGTGCCGTTTCGGCCAGCGACTGTCGCAACAACTCGAGACCGACGCCGGTTCTGGCACTGACACGAACGCGGCGGATTTTACCATAGGCGTCGCGTTCAACCCCTGCTTCGACAGCCGTGGCATCGATCTTGTTCCATACCAGAATCTGCGGCACCTGAGCGGCGCCGATCTCCTCCAGCACGCCATTCACCGCATCTATCTGCGCATCACGATCGGCGCTGGCCGAATCCACCACGTGAAGCAGCAGATCGGCCGCTGCCGTCTCTTCCAGCGTGGCATGGAATGCCGCGACGAGAGAATGCGGCAGGTCGCGGATGAAACCGACCGTGTCGGAGAGGACCACCTGCCCCGGCCCCTCCAGATACAAGCGCCGCGAGGTGGTATCCAGCGTGGCGAAAAGTTGGTCGGCGGCATAGGCCCCGGCCTTGGTGAGGGCATTGAACAGGGTCGATTTGCCGGCATTGGTGTAGCCGACCAGCGAGACGGCCAGCATATCCCGCCGAGTCCTCGCCCGGCGCCGCACGGCGCGCTGGCGCTCCAGCTGCTTCAGGCGGTCCTTCAGCACCTTGACGCGCTTGCCGAGCAGGCGCCGGTCGGTTTCCAGCTGGGTTTCGCCCGGGCCGCGCAGGCCGATTCCGCCCTTTTGCCGCTCCAGGTGGGTCCAGCCGCGCACCAGACGGGTGGCCATGTGCTGGAGTTGCGCCAGTTCGACCTGCAGCTTGCCCTCGTGGCTCTTGGCGCGCTGGGCGAAGATGTCGAGGATCAGACTGGCGCGGTCGACGACGCGGCAACCGAGTTCCTTTTCCAGGTTGCGCTGCTGGGCCGCGGATATCTCGTGATTGAAGATGGCGATGTCGGCGCCGGCATCGCGGATGGCATCGGCCACCTCGGCCACCTTGCCCTTGCCGGCGAAAAGCGCGGGGTCGGGGCGCTCGCGGCGTCCCTGCACCACGGCGACTGTGGCGGCGCCGGCCGAGGCGGCGAGCAGTTTCAGCTCCTCGAGTCGTTCGGGAACGTCCCCCTGGCCGAAATCCAGCTGGACGAGAACCGCCTTCTCGCCGCCGCCTGGGCGCTCGAACATGTGACTCGCGACTATCGGCGGGCAGCGGCCCGGCCGGGACTGCCCGTCATCAACCCTCGCCGTGCTCGTGCGGGATATTGACCGGACGCGCCGGAACGACCGTGGAAATGGCGTGCTTGTACACCATCTGCGTCACGGTGTTCTTGAGCAGCACGACATACTGGTCGAAAGACTCGACCTGCCCCTGCAGCTTGATACCGTTCACCAGATAGATGGACACCGGAATGTGCTCCCGGCGCAGCGTGTTGAGGAACGGGTCTTGTAAAAGTTGCCCTTTATTGCTCATGGTGTGGCCCCACGTGGAAAATTATTTTTTGAATCGGCACTTTACCGGATTTTTTCGGAATCCGCCACAGGTCCCGGTCAGGGCCTGTATCAGCGCTCCCTTTCCGCATAAGGGTTGCGGGTGGAGCGGAACTCGACCCTCAGCGGCGTGCCTTTCAGCTTGAAGGCCTCAATGAAGGTGCGTTCCAGGTAGCGCCGGTAGGCGTCCGGGACATGGTCCAGGGCATTGCCGTGTATGACGATGACCGGGGGGTTGTTGCCGCCCTGGTGGGCATAGCGCAGCTTGGGGCGGAAGATGCCGTGGCGCGGCGGCGTTTGTTTTTCCACGGCAGCGGCGAGCAGGCGGGTCAGCTTCGGCGTGGACATCTTCACCATGGACGCGGCATAGGCCGCATCGACCGAAGCCATCAGCGGGTTGATGCCCTCGCCTTTCAGGGCGCTGATGAAATGCGACTTGGCGAAGCCGAGGAAATTGAGCTTGCGCGCCATGTCCATCTTCACCCGCTCGCGCCGGTAATCGTCAGCGCTGTCCCATTTGTTCACCGCGACAACCATGGCGCGGCCGGCCTCCACGCAGAAACCGGCGATGTGCGCATCCTGGTCGGAAATGTCCTGGCTGGCATCGAGCACCAGCACGACGACGTTCGCCTCCTCGATGGATTGCAGGGTCTTGATGACGGAGAACTTCTCGACGGCCTCGAAAACCTTGCCCTTGCGACGCAGGCCGGCGGTGTCGATCAGGGTGTAGTCCTTGCCCTTGCGCTGGAAAGGCACGGCAATGGCATCCCGGGTGGTACCCGGCTGGTCGAAGGCGATGACGCGCTCCTCGCCCAGCAGCGCATTAATGAGCGTCGACTTGCCGACGTTCGGCCGGCCCACCAAGGCGATGCGCGGCGACTGACCTTCCTCCGCCGCCTCTGCCGCCTCGGGAAAAGGCGCCAGGGCTTCATCGACCAGTTCCCTGACGCCATCGCCATGGGCGGCGGAAATCGCCAACGGCTCGCCGCAGGCCAGTTCGTGGAATTCGGCGCTCACCATGGCGCGGTCCATGCCCTCGGCCTTGTTCACCACCAGCAACAGGGGCCGACCGGTGCGGCGCAGTCGCTCGGCGATGATCTTGTCCTGTGCAGTCAGGCCGGCCCGGCCATCGACGACGAACAGCAGCATGTCGGCCTCGGCGATTGCCGCCTCGGCCTGCTGCGCCATCTCGGCGAGGATGCCTTCCTTCGCGTTCGGTTCGAACCCGCCGGTATCCACCACCAGGTAGGGGCGGAGCCCGACGCGGCCATGGCCGTAGTGGCGGTCGCGCGTCAGCCCCGGCATGTCCGCCACCAGCGCGTCGCGCGACCGGGTCAGGCGGTTGAACAGCGTGGACTTGCCGACATTGGGTCGGCCGACGATGACCAGCGTAGGCGTCATGGGCTGAGTCGCGCGGGGTCAATTCACCGACAGCGCATGCAGTCCGCCGTTGCGCGTCTGCACCAGGAAGCCCCGTTCGAGCCGCTGCGGTTCGGCCGCTATGTCGCTGCCGTCGGTGTTGTGGCGGACGGCAAAGGCACCTGTCTCGCGGCGCAGCAGATGCACGACGCCCTGATAATCGCCGACCGCGACATGCCCCCCCAGCGCAATCGGCCGACTGAGCTGGCGCATGAACAGCTTGTCCTGCTTCCACACCGTCGCGCCATTGACGCGGTCCAGCGCATGCACGGCACCCTTGTCGTCGCTCACGTAAACATTGCGTCCATCGATGTCGATGCCCGACGCCGAGGACATGTCGCGCGACCAGAGGTGATTGCCGGAGGCCAGATCGAAGCAGGCGACGCGGCCCTGGTAGGCGGCGGCGCACACCTCGCTTCCGGCCACGACCGGCGCACTGGTTACATCGGAGACGCGCTCCAGTTCGGTGGCGCCTTTGGGCATGGCGACGGTAGCCTCCCAGAGCGGCGCGCCGTTGCTGAGCGCGATGGCCACCAGCTTGCCGCCGGGGAATCCCGCCAGCGCCGCCTTGCCGGCGACGATCACGCCGACGTTGCTGCGCAGGGAAAGGGCCGGCGTGCTGCGCTGGTAGACCCATTTGCGCTTGCCGTCCGCCGCATCGAGGGCAAAGATGCGGTTGTCGCCGCTGCGCACCAAGACCAGCCCTTCCGCAAGCTGCGGCGCGGCCAGCACTTCCGAGGTGACCCGCGCCGTCCACAGCGCCTTGCCGCTGCCGTCGAAGGCGAGGACTTCGCCTTTGGCCGTGCCGACGGCCACGACCCGGCCGTCGGCGCCGACGCCGCCGGAAATCGGCTTGCCGGCATTGATGCGCCAGACCTGGCCGCCGTTGTCATAGCGGGCAATGGTGCCGTCCTGGGCGGCAGCATAGACGCTCGCACCGATCACGGCAGGCGTCAGCACGTAGCCGCCAGCGCTGCCGACAGCGGACTGCCAGAGCGCCGCCAGCCTGGCGCTCGGACTGATCGGCTCCAGTTCAGCCGGCTTCACCTTCGGCGCGCTGGAAAACCAGTTCACCGGGTTGATTTTTTCCATCGTGGAACAGGCGGCCAGGACAGCCGCCAGCGACAAGGCGAGCACTGCGCGCATCACTTGTCTCCGAGCGAGTCGAGTTTGAGCTGCAGCAGCTCGCGGTACTGGGCATCGCGGCCCGCCTGACCGCCCGCCGCCTTGTCGTCCGCCTCCTGTCTGACAAGGGCAGCCTGGTAGGCGGATCTCGCCTCGGCCTTCTTGCCCTGCGCCGCCAGAATGTCTCCCTTCAACTCGCTGAAGCGCGCGACGAAGGCGGGCGCCGGCTCATCGCTGAGCAGCTTGAGCGCCTCGTCCAACGCCTTGTCGTCGAACAGGACATGCGCCAGACGCAGGCGGCCAAGGTCGCGCAGGTCCTTGTCGCCCGCCTTCTCGGCCACCCATAGCAGCTGCGCCCGGGCGGTCTTCAAATCGCCGGCGTCAAACTGCATGCGCGCGGAAGTCAGTGCGGCCATGGCGGCATAGGCCGTGCCGGGGTATTTCTCTGTGAGTTCGCCCGCCGCCTCGCGCACGCGCTTGGCATCCCTTTCCATGGCGCCTTTCTGCACGGCGGCGTAGATCACCGAGGCCTCGGTCGCCTGCTTGCGCTGATACCAGTTCCAGCCCTGCCAGCCGGCAACGCCGACGGCGGCGACGAGCAGCACACCGGTCACCAGGTTGCCGTACATCTTCCACCAGGTTTTCAGCTCCGATATCTGTTCCTGTTCTTCCAGGTCATAGGTTGCCATCGTTGTCGTCCCCAAAAAGATAATTGCCAATCGCTTCGGCCAGCCGATCCAGTGGAATGCGTCTCTGCGGCACTTCTTCGCGCAGCGGTTTGAGGCTGGCGCTGCCTTCGCGCGCCTCGTCGTCGCCGATGATCACGGCCAGCTGCGCGCCGCAGGCGTCCGCTCGCTTCATCTGCGACTTGAAGCTGCCGCCGCCGCAGTGCCAGACCACGTCGAAGCCGGCGCCGCGCAGGGTTTCGGCGGCGCGGAATGCCGGCGCCAGTGCCTCGGCGCCCTGATGCACGATGTACACGTCGGGTGCGGCCCGTGCCGCCTGTGCCGCCTCGCCGCCATGCTCTTCCTTCAGCAGCGCGATCAGGCGTTCGACGCCCATGGCGAAGCCGCAGGCCGGCGCCGGCTTGCCGCCAAGCTGGGCGATCAGGCCGTCGTAGCGACCGCCGGCGCAGACGGTGCCCTGGGCGCCGAGCCGGTCGGTGATCCATTCGAACACGGTCAGGTTGTAATAGTCGAGGCCGCGCACCAGGCGCGGGTTGATGCGATAGGGAATGCCGGCCTCCTTGAGCAGCGCCTGCACCCCGGCGAAATGCTCCAGCGAGGCCTCGCCGAGGAAGTCCATCAGCTTCGGCGCGTCTTCGATGAGCGCCTGCATGTGCGGGTTCTTGCTGTCGAGGATGCGCAGCGGGTTGGCATGCAGGCGGCGCTGGGCATCGGCATCCAGCGCTTCGCGATGGCGTTCGAAATAGGCGATCAGCTCGGCGCGATGGCGCTGACGCTCTTCCGTGCTGCCGAGCGAGTTGATCTCCAGCCGGATGCCGGAGAGCGCCAACTCGTCCCACAAGCGCGCGCACATGACGATCTGCTCGGCGTCGATGTCCGGCCCGGCGTAGCCGAAGGCCTCGACGCCGAACTGGTGGAACTGGCGGTAACGTCCCTTCTGCGGCCGCTCGTGGCGGAACATCGGGCCGGCGTACCACAGCCTCTGCGGGCCAGCATGGAGCAGGCTGTGCTGCAGCACGGCGCGCACGCAGGAAGCGGTGCCCTCCGGCCGCAGGGTGAGCGCCTCGCCGTTGAGGGCATCGACGAAGGAGTACATTTCCTTCTCGACGATGTCGGTCACCTCGCCGATGGCGCGGGCGAACAGCGGTGTCGGCTCGACCACCGGCATGCGGATCGGCCGGTAGCCGTAGGCGCGCAACCAGGCCCGCACGGTCTCGTCGAAGCGTTCCCACAACTCGGCTTCGTCGGGCAGGATGTCGTTCATCCCGCGGATCGCTTGTATGGTCTGGCTCATCGAATGATCAGTTTGTCGGCCGGCGCGGATACTTCCGCGCCACGTAATCGTCGACGATCGCCCTGAATTCGCGGGCGATGTCGTTCCCCTTCAGCGTGACGGTCTTGTCGCCGTCGACATACACCGGCGCCACCGGCGTTTCGCCGGTGCCGGGCAGGCTGATGCCGATATTGGCATGCTTGCTCTCGCCCGGGCCGTTCACCACGCAGCCCATCACCGCCAGCGTCATGTTCTCGACGCCTTCGTACTGCAGGCGCCACTCCGGCATGCGGGCCCGCACGTGGGACTGGATTTCCTGCGCCAGTTCCTGAAACACCGTGCTGGTGGTGCGGCCGCAGCCCGGGCAGGCCGCCACCAGCGGCGTGAAGGCGCGCAGGCCCATGGTCTGCAGAATTTCCTGGGCGACGATCACTTCCTGCGTGCGGTCGCCGTTGGGTTCCGGCGTCAGCGAAACGCGGATGGTGTCGCCGATGCCTTCCTGCAGCAGCACCGCCAGGGCAGCCGTCGAGGCGACGATGCCCTTCGAGCCCATGCCGGCCTCGGTCAGACCGAGGTGCAGCGGGTAATCGCAGCGCGACGCCAGTTCCCGATAGATGGCGATCAGGTCCTGCACGCCACTGACCTTGCAGGAGAGCACGATGGCATCGCCCGGCAGGCCGAGTTCCTCCGCCTTGGCGGCGCTTTCCAGGGCCGAGGCCACCATCGCCTCGCGCATGATGTGCGTCGCATCCTTCGGCTGCGGGCGCCGCGCGTTCTCGTCCATGATGCGCGCCAGCAGTGCCTGGTCGAGGCTGCCCCAGTTGACGCCGATGCGCACCGGCTTCCGGTACCGGCAGGCCAGTTCGATCAGTTGGGCGAACTGGTCGTCGCGCCGGGCGCCGCGTCCGACGTTGCCGGGATTGATGCGCAGCTTGTCGAGCGCCTCGGCGCAGGCCGGGTTCTCCGCCAGCAGCTTGTGTCCGTTGAAGTGGAAATCGCCGACCAGCGGCACGTCGAGATCCATGGCAAGCAGACGCTCGCGTATCGCCGGCACCGCACGCGCCGCCTCCTGAGTATTGACGGTGAGGCGCACGATCTCCGAGCCGGCGCGAGCGAGCTGGGCCGTCTGGACAGCGGTGGCAACCTCGTCCGCCGTGTCGGTATTGGTCATCGACTGCACGACGACCGGATGCATGCCGCCGATCGCCACCCCGCCGACCCTTACGGTGCGCGTCTGGCGTCGGGCCGGCGGCCCGTGGGGTTGCGCAACCATGTCCATCCGGATTATTCGAGGGTGAGCCGCGCCACTTCGACGCGCGTATGCGGCCTGAGGTCCACCAACTGATCCTTGTACTGCAGGCGCACCTGCGAGGCGTTGCCCACCACCAGCTGAAACGGCGGGCGCCCCTCGACCAACTGGGTCGTTCCTTTCGCGTTCATCTGCGAAAACACGGTGTGGCCGCTGGCATCCCTGACTTCGACCCAGGAGCTGCCATCGAAGCTGAATATCAGCTGCTGTGCGCCCGGTTCGACAGGCGATTGCGCCGGTTTCGCGTTCGGTGCGGCAACCGCCACCGCGGCAGGCGACTCGCTTGCGGCGAGGGCTTGCGGCTGCGGCTGGGCGACCTGCGGCTGTTCCTGCCGGGCGGGAACAGCCGGGCCGTCGTCCTGCCTGCTCGGCTGCAGTGCCGAGATGTCGATCAGGTCGAAATAAAGCGCCAGCGCCATCCCCAGGACGACCAGCGCCAGCACGGTGGCGCCCAGAATGCCCCGCCCCTGGCGGGCATGGCCAGAAGGCATTTTCACGCCGGCCTCCTCCGGCATGTTCAGTTCCGCCAGCAGCGGGGCCGCCTGTTCCGGCAGGGCGCCGAGCACCGGCGCAGCGTCGATCTTGAGCAGGCGCGCGTAATTCCGGATAAATCCGCGCACGAAGGTGGCGCCAGGCAGCCGCGAAAAATCCTCCGCTTCGATGGCTTCGATCTGGCGCGGACTCATCTTCAGCGCGGCAGCCACTTCGGTTGTCGCCATGCCGCGCGCTTCCCGCGCCATGCGCAGCATGGCGCCGGGCCCGGGAACGGCCTGGGGCTCGGCGGCGGCTTCGCTCTCGCTCACTCGTAGTTTCCCTGCATCAGGGCCTGGTGCTGCGGCGTGCCGGAGAACCTGCGCCGCAACTGCGAGGCATAACCCGCTTCGGCCTGCCGGTCGCCGAGCTTGCGCTCGATGCGCACGCCCAGCCAGAGCGATTCGGCATTGGGATCCATCAGGCGGTGTACTTCGCCAAGATATTTCCTGGCGCTGGCGAAATCCCCCTGCTTGTAGACAAGGTTGGACAAGTGGTAAATCGCCTGGGCATTGCTGCCATCGACCGTCGCGGCGCGCCGGAAATTCTCCTCGGCCGCCTTGTCGTCCTTGATTCTCAGGTAACACAGGCCTGCATTGGTGTAGGGCTTGGTCGGCGTCTTGTAGAGGGGATTGCGTGCGGCGGCTTCGAAGAACTTGAACGCCTCCTGCTCGCGCCCGTTCTGGCAGAGAAACCAGCCGTAGTCGTTGGCGATCTGCGGGTCGCCCGGCGCCAGTTGAACGGCGCGCTCGAAAGCGGTGCGGGCCGCCGCCATGTCGTTCAGCGCCATGTGCACCAGGCCCAGCAGGTCGAATCCCGGCGCGTAGCCCGGATCGATCAGTGTGGCAAGCAGCGCCTCTTCCCGGGCAATGGCCAGGTTGCCTGCCTGCAGGTACAGGCCGGCCAGTTCTGTGTGCGTCTTGGCACTTTTCTCGGCCATGCCTGCCGCCGCCTGTTCGGAAACCGGCGCGCTCGCGCTGCCGGGAGCAGGGCCGCCGCCGCCCGCACAGCCTGCAATCATCAATACGCCGAGAACTGCCGGAATGGCTCTTTTCACGATGCTGCCTCCGCAATGGTGATGGTGCGCTTCTCCCCGCGCCGCGTGCGATCGCGTACCTGTCCGGCCAACTGGCCGCAGGCGGCGTCGATGTCTTCTCCACGGGTCTTGCGCGTCGTCGTGACGATGTGAGCCTGCATCAGGATCTCGGCGAAGCGGCGCACCCGCTGGGCGGGAGAGCGCTTGAACCCCGCAGCCGGGAAGGGATTGAAGGGGATCAGATTGAACTTGCACGGCACTTCGCGCACGAGCCTGATCAACTCGCGGGCGTGCTCTTCCGAATCATTTACGCCGTCCAGCATGACGTACTCGAAGGTGATGAAATCGCGCGGCGACTTCTCCAGATAGCGGCGACAGGCCGCCATCAGTTCGGCTAGCGGATATTTGGCGTTGATCGGCACCAGCCGGTCGCGCAGCGTGTCGTTCGGCGCATGCAGCGATACCGCCAGCGCCACCGGGCATTCGTCGCGCAGCCGGTCGATGGCCGGCACGATGCCGGAAGTCGACACCGTCACGCGACGGCGGGACAGTCCGTAGGCGTTGTCATCGAGCATCAGCCGCAGGGCTGACACGACGTTCTCGTAATTCGCCAGCGGCTCGCCCATGCCCATCAGCACGACGTTGCTGATGATGCGCTCCACGCAAAAGTCAGTCTCAGCGGGACGGCGCCCGGCCGGACCGCCGGACACGCGGAAATCGCCTAGCGCCTTCTTCGCCCACCAGAGCTGGCCGATGATCTCGCCCGTCGTCAGGTTGCGGTTGAAGCCCTGCTTACCCGTCGAGCAAAAGGCGCAGTCGAGCGCGCAGCCCGCCTGGGTGGAGATGCACAGCGTGCCCCGGTTCTCCTCGGGGATGAAGACGCATTCGACGGCATTGCCGTTGCCGACATCGAGCAGCCACTTGCGCGTGCCGTCCGCCGCCGTCGCATCGCGCATAACCTGCGGCAGGCGCACTTCGGCCAGTTCGACAAGCTGCGCGCGCAGGCTCCTGGCAACGTCGCTCATGCGCTCGAAATCGGCCTCCCCGAACTGATGCAGCCAGCGCAACACCTGCTTCGCACGGAAGGGCTTCTCGCCCATCCCGGCGAACCAGGCGATCAGGCCGGCGGCATCGAAATCGAGGAGGTTATGCTTCATTTAGTGCGAATAGACTTCCATCGTCGGGAAGAAATAGGCAATCTCGACCGCCGCCGTTTCCGGGGCGTCCGAGCCGTGCACGGCATTGGCATCGATGCTTTGGGCGAAATCGGCGCGGATGGTTCCCGGCGCGGCCTTCTTCGGGTCGGTGGCGCCCATCAATTCGCGGTTCTTGGCGATGGCGCCCTCGCCCTGCAACACCTGGATCATCACCGGGCCGGAGATCATGAATTCGACCAGGTCCTTGAAGAAGGGGCGCTCGCGATGCACGGCGTAGAAACCCTCGGCCTCCTGGCGCGACAGATGCTTCATCTTGGCCGCCACGATGGTCAGGCCGTTCGTCTCGAAGCGGGAGTAAATCTTGCCGATCACGTTCTTCGCCACGGCGTCGGGTTTGATGATCGACAGGGTGCGTTCAACAGCCATCTAAGTACTCCAAAATCAAAGAGTTGAAAAAAGAATGGGGGATTGCATTTAACGTATTATTTTATCAGGAAAAAACAGTGCTGTCCCGGCCCGGCGGCATCCACCGGGCCGGCGAGCGGCCATTCGCGGACGCTGCCCTTACTTGATCAGGGTTACCGGCACATCGGCCTTGCGCGAAACGTCGCTCGCGACGGAGCCGAGCAACAGATGCGCCAGCGCGGTGCGGCCATGGGTGCCCATGACGATGCGCCCGGCGCCCTGTTCCTGGGCGAACCGGATGATGGTGTCGGCGATATGCCCCACCGCCACGTGCCAGCGATACTTTACCCCCGCCGCATCGAGCTTGTTCCGCGCCGACTTCAGCGCCTGCAAGCCCTCTTCCCGGTGATAGGCCTCGACATCCTCGACGGCAACGAACATGCGCGCATGCCCCGAATCGACTGGGATCTGCACGTTGAGCAGGACCAGTTCCAGCGCCGCGCCGCCCGCCAGCTCGGCCAGCAGCTGATCGATGACGCGGTCCGAGTTGGCCGAGCCGTCCACCGGCACCAGCACCTTGACGCTGCCTTCCCGCCTGGGCTCATTCATGGTCCTTGCCTCCTTCTGCGCCGCTCGCCACCACCTCGACCGGTGGCCGCGGCCGCACAGCACGTTTCGCCAGCCAGGTGCCGACGATCACCACCAGCAGGGCGCCGGCGCTCGATGACAGGTATTTCAGCCAGCCGGGCTGGCCTTCCAGATAGGGCTTGACGCTCGCGTCGCCGAGGAACATGTCGCCGGCGATCCAGCCGAGCAGGGCGCCGCCGAAGGTGATCACGATGGGCAGGCGATCCATCAGCTTCAGCACGAACTTGCTGCCCCAGACGACGATGGGAATGCTCACCAGGATGCCGAAGACCACCAGGCCGAGGTCGCCCTTGGCGGCGGCAGCCACGGCGATGACGTTGTCCAAACTCATCACCGCGTCGGCGATGATGATGGTGCGGATGGCGCCGATGAGGTGCGTGCTGCCCTCGACGTTGCCGTGGCCCTCCTCCTCTTCCGGCTGCAGCAGCTTGACGCCTATCCACAGCAGCAGCAGACCCCCGACGATCTTCAGGAAGGGGATGGCGAGCAGCTGCAGGGCGAAGAAGATGAGGATCACGCGCAGGCCGATGGCGCCCACCACGCCCCAGAAGATGCCCTGCCGGCGCTGTGCTTCCGGCAGCCGGCGGCAGGCCAGCGCGATGACGATGGCGTTGTCGCCGCCGAGCAGGATGTCGATGGCGATGATCTGCAGGACGGAAACCCAGAAGGCGGGTTCGAGCGCGGCTTCGAACATGGCGCCGAAGCTTACCCGAAAAAAAGCCCGGCCGGAGCCGGGCTCGATTCCCCTTGGGAGAGGTCACCCGCCGGAGATCATGCCGAGTTGGCGCGGCAGCCAAAGCGACAGCGGCGGCCAGTAGGTGACGATGGTGAGGAACACCAGCATGGTGAGCAGCCATGGCCACACCGCCTTCGTCATGTCGGTCAGCCCGAGCTTGCTGATGCCGCTGGCAACGTAAAGATTGAGCCCGACCGGCGGCGTGATCATGCCGATCTCCATGTTCACCGTGATCATGACGCCGAAGTGCACCGGGTCGATGCCCAGCTTCATGGCGATCGGAAACAGGATCGGCGCGGTGATCAGGATGATCGACGAGGGCTCCATGAAGTTGCCCATGATCAGCAGCAGGATGTTCACCGCCAGCAGGAAGCCAATCACGCCCAGGCCGCTGGCCAGCAGCCACTCGGAGATCGCCTGCGGGATGTTCTCGTGCGTGAGCAGGAAGGAGAACAGCACGGCGTTGGTGATGATGTAGAGCAGCATCGCGCTCATGTTGGCCGAAGCCAGCAGGGTCTTCGGCACGTCCTTCAGGCCCATGTCCTTGTAGACGAACACGGCGACGAAGAAGGCATACACCGCACTCATCGCCGCCGCCTCGGTTGGCGTGAACAGGCCGGAGTAGATGCCGCCCATCACCACCACGATGAGCAGCAGGCCCCACACCGACTCGCGGAAGGCCGTCACGCGCTCACGCCAGCTGGCGCGCCTTTCTTTCGGATACTTGTGCTTCCAGGCGCGATACCACGTGGTCAACATCAGCATGGCGGCCAGCACTAGGCCGGGGATGACGCCGGCCATGAACAGCGCGCCGATCGAGCTATTGGTCGACACCGCGTACATCACCATGACGATCGAGGGCGGGATCAGGATGCCCAGGCCGCCGGCCGAAGCCACCACGCCGGCGCCGAACTTCACCGGGTAGCCGGCCTTGACCATCGCCGGCAGCAGGATCGATCCGATCGCCACCACCGTCGCCGGGCTGGAGCCCGATACGGCGGCAAACAGCGCGCAGGCCACTACGGCGCCAAGGCCGAGGCCGCCCGGCCAGTGGCCCACCAGCGAAGTGGCGAAGTGGATCATGCGCCGCGCCACCCCGCCGTGGGTGAGGAAGTTGCCGGCGAGGATGAAGAACGGGATGGCCATGATTTCGAACTTCTCGATGCCGGTGAACAGCTTCAGCGCCACCGACTCGATCGGCACCTGGGTCATGAAGAAGAGGAAGCTGAGCACGGTCAGGCCGAGCGAGATCGACACCGGCATGCCGGTCAGCATCAGCGCAGCGAGCAGGCCGAAGATGATGGCGGTGTTCATTTGCGTGCCCCCCCGTCCTGGCCGCCGTTCTGCGCGGACTGACTTCTTTCATCCACCAAGTCGCGGGCATGCAGGTTGTCGTCCATGCGATAGACCTTGTCCTCCTGCCCCGGCGCCGGGATCGGCGCTTCGTCGACGCCCTCGACATGACCATGGTCGTGATGCGGCAGCGCGCCGGTGCGGATGAAGCTGACGCACACCTGCAGAAAGCGGAAGCACATCAGGTAGGAGCCGAACGGCACGGCCGAATAGACGATCCAGGTCGGCCACTCCAGGTCCGGCGTGGTCGGCCCCTCGAAGAGCCCCTCGGTACCCAGGCCGAAGAAGGTGAAGACGGCGTAATGCGCGCCGTTCTCCCAGACGAAGCGGGCACCCAGGGTGCCGACGATGCCGGTAAACAAGGCCCCCGCCAGCAGGCCGAAGATGACGAACTTGGCACGCAGGCCTTCCTGCAGGCGGTTGATCAGCACATCGACGCCGACGTGGATGCCGGTGCGCACGCCATAGGCGGCGCCGAACTTGGCCATCCAGACGAACATGATGATGCACAGCTCCTGCGCCCAGCCGAGATTGAGCCCCAGCAGCCAGTCCTGCACGCCGGGGATGGCCAGGCCGGAGGCATAGCGATGCATCACGGCGACAAAGATGATCACCGTTGCCGCACCCATGAGCAGGGTGACCAGCCACTCCTCGAGATGATCGAGCGCTCTCATCATTTTCGTTCTCCCATGAAACAAGCGGCGCCGCAGCGCCGCTTGCCGGGTCAGCTTACAGCTTGGAAGGATCGAAGCCGGTTTCTTTGTACACCGCCTCGATGGTCTCCTTGCCGATGCGCGACTCCATTTCCTTGTGCGTCTTCATCATGGCCTTCTTGAGGGCCATGCGCTCGGCCGCCGTCGGGGTGTGGATCTGGGTCTTGCCGGAGGCCTTCACCTTCTCCAGTGCACCGTCGTTCTCTTCCTTGGCGATCTTGTTGGCGTAGTCGGTCGCCTCGACCATGGCTTGCTCGAGCTGGCCGCGCACGTCGGCCGGCAGGCCGTCCCAGAACTTCTTGTTGGTGATCACGGCGTAGCCGAGATAGCCATGGTCGGTCAGGGTCATGTGCTTCTGCACCTCGTGCATCTTCTGCGTGTAGAGGTTCGAGTGCGGGTTCTCGGTGCCATCCACCACGCCGGTCTGCAGCGCCTGGTAGACCTCGGAGAAGGCCATCACCTGCGGCAGCGCACCGACCGATCGCATCTGCGACTCCAGCACCTTGGAGGACTGGATGCGCATCTTCAGGCCCTTGAAGTCGTCAGGCGACTTGATCGGCTTGTTGGCCGACATCGACTTGAAGCCGTTGTCCCAGAAGGCGAGGCCCTTGATGCCCTTCGGCTCCAGCTTGGCCATCAGGCTCTTGCCCACCGGACCCTTGGTGATCTTGTGCAGTTCGGCATAGCTGTCGAAAATGAAGGGCAGGTCGAATACCTCGAATTCCTTCGCACCGAGCGGGCCGAATTTGGCCAGCGACGGCGCCAGCATCTGCACGGCGCCCAGTTGCAGCGCCTCCATCTCCTCCTTGTCCTTGTACAGCGTCGAGTTGGGATAGACCTCGACCTTGACCTTGCCCTTGGTCAGTTCACCGGCGCGCTGGGCGAAGAAATCCGAGGCCTTGCCCTTCGGGGTTTCCTTGGCCACGACGTGGCTGAACTTGATGACGATCGGCTGCTGGGCTAATGCCGTGGCCGAAAAAGCCAAGGTGATGGCGCCAAACAACAGGGAATGCAGTTTCATGGTCTCCTCCTGAAAAAAACAGCCGGCCCGGCCGGCGGGTATGGGCAACGGGATTCTGGGCACGGGTGCCAGCCGGGACAATTGTGGTTATCCGCAACCGGACGACTGCCCGCACCATGATGTAACATCTTTTTACCCATATGGAAGCCACCTCCCCGCGCCTGCCCAAGCTGCAGCCCTGGTACTGGGCCGCGCCGCGCATCGCCATCGGCCTGTTCGTGCTGGCCGTCATCGCCCTGCTCTGGCTGCTGCACCGCCAGGAACTCGAGGAGCACCGCGCCGGCCTGATCGGCGATGCGCTGTGGGTGGAGCAGAACCTGCAGTTCAACCTGACACGCAGCCAGGAGCATCTGCAGCAGCTCGGGCAGGACTATTTCGCCGGGAACAGGCCGGTCGCCGGTTTCGCACCGCGCATCCGCAGCTTTCTCCTCAACAATCCTGGCGTCGCCCATGTGCAGATCCTCGATGGCGACGGCCTGGCGCTGCGCAAGGATCCGGGCATGGTCGGCGAGGCCATCGTCGGCGAGGACCTGGGCAGCGAGCCGGTCCGCCAGGCCTTCCGCCTGTCGCGCTCGACCGGTCTGCCCACCTTCAGCGCCAGCCAGGAGAATGGCGGCGAATGGTTCTTCTCCCTGGTCGTGCCGCATTTCCGCGACGGCCGGCATGCCGGCTCTCTCGTGGCCACGTACTCCTTCCGCAAGCTGCTCGCCGACCAGGTGCCGTGGTGGTTCGCCCAGAAATACCGCCTCAGCGTGGTCGATGGAAACGGTACGATCCTAGGCTCGAAGTCGAACCTCGATGCCGGCGAGGAAACGCTGCGCCACCGCATTCCCTTCGACCCGCCCGGCCACGGCCTGGTGCTGGTCGCCACCGCCTATCAGGCCGAGACGAGCCTGCCGCGCAACCTGCTTGCGCTGGCCATCGTCGCCCTCGGCGCCGGCGTGCTGGCCAGCCTGTGGGCCCAGCGTCGCCACATGCAGAAGCGTCTGTTCGCAGAACAGGCGCTCTCGAAGGAATACGCCTTTCGCAAGGCCATGGAGGATTCCCTGTTCACCGGCCTGCGCGCGCGCGACCTCGACGGGCGCATCATCTATGTCAACCCGGCCTTCTGTCGCATGACCGGCTTCGATGCCGTCGAACTGGTGAACCGCCTGCCGCCGATGCCCTACTGGGCTCCCGAGGAGCAAGAGGCGACCCAGGCCGCGCACCATAAATCGCTGGCCGGCCTGGCGCCCAACGAGGGCGTCGAGCTGCGCTTCCAGCGCAAGAACGGCGAGCGCTTCGATGCCTTGATCTACGAGGCGCCGCTGATCGACGCCGAAGGCCGCCACACCGGCTGGATGGGTTCGGTGGTGGACATCACCGAGCGAAAGCGCGCCGAAGAACTCGCCCGCCAGCAGCAGGAAAAACTGCAGTTCACGGCGCGCCTGGTCACCATGGGCGAGATGGCTTCCACCCTGGCCCATGAGATCAACCAGCCTCTCTCGGCCATCTCCAGCTACACCACCGGCTGCATCAACCGGCTCGAGGCGGGCGACCTGCCGCGCGAGGAGCTGCACGAGGCGCTCGGCAAACTCGCCAGCCAGGCGCAGCGCGCCGGCCGCGTCATCCGCCGCATCTACGACTTCGTGCGGCGCAGCGAGCCGCAGCGCACGCCCTGCGACATCAGTGTCGTCGTCGACGACGCCGTCGGGCTGATCGAGGGCGACGCGCGCAAGCGTGGCGTACGCATTGCCCTCTCGCTGGCCGAAGGCTTGCCGCCGGTGCGCGCCGACCGCGTCATGCTGGAGCAGGTCCTGCTCAACCTGATGCGCAACGGCATCGACGCCATGCAGGCCACGCCGCCTTCCGAGAGGCAGCTCACCGTGCGCACCGCCGCCGTCGAGGAAGGCGTCGAGATCGGCGTCGCCGACCGCGGCGCCGGCATTGCGGCGGAAACCGCCGCGCGCCTGTTCGAGCCCTTCTTCTCGACCAAACCCGAAGGCATGGGCATGGGGCTCAACATCTGCCGCTCCATCGTCGAGTCGCACAAGGGGCGCATGTGGGTCGAAGCCAACCCGGAAGGCGGCAGCATTTTCCGCTTCATCTTGCCCAGCGGATGAAGCCCGCCGCCTATATCGTCGACGACGACGAGGCCATCCGCGACGCGCTAACCTGGCTGTTCCGCTCGCGCCAGGTCGATTCGCGCGCCTGGCCCTCGGCCGAATCGTTTCTTGCCGACTGGCGCGAGGCCCTGCGCGGCTGCCTGGTGCTGGACGTGCGCATGGACGGCATGAGCGGGCTGCAGCTGTTCGACCTGCTGTGCGAGCGCGGCTCGCGCCTGCCGGTGATCTTTCTCAGCGGCCACGGCGACATCCCGCTCGCCGTCGCCGCCGTCAAGAAGGGCGCCTTCGACTTCGTCGAGAAGCCCTTCAACGACAACGAGCTGGTCGACCGCGTCATCCGCGCCATGCAATCCGACGCCGCACGCAAGCCGGCCGGCCCGGAGGTCGCCGCCATCCATGTGCGTCTGACCCAACTCACGCCGCGCGAGCGCGAGGTGATGGAGCGCATCCTCGCCGGCAAGTACAACAAGGTCATTGCCGACGAACTGAATATCGCCATGCGCACCGTGGAAGTGCACCGTTCGCGCATTTTCGAGAAGATGGGCGTCAAGTCGGCCGTGGAACTGGCCCAGCTGCTTTCCGGCAACCGTTGATCGCCGTCCTGCGGGGACTGACTTTTACCCATCCCAGTGCGGCAGCAGCCCCGGCTCGCCTTCCCCGCATTGCCAGGCGCAGTCCACACCGAGGCCGGGCACCCAGACGAGTTGCTCACCGCACCACAGAAGCGGCATGGCCTTTCGCCGCCAGGGCGGCTCCCCGCTTTCCTGCAGCAGTTTCCTGAGTTCGCGTCGCGGCCGTTTCGGGTCGGGCTGAAAGCGCTCGCCGCCCTGCCGCAGCCGGATCCGGACGGCTTCGCCTGCCAGGCGCGCGAGTCCGATGCCGGCGCCCGGGACGCGATCGAAGCGCATCCTTGTCCCGCCCCAGTCGAGCGCCGCTTCGCCCCGCCACTCGGTATCGATCGCCAGCGGATGCTTCGGCGCCAGCCACAGCTGGCCGCGATGCCGGTGCAACGTACACTGGCCGAGGTCGATGCTCACCTGCCGGTCGGCCGCGGCGGTGCAAGCTTGGCGCAGCGCCTCCTGCAGGCGGGCGCTGTCCGGCATCGTGATGCCCGCCTGCTTCAGCGCATGGCGCAGCAGATTGCGCGCGCGCGCCTGATCGAGCCGCGCCAGTTCGGCGACCACGATGCGCCCCTCCCGCATCGCCGTGGCGGCATCGACCTCGGCAAGCCGGGACAACAGCGCATCGGCCTCCGCGAAATGCGACGCCGCCCGCGCCAGCGCCGCATCGCAGCCGGGAAAGCGCTCGCGCAGCGGCCTCAGAATGGAATGCCGCAGGAAGTTTCGCGCATGCCGCTGATCGCGGTTGCTCTCGTCCTCGACCCATTCGAGCTTGTGCGCCGCAGCATAGCCTTCAATCCAACTACGCGGCGTCTCCAGCAGCGGGCGCAGGATATGCAGGTCGTGCCGGCCGGGAAAGGCGCGCACGATGGGCATGGCGGCGGCACCGCCCAGCCCGGCGCCGCGCAAAAGGTTGAACAGCAGCGTCTCGGCCTGATCGTCGCGCTGGTGCGCCAGCACGACCCATTCCGCCGCCACCTTGGCGAAGGCGGCATAGCGTGCCTGGCGCGCCGCCGCCTCCAGCCCGCTCGCGGCATCCCGGCGCACTTCGACGCGCGCCACATCGAGCGGGACGCCGAGCGAATCGCTCAGGCGCCGGCAGTGCGCCAGCCAGGCGTCTGCATGCGGGCTGAGTCCATGGTGCACGTGAAGGGCGGACAGGCTGAAGCCTTGCGGACGGGCTTGAGCCTGCAGGAGGTGGAGCAGAACCACCGAGTCGATGCCGCCGGACAGGCCGGCGACCAGCCGTTCGCCCGGGCGGACATGTCGCGCCAGGCAGGACGCGACCCGCGCAGCCGGATCAGCGGGCGAGTTGCTGTTCCTTGTACTTGCCATAACCGAGCATGCGTTCGAAGCGCTGCTCGACGAGCTCGGCGGGAGATGGCGCAGCGGTCTGGCGCAAGGCATCCTGCAGCGCCTTCTTCAGCGACTGCGCCATGGCACGGTGGTCGCGATGCGCACCACCCAGAGGTTCGTTGACGATGCGATCGACCAGGCCAAGCGTTTTCAGTCGGGCGGCGGTGATGCCCATGGTCTCGGCCGCCTCGGGCGCCTTCTCGGCGCTCTTCCAGAGAATCGAGGCGCAGCCCTCCGGCGAGATGACGGAATAGGTCGCGTACTGCAGCATCATCACCACATCGCCCATGGCGATCGCCAGCGCACCGCCCGAACCGCCCTCGCCGATCACCGTGGCGATCAGCGGAACCTTGAGCTCGGCCATGGCATACAGGTTGCGGCCGATCGCCTCCGACTGGCCGCGCTCCTCCGCGTCGATGCCGGGATAGGCGCCGGGCGTGTCGACGAAGGTAATCACCGGAATGCCGAATTTCTCGGCCAGGCGCATCAGCCGCAGCGCCTTGCGGTAGCCCTCCGGCCGCGGCATGCCGAAATTGCGGAAGATCTTTTCCTTGGTGTCCCGCCCCTTCTGGTGGCCGATCACCATCACCGACTGGCCGTTGAAGCGCGCCAGCCCGCCGACGATGGCATGGTCGTCGGCAAAGGCGCGATCGCCGTGCAGTTCCTCGAAATCGGTAAAGATGAGCTGGATGTAGTCGAGCGCATACGGCCGCTGCGGATGGCGCGCCACCTGGGCGATCTGCCAGGGCGTCAGCCTGGCATAGATGTCCTTGGTCAGCGACTGGCTCTTCGCTTCCAGCCGGCCGATCTCCTCGGAAATGTCCACGGCAGAGTCGTCCTGCACATAGCGCAATTCCTCGATCTTCGCTTCCAGTTCTGCAATCGGCTGCTCGAACTCCAGAAAGGTCGTCTTCATGGCCGGCTATTCTACCGGATCGGCTTCCAGCCGGATTCCCAGGTTTCCAGCGGAAGGATGAAGGGCGGCTCGCCATTGTCCAGAAACCAGGAATCGACCGCCCACAGCTTGCCATTGCCGGCCTCGCTCACCACCGCCGAGGTGTGCGGCCAGCCGAAGAGGAACCAGCCGCGTGTGGCGCGGTCCGCCACCGAATGATGCCGCATCAGCCGATGCTTGCGGAACATCGTCAGATACAGGGTGGTGTTGATCGATTCGTCGATGCAGTCCATCTGGCCATCGCCGCTGTTGAATGTACCCCCCTTGTCGCGCCAGGTGCCGATGGCTTCCCCCACAAACTTTTCCATCAGCGCAATGGCGCTGCGCAGCCTTTCGCGCTCGGTTCCCGCATCCTGCGGCGATGGCTCGAACAGCCGCCGGATCGCCTGCCATTGTTCCTCGGTCAGGCCGAGATGCGACAGCCTGGCGCAGCCGTTGTCGTGGCAGACCGTGAAGCGACCGGGCTCCGGATCGATATTGATGTCATCGCGCACGAAGACATCCGCCCGCACCGAAGCGCAGACACACAGCAGGCAGAACGCGAACAGTCTCATCGCCTTATCGCGATGCCGTCGGCGCGGCGCACGCCGTGATGGCACCGTTCTCGATGTGCAGCCGGTGCATGTGCGGCAGTTCGATGATTTCGCGGTCGTGGCAGGCCAGCATGACGGTGCTGTTCGCATCGCAAAGATTTCTGATCAAGCCCATCACCTGCAGCCTCGCCTGGGCATCCAGATTCGCCGTCGGTTCGTCGAGCAGGAACAGCCTGGGATGCAGCACGCGGGCTCGCGCCAAAGCCACCAGCTGCTTCTCGCCCCCGGACAACCGATGAGGCGGCACATCGAGCAGATCCTCCACCCCAGCCCATACAATAGCTTCGCGCACAAGCTTGCAACGCTCGGCCCTGCCCATGTCGCGCACCTTCAGCCCGAAGGCAATGTTGTCGGCAATACTGCCACGGAACAGGTAAGGGTGCTGGTGAACGTAAATTACTTCCTGCCGCAGCCAGGCCGGATATTTTTGCAGTTCGACCGGTCTGCCGTCGAAGCGACAGGCATCCACATCGGCCCTCTCCAGTCCTGCAAGCACCCGCAAAAAGGTCGATTTGCCGGAACCGTTCTCGCCGGTCAGGACGTAACTCTCGCCGGCTGCCAGCTCGATTCCCGCGACGTCCAGCAAGCGCCGGGCAGCAAACGACTTCCTTACACCCTCGATGACGAGCAAAGGGGTCACTTGGCGCCCCCCTCGCCCTGGGCGAAGGCCAGCGCGAAGTTCACGCCGAGCGCCACCACCAGCAGGACGAATCCCAGGGCTATGCCCTGGGCAAATTCGCCCTTGCTCGTTTCGAGGGCGATCGCAGTGGGAATGTTGCGCGTGACGCCGGCGATGTTCCCGCCGACCATGAGCGAACAGCCGATCTCGGAAATGATCCGGCCGAATGCGTTGAATACTGCAGCCATCACACCGAAACGGACTTCGAGCAGCGTCGTCCAGCCCGCGCGCAGACGCGAGGCACCAAGGCTGATGGCGGTCTCCCTCACACGCTGATCCGCCCCCTGCACGGCCGATATCGTGAAAGCCACCAATACCGGCAGGGCAATCAGCACCTGGCCGATGATCATCGCCTCCTGGGTGAACAGAAGCTTGAGCGAGCCGAAAACCCCCTGGCGGGAAAGCAGAAGATAGAGGATCAGCCCGACCACCACCGTGGGCGAAGCCAGCAGCCCCTGAATCAGAACGACCAGCACCCTTCTGCCGGGAAACGATGCGATCGCCAGGAAATAGCCGAACGCGATCGCCGGCGGCGCCGCGATCAGCATGGCGAGCAGGGATACCCTCAGAGAAATGAATATGACCTGCCAGAGCTCGGCATCGCCGGAGAACAGCAGGGCAAAGGCTTCACGCGTTGTCGCCAGCAAATCCATCAGCGCGATGATATCCGAAGGGCAGAAGCAAATAAAAAAGCCCGGCTTCGTTCGAAGTCGGGCTTTTTGTGTAACTAGTCTGACGATGACCTACTTTCGCACGCGTAGTACGCACTATCATCGGCGCGGAGTCGTTTCACGGTCCTGTTCGGGATG
>WYAY01000137.1 GCA_011526165.1 Sulfuritalea sp.
GGCGCCGGCGCCGGTGCCGAGTTTTTCCATTATTTCGAAGGGCAGCGCCAGCGCCTCGGCCGTCTGCACGGCGCGCACGGCGGGGCTGGAGAGAATGCGCGCGCCGGGGGGCAGGCGCTTTCTGAGCCAGCGCGCCACCTGCTTCGCCTGCTTGCGGCCGCGTTCGGTGAGCCTGCGTTTCGCATCGGGCATGCCGTCCTCGGCCTCGGCGTGGCGCCAGAGTAGGATGTCCATCGTTGCTTCGCCTGCTGCGGAGGGCTTGGCCGCCATGTCAATCCTTCCAGAAACGCTTCATTTTGCCCAGCCGCCGGATGCCCTGCAAAGTCAGTCTCTGCAGGACGGCGTGGCGCGGTCCGTGCCAGCCGCCGGTGAGCGCCACCGCCTCGCGCAATGCTGCATCGCTGTCCATGCACTGCATCAGCAGGGGCCCGGCGCGGGCGAGGTCGTTGAGCGCGCCGAGGCTGTCCTGCAGGGCGGTGAGCAGCGCCAGCGCGCGGCGCGTCCGGCCCGCCGGGTAGAGCGGCGCGAAGAACTCGATGGCGTAGCGCAGCCTTTTGACGCCGATGCGCAGGGCGTGCAGGCGGGCGGGCTCGCCGTCCGCGGCGGCCTCGGCCAGCGCCAGCGCGTTCTTGTGCAGCCGGGTCAGGCGGCGGGCGGCGAAGTCCTCGAGCGCCGGCATGCCATCGGCGCGTTCGGCGGCGCGATGCAGGCGGGCGTTGAAGTCGAGCAGGGCCCGTGCGTAGGCCGGCGCCGCCAGCGCCTCCTGCACGGCGGCATGCGCCTGCCGGCGCGCCTGTTCGACCGCCGCCGCCAGGGCAGCCAGCCGTGCGTCGTCGGCGAAGGCGGCCTGCGCCGGGCCGACGATCTCGCCGGCCAGTACGTCCCAGTCGCGCGCCGCGCCGAGGCTGCGCGAGAGCGCGCGCAGGGCCGGCACCACCGCCGGCTCGAAGCCTTCCGGCAGGGTCCGGCGGAAGGTGCGCAGCGCCGAGCGCAGACGCCGCAGGGCGACGCGCATCTGGTGGATGAACTCCGGGTCCGCCTCGCCGGCGCCGAGTTCGTTCCATTGCAACTGGGCGATGCAGGCGGCGGCGAGGGCGCGGAAGGCCTGCAGGGGTGTCTGTCCCCTGTCGAGCGGCGAGGCCGCGGCCTTGACCGGCCTCGGCGGCGCGCCCAGATGCAGGCGATAGCCGCGCTCCGCCTTGGACAGGATCGCCGGGCGCAGCGGCAGCACGGCGGCCAGCCGCAGGGCGAGTTCGAAGAGGCAGCCGGCATCGCCCTGCTCCAGTTCGATCTCGATTTCCGAGATGGCCTCGCGCCGCCCGCCGGCTTCGACCCGGCCGCGGTCGAGCAGGAGCAGGACGGCCGTGCCGGGCATCGGGCGCAGCCGCCAGGCACGGCGGGTGAATGCCGTTTCGAAGACCGGCGCGAGGCGGGCGCGGCCGCGCGTGCGCTCCAGCAGCCCGCGCACCTCGGCGTCGTCGACGGCGGCAAAGTCGAAGCGGCCGGAATAGGGCTGCTCCCACTCCGGCCGCTGCGACAGCCCGCCGCTGGCACTGCCGGCGCATTTCACGGTCTGCAGCCAGCCGCGCCCCTGTCGCCGCGTGCGCAGGGCGATGCCCTTGCGGTGCAGGGTCAGCCCGGCGGTGTCGAAATAGACATTGACGAGACGCCGCGTCGGCAGTCGTTCCGCTTCCTTCAGCAATGGGTGGCGCAGGAAGGCGCGCTGCGCCGTCTCGGGCAGGCTGAGCTTGAGCTCGGTTTCTTGCGCCATGGTGCCGACATTATCGCCCATGTCGCCGTGCCGGTCGTTACTGGTAGCGCAGCGCCTCGATGGGATCCAGACGGGCGGCCTTTTTCGCCGGATAGAAGCCGAAGAAGATGCCCACCCCGGCCGCCACGGCGAAGGCAGTCAGCACCGAGCCGCCGGAGACGACCACCGTCATCTTGGCCAGCTGGTTGACCAGCGCCGCGCCGCCGACGCCGAGCACCAGGCCGATGGCGCAGCCGATCACCGAGATGATCACCGCCTCGAGCAGGAACTGGGCGAGGATGTCGCGCTCGCGCGCGCCGATCGCCATGCGGATGCCGATCTCCCGCGTGCGCTCGGTGACCGACACCAGCATGATGTTCATGATGCCGATGCCGCCCACCAGCAGCGACACCGAGGCGATGGCGCCGAGCAGCATCGACATGACGCGCGTCGTCTCGGCCGCGGTGTCCGCCACGGCGGTGAGGTTGCGTATCGTGAAGTCGTTGTCGGCGCCCTCGCGGATGCGATGGCGCTGGCGCAGCAGCGCCTCCATGGCCTTTTCCACGGCGGGCATGGCTTCGGGCGAGACGGCCTTGACGAGGATCTGGCGCACCGAGCCCTGGAAGGGCGTGCCGAACACCTTGCGCTGGGCGGTGGTGAGCGGCATTACCACCAGGTCGTCCTGGTCGCGCCCGTCCAGGTTCTGCCCCTTGGGCGCCATCACGCCGAGTACGGTAAACGGCGCCTGGCCGATGCGGAAGGTCTTGCCGACCGGATCCTCTTCGCCGAACAGGTTCTGCGCCACGGTGCGGCCCAGCACCGCCACCCGCGTGGCGGCGCGCAGGTCGGAATCGGTGAACGCCGTGCCGTCGGCGATCGGCCAGGAGCGCGCGTCGAAATACGCCGGCGAGGTGCCGTGCACCCAAGCGTTCCAGTTGTTGGGGCCATGCACCATCTGCACCGAGCCCCAGTGCACCGGGGCGACCGTCTCGACGCCGTCGAGTTCGGCGACGGCATTCGCATCGGCCACGTTCAGCGTCGGTGCCGAGCCGCCGCCGCTCCTCACGCCGCCCGTCGTGGTGAAGCCGGAGAGCACGACGAAGATGTTGCTGCCCATCGAATTGATGGTCTGCGCCACGGTGTATTGCGCGCCCTGGCCGATGGCCATCATCAGCACCACGGCGCCGACGCCGATCACCATGCCGAGCATGGTCAGCAGGGTGCGCAGACGGTTGGCGCCCATGGCGCGCCAGGCTTCGTGGAGCATCGCGCCTAGCATGGTGGGCCTTCCCCCCATCCCCCTTCCCGGGGAAGGGGGTGACGGTCGCCCGCTTCGCCCGGAGTGGCTTGATGCGTTGGCGTGGGCGCGTCATGGACGATCTCGCCGTCGAGGAAGCGCACCTGGCGTCGGGCGAAGGCGGCGATGTCGGGCTCGTGCGTGATGAGGACGACGGTGATGCCTTCCTCGTTGAGCGTGCGGAACACCTGCATGATCTCGTGGCTGGTGTGGCTGTCGAGGTTGCCGGTCGGCTCGTCGGCGAGGATCAGGCGGGGGCGGTTGACCAGCGCCCGCGCGATCGCCACGCGCTGCTGCTGGCCGCCGGAGATGCGGCTGGGCAGCGAGTCGGCGTAGCGGCCGAGGCCGACCTTCTCCAGCACCTCGCGCGCGTGCTCGCGGCGCTCGGCGTGGCCGAGGCCGGAATACACCAGCGGCAGCGCGACGTTGTCGGCCAGGCTCATGCGCGGCAGCAGGTTGAAGCCCTGGAAGACGAAGCCGATGGTGCGGTTGCGCAGCTGCGCGGTTTCGTCCTTGTCGAGGCCGGCGACGTCCCTGCCGGCGAGGAAGTAGCGCCCGCGGCTGGGGCGGTCGAGGCAGCCGAGGATGTTCATGAAGGTCGACTTGCCCGAGCCGGAGGGGCCCATGATGGCGACGAACTCACCCGTGCCGACGTGCAGGTTGACCTCCTTCAGGGCGGTGAAGGGGCCGGCCGGCGTGTCGTAGTCCTTGCCGAGCGACTCGACGCGGATGACCGCTTCTGTCACTAGAACAGCCTTAGGCGGAAGGTGCTGCCGGAGGCGCCGGCATTGTTGTTCTGGGCGGGCAGGTTCTCGCCGGTGACAACCTTGCGGCCTTCGGCGAGTTCGCCGCCGACCACCTCCGTGAAGCGGGAATCGGTGATGCCGACGGAAACCTTGACCGGCTTGAGTTGGCCGTCCTCGATCACGTACACCGTGCCGCTGGCGCTATCGCGCTTGCGCGCTTCGCCGCCTGGGCGGCCGGCGTTCATGCCCGCGGGACCGGCCATCGGGCTCGGCGGCCCCGCCGTGCCGGTGGGCTTCTCGCCGCTCATGGCGCTGTCCGGCTTGAAGCGCAGCGCCGTGTTGGGCACCAGCAGGACGTCCTTCCTTTGCGCCACGGCGATGTTCACGTAGGCCGTCATGCCGGGCATCAGCAGTTTCTCGGGGTTCTCCACGGCGACCACGACGTTGTAGGTCACCACGTTCTGCTGGGTGGTCGGGTTCAGGCGGACCTGCTTCACCTTGCCCTGGAAGCTGCGGTTGGGGAAGGCGTCGACATTGAAGCGCACCGGCTGGCCGACGCGGATGGCGCCGATGTCGGCCTCGGCGAAGGTGGTGTAGATCTGCATCTGCGTCAGGTCCTGCGCGATCTTGAACAGCGTCGGCGTCTGGAAGCTGGCGGCGACGGTCTGGCCGACGTCGATCTGGCGGTCGACCACCACGCCGGAGACCGGCGAGCGGATCACCGAGTAGCCGAGGTTGGCGCGGTCGCGGTCGTTCTGCGCACTCACCAGCCTGAGCTGCGCCGCCGCCGCCTCGCGCGCCTGCACCGCCTGGTCGAGCTCCTGGCGCGAGACGTACTCCTGCCGGAACAGCTCCTGCATGCGCGTCTCGTTGGCGCGCGCCAGCTGCAGCGCGGCGCGGGCGCTGGCCATGCTGGCGTCGCTTTGCCGCACCTGCGCCGAGTAGATGGCGTCGTCCAGTTCGGCGAGGATTTGCCCCTTCGCCACGAGATCGTTGAAATCCACGTGCAGTTTCTTCACCGTGCCGGAAACCTGGGTGCCGACGTTGACCAGGGTGACCGGGTTGAGCGTGCCGTTGGCGGAAACGGACTGCGTGACGCTACCCTTGGCGAGCGCCTCGGTCTTGTAGCGCTTGTCCGGATCGGCGGCGGCCTGCTTGCGCTGCAGGGCGTAGAGGCCGCCGGCGAGCAGTCCGGCGCCGAGGACGAACAGGATGATTTTTTTCGTACGGGTCATGGCGAACCTTTACTCCCTTCTGCCGCTTGCGGAAGAAGGTGCGGGGGAAAGGGCAGGCGAGAGGGTGGTCAGCAGCCCTGCATCCAGCGCGCCCATGGCCTGCGCCAGGCCGGCGCGCGAGACATACCAGCTGGTGCCGGCCTGGATGCGGCTCTGGCGCGCGCTGGCCAGCGCGGCCTGCGCGGTGAGCAGATCGAGGATGCTGCCGACGCCGGCGCGGTAGCGGCCGGCGGCGACGCGCTCGGACTGCGTGGCGCTTTCCAGCAGTTCCTCGGCGGTCTTAACCGATTGCGTGGCGGTGGCGAGACCGGCATGGGCGTTCCATACATCGAGCGCCACCTGCAGGCGCAGCTGTTCGCGCCGCGCCGCCTGGACGTCGGCCTGCGCTTCGGCGGCATGCACCTTGTAGGTGGTGGAGAAGCCGCTGAAGAGCGGGATGCGCAGCGTCAGGCCGATGCTGGCGCTGTCGTAGGCGGGATCGCCGGCGATCCGGCTGCGGCCGGCGCCGACGCCGAAGGACAGCGTCGGCAGGTGGGCGGCCTTCGCCGCGTCGATGTTCGCCTGCGCGGCGCGGTACTGCGCCTCCGCCGCGGCGAGGTCGGGCCGCCGCGTGCGCGCTTCCTCGATGAGGCGGGCGACGTCGGCCTCGAAAGCGGCGCCGGGCGCGACCGTGGGCAGCGGCGCCAGGGCGAAGGACCGCGTCGGGTCGACGCCGATGACGTTGGCCAGCGTGCCTTGCGCGGTCTTCACGGCGCCTTCGGCGTTGATGCGGTTGAGCATGGCCTGGGCGTGGGCGGTGCGCGCCTGCAGGCGGTCGGCCGGCGTGGCGGCGCCGACGCGGTAGCGCGCCTCGGCGGCATTCAGCGACTCGAGCGCGGCCTTTTCCGACAGCCGGCTGGCTTCCAGGGCGGCCGCTGCTGCCTGGCGCTGGAAGAAGGCCTGCACGGCGGCGAGGAACACCGCCTGCACGGTGGCATCGCGCGTGAATGATGCGGCGGCGAAGAGCTGGCGCGCGTTTTCCAGGCTGGCGGCGCGGGCGCCGAAATCGAACAACACCCAGGACAGGTCGGCGTCGATGCTGCGCCGCGTATAGGTGCTGCCGCCGCCCGCTGCTTCGCTGCGCACACGGCTGACGCCCGCGCTGGCGGAGACGGAGGGCAGGTAGGCGGCTTGCGCCACGCCGACCTGTGCTGCCTGCACGCGGGCACTCGCCCAGGCCTGGCGCGTTTGCGGGTTGTGGCACAGGGCGAGGTCGATCACCTCGGCCAGTTCGAGCGCGCTGGCGAGGTCGGCCGGCGGACAGGGTGCGGGCGCGGCCTGCAGGCCGGCGATGGGCGGCACGGCCTCCAGCGCGCCGAAGGGGTCGGCGGCGAGCGCCGGCGCTGTCAGCGCGAGGATCAGAGGGGCGCGCCGCAGGGCGCGGGAAAAGTCAGTCTCCATGGCACGGCGATTCTACCGTGCCATGGGACAACGCCATGTTAAGGATTGTTTCAGGCGATGCCGGGATTGCCGGCCATGCCGATCAGCTTCGGCATGTTGAGCTTGCGCGGGGCGACGGTCTTCCTGTCGCGCAGCCACTTCGCCACGACATCCCAGACGGGTTCGCCGCTGGCGCCTTCGGCGACCGGCGCCCAGCCGGCCACCTTGTAGGTCTTGCCCGCTTCGAGCGGCTTGCCGTCGAGGCGCAGGTCCTGGATGCGCGCGCCCATCGCCGCGTTCGGCTTGCAGGCGTAGGCGAGGCCGCCGACGCGCACCATGTCGCCGCCCTGCTGCTTGTAGGGGTCGGCATTCACCAGGTTGTCGCAGACGTCCTCGAGGATATCCTTGATCATGGCGCCGCTCATCTCGGTGAGCGTCGAATAGGGATAGGTGATGGCCGTCTGGTCCATGACATGCTCGAAGGTGATGGCCTGGCCGGGCAGGATGCTGGTGCCCCAGCGGAAGCCGGGCGAGAAGGCGATCTGCGCCCCCATCACCTCGAGCATGGCGTCGAGGATGAGCTGGTCCCAGCTGCCGTTGAAGTTGCCGCGGCGGTAGAGCAGGCCCTCGGAGATGGCCAGTTTTTCTTCCAGCTTCGCCTGGTGCGGCGCGCGCACCTTCTCGATGTAGGCGGCCATCTCCTTGTCGGCCGGCAGCAGATTGGCGAACACCGGCAGCAGCTTGTAGCGGAAACCCATGATTTTGCCTCCGCGCACGTCGAAATCCAGCACCGAGAGGAACTTGCCGTTCGAGCCGGAGTTCATCACCAGCGTGCGGCCGCCGGCATTCTTCACGATGGTGGGCGCCGGCACGCCGTCGTGGGTATGGCCGCCGAGAATGGCGTCGATGCCGGTGACGCGGCTCGCCATCTTGAGGTCGACGTCCATGCCGTTGTGCGAAAGCACCACCACCACCTGGGCGCCCTTGCCGCGCGCCTCGTCGACCACCTTTTGCATCTCGTCGTCCTGGACGCCGAAGGTCCACTCCGGCGTGAAGTGGCGCGGATGGGCGATCGGCGTGTAGGGGAAGGCCTGGCCAATGACGGCCACCGCCACGCCGTTCATCTCGCGGATGACGTAGGGCTTGAACACCGGGTCGCCGAAATCGGTGGTCTTCACGTTCTGCGCAAGGAACTCGACCTTGCCGGCGAAATCCTTTTCGACGATCTCCCTGACGCGCTCGGCGCCGAGGGTGAATTCCCAGTGCGGCGTCATGATGTCCACGCCGAGCAGCTTGCAGGCGTCGACCATGTCCTGCCCCTTGCTCCACAGTGATGTAGCGGAGCCCTGCCAGGTGTCGCCGCCGTCGAGCAGCAGCGCCCCCGGGCGCCCCGCGCGCAGGCGCTTGACCAGCGTGGCGAGATGACTGAACCCGCCGACCTTGCCGTAGGTCTTCGCCGCCTCGGCGAAATCGAGGTAGGTGAAGGCATGCGCCTCGA
>WYAY01000138.1 GCA_011526165.1 Sulfuritalea sp.
TCCATGCGGCCCTGGAACCAGGCCACCGGCTGGCCGTCGGCGAGCAGGCGTGCGATGCGCTGCGGCACCTCGTCGATTTTCTGCCACGACGGTTTGGACGGGTGCCGCTCGCAGGCGGCGATGACTTCCTCGTTGGTGTAGGCGGGGCCGAGGTAGACATGCTCCATCTTCTCCACCGGCACGCCGCGCACGACTGAAACGTAGGAGGCCGCACCGATGGCGGTGCCACTGTCGCCCGAGGCCGGCTGCACGAAGAGCTCCTTCACGTCGGACCGCGCGATGATGCGCTGGTTGAGCTTGACGTTCAGCGCCCCGCCGCCGGCGAAGGCCAGCCGGCCGGTCTCGCGCAGGATGTCGCCGAGGTAGTGCTCCAGCATCTGCAGGGCAATGTCCTCGAACAGCTTCTGCATGCTCGCCGCGTAGTGGATGTAGGGATCGTCGGCGATGTCGCCCACCCTGCGCGGCCCCAGCCAGTCGATCAGCTTGGGCGAAAAGTAGTAGCCCTTGCCGCCTTCCTTGTAGCGGCGCAGGCCGATCACGTTGGCGTAGTCGGTGTTGATGACCAGCTCGCCATTCTCGAACTTCGCCAGGCGCGAAAAATCGTACTTGTTCGGGTCGCCGTAGGGCGCCATGCCCATGACCTTGTACTCGCCGTCGAGCATCTCGAAGCCGAGGTATTCGGTGATGGCGCCGTAGAGGCCGCCGAGCGAATCGGGGTCGTAGAACTCCCTGATCTTGTGGATGCGGCCGTGCTCGCCGTAGCCGAAGAAGGTGGTCGCGTACTCGCCCTTGCCGTCGATGCCGAGGATGGCGGTCTTCTCCGTGAAGCCCGAGCAGTGGTAGGCGCTCGAGGCGTGGGTCAGGTGGTGCTCGACTGGCACGAGGTCGACCTTGTCCGGATCGAAGCCGAGCTGTTTGAGGCATTCGAGGATGCGGCCGCGGTAGCGGCGGTAGCGGCGGTTGCCGTTGAGGAGCGCGTCGAGCGCCCGGTCCGGCGCGTACCAGTAGCGCTTCGCGTAGTGCCAGCGCGCCAGCTCCATCAGGCTGATCGGCGCGAAGGGGATCGCCACGGCGTCGACGTCGGCCGGCCTGATGCCGGCGAAATCGAGGCAGAACTTCGCCGCCTCGAAGGGCATGCGGCCCTTGGCGTGCTTGTCGCGGATGAAGCGCTCCTCCTCCGCGGCGGCGACGAGCCGGCCGTCGATGTAGAGCGCGGCGGAAGGATCGTGCGAGAGCGAGCCGGAGAGGCCGAGGACGGTCAAGGACACTGCGCTATGACTCCCAGGCCGCAAGGAAGGCATGCCAGTGCGGCTGCTTCAGGCCTTCGAGCGCGGCGCGCACCGCCGCGACTTCGGCGGCAAAAGCCTTCTCCGTCAGCGCGCCGCGCAGGCGCTGGAAGCGAAGATACACGAGGAAGGTGTTTACCACGTCGGTCTCGCAATAGTCGCGGATCTCGTCGATGCGGCCCTCCTGCCAGGCGCCCCAGACGGCCCCTCCGTCCATGCCGAGCTTGCCGGGCAGGCCCATCAGCCTGGCCAGTTCGTCGAGCGGCGCGTTGGCGCGCGGCTGGTACAGCGCCAGCAGGTCCATCAGGTCGAGGTGGCGCGAGTGGTAGCGGCTGATGTAGTTGTTCCACTTGAAATCGCGGTCGTCCTCGCCCTGGTCCCAGTAGCGCGGCGCGGCGACGTTGTGGATGAGGCCGCGGTAGTGCAGCACCGGCAGGTCGAAGCCGCCCCCGTTCCAGGAAACGAGCTGCGGGGTGAATTTCTCGATGCCGTCGTAGAAGCGCTGGACGATCCCGGCTTCGTTCAGCTTCGGCTCGGCCAGCGACCAGACGGTGAAGCGGTCCGCTTCGCGCAGGGCGCAGGAAATGACGATGACGCGCTGCAGGTGCAGCGGCAGGAAGTCGTTGCCGGTGGCGGCGCGCCGCTTCTGGAAGGCGAACTCGGCCACCTCGCTGTCCGAAAGCTCGTCCGGCAGCTCGTGGAGCCTGCGGATGCCTGCCACGTCGGGAATCGTCTCGATGTCGAAGGCGAGGACAGGCGTCATTTCGCCGCTCCGGACTGCGCCGCCTCGGCAGGTTTGTCGGCTGCCTCCGGAAAATGCACGTGCAGGTTGACGCAGCCGGATATCAGGGCAGCAATGGTCAGCAAGAGGAGTCTCTGTTTCATTCGATGACAACGCCGGGGCGGCCCGCGACGACCTCGCGGATGCGCGCCACCAGCGCCTCCCAGTCGATACGCCGATTGTAGCCGATGATGCTCACCGACGGCATGCCGCTGCCGCGCATCAGGACGACGCCGTCCCCCGGGGATTTCCTTTGGTCATCGCCCTCGCGCTCGACGCCGTCGAGCAGGCAGATTCCGTCCCGCAGCTTGCAGCCGAAGCCGATGCGCGAGTAGCCGAAACTGAAGCCGGAACGTTCCGGCACGCGCGCCAGCGCCTGCGGCGGGGCATCCTCGCCCAGCGCGGTAATGTCCTTCAGCGCGCCGACACTCAGGCTGCGCGGGTAGCTCCCCTCGCTGCTGGCGATGCGGGCATCGAAGCGCACCGGCTTCCAGCCCTGCATCTCCAGGTCGTGCAGGTCGGCGTCGAAGCGCCCCTCGATGGCGCCGAAGGCGAAGGTGCGCGTCAGCATGCCGAGGTCGAGGTTGCGCGCCGTCACCTCGGCGACGAAGCGGCGCTGCTTGCCGAACGGGTCGACCAGGCGCAGCTGGTGCACGATGATGCCACCGTCGAACACCTCGATGCCGAGCGCGCCGTCGAGCCGCAGCAGGCCCGGCGCGTAGGCGATGCGCGGGATGCGCGCCGTCAGGCTGCCCGCCATGGCCGGCAGCTTGAGCGCGCGCGACAGCTTGGGCATCGAGACGCCCTCGATGCCGCCCTCGAACTCGCCGTGCCAGCCGGACTGACTTTTGGCCAGGCGCAGTTCGTCTATAAGGAAGCGTCCGTCGAGCAGCGGCGCGACGAGCCCCGCGATCCTCGCCTCGTTGCCGTCGATTTTCAAGGGCAGATTGAAACCGCCCAGCGGCAGGTCGCCGAGACGGCCGCTGCCGACGCCGAACTCGGCCTCGGTCGCCGCGCCCTCCTCCCAGGGGATGCGTGCGTTGACGCCGCCCAGTTCAAGGTGGCCGGTGCCGTCGGCCAGGGTGGCTTCCTCCAGTCCGGCGTAGAAGCGGCGCAGTTCGCGCGCCTGCCACTCCGCTGAAATGCGGCCATGCCCGGACACCCGCCACTCCGGAAAGCCGAGTGAGCCCAGCCAGGGCTGCAGCCAGTCGCGCATGGCCGCCGCCAGGTCGATGCGGTCGGTGACGAAGCCGCCGTCGGTCGCCTCGCCGCGCTCGCGATCCCAGCGCAGGCTGGCCGTGACGCCGCCCAAGCCGGCGACGTCGAGATGCGCCAGCGCCACCTCCAGCGTCTTTTCGGCCAGGCCGCCTTCGGCTTCCATGCGCACGCCGGCGACGCGACGCCACGGCGCCCGATACAGTTCGCCCTGCGGCCAGTCGAGGCGGGCGCGCCAGTGCCAGCCGGCGCCGCTCTTCTCGGCTGCGGCATCCAGGGTGAAGGCGATGTCCTTGCCGACGATGTCCCCCTCGCGGCTGGCGAAGGCAAGATCGCGCACGGCAAGCCCGAGCCTGGCGCTGCCGGCCTCGGCGGCGAGGGCAAGGTCGAACTTGCCCTGCGGCCGCCAGCCGCGCAGGCGCTTGACCAGCGGCGACAGGGCCACGGCGTCGACGTCGCGCATCGCAAAGTCGAGGAAGCCGTCGCCGGGCCGCCAGGCCAGGGAAAACGGCAGCGCCGGGCGGTTGCGGCCGCGCTCGTCCTGCCGCTGCAGGGCACCCTGGGGGCAGTCGAGGCGACGCCCGTCGAAATAGAAGCCGGAGCAGTGCAGCCGCAACTCGCGGTATTCGGTGTCCCCGATCTTCAGGCGGCCGAGGCGGATGTCCGCCTCGCCGCGCCGCGCCGCGTCGAAGGCGACGGTGACGCTCTCGGCCTCGAAGGCCGCGTGGCTGATCGCCCCGAGGGACAGCGTGATCTGCGCTGCACCGCAAGGCAGGGCGGCAAGAAAAGTCAGTCCCAGGAGAACGGCGGTGCGGAAAAACATCCGCTGTCCGGCTCAGGCGGGGAAGACGCCTGTGGAAAGGTAGCGGTCGCCTCGGTCGCAGACGATGGTGACGATCACCGCGTCGCGCACCTGCCCGGCCACGCGCAGGGCCACCGCCATGGCGCCGCCGGAGGAAATGCCGGCAAAGATGCCCTCCTCCCGCGCCATGCGCCGCGTCATCTCCTCGGCGTCGGCCTGGCCGACGTACTCGAGACGGTCGACGCCGCGCCTGTCGTAGATCTTCGGCAGATATTCCTCCGGCCACTTGCGGATGCCGGGGATCTGCGAGCCCTCCTCGGGCTGGCAGCCGACGATCTCGATCTTCGGGTTCTTTTCCTTGAAGAAGCGCGAGCAACCCATGATGGTGCCGGTGGTGCCCATGCTGGAGACGAAGTGGGTGATTTTCCCCTGCGTGTCGCGCCAGATCTCCGGCCCGGTGCCCTCGTAGTGCGACAGCGGATTGTCCGGGTTGGCGAACTGGTCGAGCATGATGCCCTTGCCCTCGGCGACCATCTTGTCGGCGACGTCGCGCGCCATCTCCATGCCGCCCTTCTGCGGTACGAGCACGATGTCGGCGCCGAAAGCGCGCATGGTCTGGCGCCGCTCGATGGAGAGGTGCTCGGGCATGATCAGCACCATCCTGTAGCCGCGCATGGTCGCCGCCATCGCCAGCGCGATGCCGGTGTTGCCGCTGGTGGCCTCGATCAGGGTGTCGCCCGGCTTGATCTCGCCGCGCGCCTCGGCCCTCAGGATCATCGACAGCGCCGGACGATCCTTCACCGAGCCAGCCGGGTTGTTGCCCTCCAGTTTGGCGAGGATCACGTTGCCGCGGCGTTCGTTGTCCGCGCCGGGCAGACGCTTCAGGCGCACAAGCGGAGTGTTGCCGACGAAATCTTCTAATAAGCCAATCAGGATTGTCTCTTCCGATCAATTCACCACGAAATCGCTGGCGGTAAGCGCGGTGGCAGCAGGCACAAAGGCGAACAGCGTGGCCGTGGCGCCGCCGCCCGATCCGTCCGCGTCATAATACAGCGCACCGCTGCTGCTGTTGTAGATCACAAAGTCATTGCCATCCTGCGCCGTCGCCACCCCGGCGCCAGAACAGAAATTCGCAGCCGACAGCGTCCCCGGCGCCGTCAGCGAAGCAAAGATCGCATTCTCCA
>WYAY01000021.1 GCA_011526165.1 Sulfuritalea sp.
CCGTCGCCGCCCACCAGCAGCGTGCGCTTCGGCTTGAATGCCTGCACGAACGCCGCCGTGCCCGGGTGCGCCTGCGGGGCGCGGCCGCTTTTCACCTCGATGGCGGTGAGCCTGCGCCCGGCCTGCACGACGAAGTCCACCTCGTGGTTGCGTTCGCGCCAGTAGTGCAGTGCGCATTCGCCGCGCATCGCCGCATTGGCCAGGTGCGCTCCCACGGCGGATTCCACCAGACGCCCCCAGAATTCGCGGTCGGCGCGCGCCTCGGCCAGCGTGTAACCGCTGGCCGCCGTCATCAGGGCCGTGTTGAGCACCTGCAGTTTCGGGCTGGAGCCGCGGCTGCGCGCCGCATCGCCCGCATACTTGGGCAGGCCGCAGACCATGCCCGCGCCCGCCAGAAGCTCCAGATAATGCGCCAGCGTGGTGGTGTTGCCCGCATCCTGCAGCTGGCCGAGCATCTTGGTGTAGGAAAGCACCTGCCCCGAATAGCGGCAGGCCAGCTCGAAGAGCCGCCGCAGCAGCGCCGGCTTGTCCACCCGCGTGAGCAGCAGCACGTCGCGCGAAATCGACGTCTCGATCAGGCTGTCCAGCACATAGCGCGCCCAGCGTGCGGGTTCGCCGATCAACGGCGCCGCGCCCGGGTAGCCGCCGTAGAACACATACGCATCCACCGGCCAGCCGAAGGCCGCCCGCATTTCCGCATACGACCAATGCGACAGCGGCAGCACCTCGAAGCGCCCGGCCAGGCTTTCCGTCAGCCCCTGGGCGATCAGCAGCGGCGCCGAGCCGAGCAGCACCGCCTTGAGCGGGCGCCTCGCCCGCGTGTCCTCGTCCCACAGGCGCTTCACCGTTTCCGACCAGCCGGGGATTTTCTGGATTTCATCCAGCACCAGCACTGCGCCTTTGGCATCCGCGATGGAAAGCCGGGCCGCCTCCCACTGCTGGGCGATCCAGTCCGCGCCGCGCAGGGTCGGCTCGTCCGCGCTGGCCTGGCGCACGGGCAGCGCCAGCGTATCGGTCACCTGCTGCACCAGCGTGGATTTGCCCACCTGGCGCGGCCCCGCCACCACCTGGATGAAGCGGCGGGGCTCGGCCAGGCGCGCTGCCAGCACGGCGGACTGCGGGCGCCGGAAAGGAGCTTTCTTTTTGCTCTGCATGATGAGTAATTTTACTCAATAAACTGAGTAAATCAACATGGCCGATTTGGCCCGGCGCTGGAGCGTAACTGCCGCGGCATCCGCCTCGCCTCGATCCGGACCGGCACAAACGATGCGATGGCCATGATCGTCGCCCACGAGGGGTACCGCGAGCACGGCAAGCACAAGGCCGCCAAGCTCGCGCGCGACTATGCGCGGGATGCGGTGGAGGCGGATACGGCGGATGAGATTATTTACGAGTAGATACCCAATTGGTGCGCTGCGATTAGCACGCCGATTGGTTGCTAGGATTTATCACAGCGAACCTTCTGCCGACAAGAACAGTGTTCAACTTGTGTGAGACAAACCGGCAACGTTTGATGCTATTAGAGAGCGCTTTCTCTAATGTGCTGACAAAAGGTGCGCTCAAGAAAAAGCTGGAGAGACCCCGGACACCTTGCTCTTGGTGCAAGAACGACTATTGCATTTCCAGGGCCAATGCTGACTCGTACTTTAGGAGGTGCCTTAAACCTGGAGAGAAGGGATGATATTGAACGATGTACTTCAAAAGAAAGTTCGACTAAAAACCACAGAAGATATTTCCCACGGATAAACCTATCGGGCCCCTGCCCATAACGGAATTCTGCTTCAGCCTTAGACAACTCAGCCTCCGACGAGGCTACTAAATTAACGCAATTTGCAGCATGTTGCAGCCTTGACAATGCAGATTCAAATTCAGTCCTTAGCTTGATATTGCCATCAGAAAAAATAAAAAAATCCTTTGGTCGAATATCGTTCAGGCAAACTCGCCTCCCGCTTCGTCGCCACAAAAGAACTTGCGTCATAATCGAAAGCATTGCCTTTTTGAAGAACGTTAGAGAATGCTCAAAGTGCTGCTTAACGATCTCCACTTCTTCTGGCCTAAGCCCACTTATATTGAGCACCTCTTCTAATAGGCGCTTAAAAACACCAAAATTCACTACATCATTTTCGATTGAATAGTTGTCGGTAGTATAAAGATTATCTACGGTGGGAATTGACTCGGGGATTAGATCTGAGAGGTCTCTATCTACAAAAAAACATACCCTCTTAGGCGAAAATCTTGTCCAATCAAATGCA
Source organism: Sulfuritalea sp. (assembly GCA_011526165.1). Lineage (GTDB taxonomy): Bacteria > Pseudomonadota > Gammaproteobacteria > Burkholderiales > Rhodocyclaceae > Desulfobacillus. Next base: position 2,253 of record WYAY01000021.1, read on the forward strand.
GTTATTGCTTTAAGAACATTATCCTTGCGACCAGCGGGTATTAACTCGACTTCCCATCCTTCAGGGAGTTGCCTTTCAATTAGCCCTCTGTAAAACAACGGATCTTCTTTTCCCTCAACAATCCCATAAACGACATTCGCACTTGCCTTGTAGCGCAGCAGAAACTCGTGATATGCAGCACTAACTCTTTCAAGTGCATCTGCGTGAACATCAAGCATGGTCATCGCCAGCTCCCTAAAAGCTTATGAATTCACCAAGGGAGTAGGTGTAGTTTCGCAATGCATTGTCGTAAATGAAGGGGGAGTGAGTAACAGCGACGAGGCCAGTGCAAAACTGTCCGGCGCGAATATCAGTTAAAAAACGTCGCTGCCAGGGGACGGATAGCGATAACTCTGGCTCGTCTATTAGCACAAAGAAATTTTGCTGTCCTGATAGATATAAATGACTGAAGAGAGAAACAATCTGCTTTTCTCCTGACGATAAATCGCTCAATGTGATTGATCGATTGTTGTTGGTGTCATCTGTCGGAACAATTGAGAAGCTGAATGTCTGGCTATCATAAACAAAGCGCTTATCTACTATGTATTCTGAGCACAGATCACAGAATGCAGATATTTGACGTTCATTTTCTTGGAGAGACTGTTGAAATCCAAGCAGCTTAAGAAAATAGTGGTAAATGATTTTCTCGTGCTCTGTAGGAGCATCAGCTGAGCGGGCAGAATTGATGACGCTGAAAAGGTGATCCTTATGTGTTTTCGTAAGAATGCTTTCGTGGATTCTGTCGAGTACAGCACGAACGGTATCTTCTGAGACGTCCGCTATTTGCTTCATTCCCACGTTCTGGTACTCCCGATTTACAACATCGCCGAGGTACCTAAGGGTCAGATTGTTTAAATTCTCACGCGCAAACTCTTTAAGTCGTTCTAACGTGCGATCGACTGCCTGCTGAACGTCTTTCATGCCAAATTCGACGAGTTCAATGAATGCCTCACCAGATTCATTTTGACGAACCCGGTTCCGGTGACGACGAAAGTCTTCAGGATCTACACCTTCAAAGATACTGCTTAGTTCGCGTTCAATGCGGCGATAGGTCGGCAGGTACAGGACTTGGGCTCGGATTGCATCGTGGATTCGGGTAATAGTTTCTTGGAGTTCCTTCTTGATGCCACGTGGGGGTTGTTCGAAAAACTCTAACTGACGCAGAAGCATTTCAGTGGGAATAGAAGAAAAGCGACTACCAGCCCGTTCAAGCTCGAAGCTCACCCGTTCGAGATCGCCCTTCTCAAGGGATTCCATAACTCTCCGCCGTAATGAGGGTGGTATTTCCGCGAGGAACCGACGATCGAAACCTTTGAAGGCCTTACCAAGTTCCTCGTGAGCAACTTTGTAATCCTCCCCTCCAATGGTCGCAACAATAAATTCAAAGGGGAATTGAACCAGTGAAAGCCAACGACCTGAAAGAAAATGAAAGAGAATGCGTAGAAAAGTTGTCTTTCCAGAGCCATTTTCCCCGACAAGAACCAGCGTATTGTCTCTGATTACAACATCGAAATTCTTGCGACCATGGAGTCCAACGATCCGGAATCGTTCGAGAGCACTATTAGCCATGCAAGCCTCGCGGTAAGCAAGTAGTGATAGATGGATATTGCTTCTGAGGACAAGGTAAGGATGTTAATCCTGACCAACATTTGTTTAACCATACTTATGGTTCAAGTCATTATGCTCTTTGGCCAAGAAGAGCACAATTTATCCATTCTAATGAGCACAGATATTTATATGTTGTCGTCACAGTATTTCAGCACACCGTAAGTTGGTGACTTACTAATGTCGTTAAAAATGAGTGGGAGCTTAGTTTGATAAATCCAGGTATTGCCTCAAAGCGGTAGCTGTCAAGCCACATGCCCTCCGCCCGAACCCTCCTCCTAACCACCCTCACCATGCTCGCCTTCGCCGGCAACTCGGTGCTGTGCCGCATTGCGCTGCGGGAGACGGGCATCGACGCGGCGAGCTTCACCACCATCCGGCTGGTGTCGGGGGCGGTGGTGCTGTGGCTGATCGTGCGCTTCTTTCGCCGCGCGCAGGCCGGCGGGGGCAGCTGGCTGTCGGCGCTGATGCTGTTCGCCTACGCCGCCGGTTTTTCCTTCGCGTATTTGAGTTTGACGACGGCGACGGGCGCGCTGCTGCTCTTCGGCGCGGTGCAGGCGACGATGATCTGCTGGGGCCTGTGGCGCGGCGAGCGCTTCGGCGCGTGGCAGTTGGTTGGCCTCGCGCTGGCGGTGGGCGGGCTCGTCGGGCTGCTGATGCCGGGGCTCTCGGCGCCGCCGCTCGCGGGCGCGGCGCTGATGCTGATGGCGGGGGCGGCGTGGGGCGTGTATTCGATCCGCGGCAAGGGGGCGGGCGACGCCACGTGCGTGACGGCGGGGAATTTCCTGCGTGCGGTGCCTTTCGCCGTCGTGCTGAGCCTGCTGCCGCTGGCCGAGGCGCGCCTGGACGCTGCGGGCGTCGCATACGCGCTGGCTTCCGGCGCGATCACCTCCGGCCTCGGCTACGCCATCTGGTACACCGTGCTGCCGGCATTGAAGGCGACGAGCGCGGCGACCGTCCAGCTCAGCGTGCCGGTGATCGCCGCGCTGGGCGGCATCGTCTTCCTCGGCGAGGCGATGACGCTGCGCTTCGCGCTGGCCTCGGTCGCCATCCTCGGCGGCATCGCGCTGGTGATCCTCCGCGCGCCGTCCCGCGGGGGCTGACTTTTGCCCTCTCCCCCTACCCCTCTCCCCGCACGCGGGGAGAGGGGGGTGGTGAGGAGCATGACTGACGTTCCCCCTTGCCGATATGTAGCTTAAAAGCTACAATAACTCATGATTGAAATATTCCGCTACGTGACCGAGTCGGGACGCGAGCCGGTGACGGAGTGGCTCCAGTCGCTGAAGGACAAGCAGGCGCAGGCCAAGATCCGCGTCCGCCTGAAGCGCCTGGAGGCCGGCATGTTCGGCGATTGCGAGCCGGCCGGCGACGGCGTGCTCGAGTTGCGCGAGCATCTGGGTGCGGGATACCGGGTGTATTTCGGCCGGCACGGACAGACCGTCGTGATTCTTCTGTGCGGCGGCAGCAAGAAGACACAGTCATCGGACATCAAGACGGCCAGGCAATACTGAGCCGACTGGAAACGGAGGCAGACATGAGCAGGAAAGTAAAAGCGGCGGTTGCCCACCATGCGCGCGAAGTCGCGGAGCTGCGCGCGGATCGCGAACTGGCGGTGGAATATCTGAAAGCCGCGATGGAATCCCTCGACGATCCGGACGATCGCGCGGCGGGGCTGCTCGCCCTGCGCACCATCGCCGAGGCCTACGGCGGACTCGGTGCGGTGGCGGCCGAGGCGGGCATCAGCCGCGAATCGCTCTACCGCGCCCTTTCCGCCAAGGGCAATCCGACCCTGAAGACCATCCTCGCCGTGCTCAAGGCCGTCGGCATGCGGCTCTCGGTCGAGCCTGGCGAGCGCCTGGCTGCTTGATGCCTTTTACTCCGCCGTCCCGCCGGGACTGACTTTTCTCCGGGCCGCGCCGGCCTACCTTCCTTCCGCCACCAGCTGGTAAACCTTGCCCTCGGGCGTGCGGCATTCGCCCACCGCGCGCGGGCCGTCGAAGAGGAACTGGCAGTTCAGCGGCGGGCCGCCCTCGGCGGTGAGGTGGGCGCGCGCCTGGTTGGAGGAGTAGGTGGTGACGGTGTCGGGGGCGAAGAACGGCCCGACCATCATCGGGTGGGAAATCGCGACGCCTGTGGCGACGATGTAGAAGCCGCCGTACTTCAGGCCGTCGACGGCCACTTCGAGGCGCTGCGTCTGCGGGAACAGGGTGCCGCGATGCACCTTGGCGGCGGGGTCGATCAGGCGGAACGGCAGCGGCTGCGGCGCGGCGCAGCCGGCCAGTGCGGCGGCCAGCGCCAGCGCGCCGGCGCGGAGGGCGGGGGTGTGGTGCTTCATGCTTGCGCCTTGCCGGTTGGGATGCCCCCAGTATAGGCGAGGCGCCGTGTTGCGGCGACCGACTTTTCAGACGTGCGCCTCTTCGTAGTCGAGGATTTCCTCGAGGTGGTGCAGCACTTCGTCGCCGATCTCGTTGTCGCGCCAGAGGCGGATCAGTTCGGTGCGCTCGGCGCGCAGTGCGGCGCGGCGCAGGCGCAGCAGCAGCGCGGCCTGCGGGCCGGCCTCGAGGCCCTGCGGCGCGGCCAGCTCGATGCGGCTGCGGATCTCGGCGCGCAGCGGGTCGGCCCATTCGGCCGGCGCGCCTTCGCGCGCGACGAGTGCATCGACGGCGGCGATCGCCGCGGCGCTCATGGCGGCGCGCACGCGCTGGCCCTCCGCCTCGACGCGCCAGTCCGAGCCGACCTTGAGGCGGCGGATCAGCGCCGGCAGCGTCAGGCCCTGGCCGACCAGGGTGACGGCGATGACGAAGAAGGTCAGGAAGACGATCAGGTCGCGGTGCGGGAAGGCGCCGCCGCCGGGCAGTGTCGCCGGCAGGGCCAGCGCCGCCGCCAGCGAGACGATGCCGCGCATGCCGCACCAGCTGATGATGCCCAGCTCGCGCTTGCGCGGGCGCGGCTCGGCGGCGCGCAGCGCGCCGCTCAGCGCGCGCGGCAGCAGGGCGGCGACATACACCCAGGCGAAGCGCACGACGATCGCCACCGCGCTGATGGCGAGGCCCCAGCCGATCAGCTGCGCCGTCGAGTAGCGGGCGAGGCGGTCCGGCATGTCGGAGAGCTGCAGCCCGATCAGCATGAACACCAGGCTGTTGAGCAGGAACACCAGCACGTTCCACACCGAGCGCGCCATGATGCGCATCTCGGCGGAGACGATCTCCGGCGCGTGGCGCCCGCGCAGCAGGCCGGCCGCCACCACCGCCAGCACGCCGGAGACGTGCAGCGACTCGGCGACGATGTAGGCGACGTAGGGCGCGACGAGCGCGGTCAGCACCTCGATGAAGGGGTCGCCGAGGCGGCGGTGGATGGCGATGAAGACGGTGGCGAGGCCGAGGCCGAGGGCGATGCCGCCGAGCGACACGCCGACGAACTGCAGGCTCGCCTCGGCGAGCGAGAAGGCGCCGGTCAGCGCCGCGGCGACGGCGAACTTGTAGAGCACCAGGCCGGAGGCGTCGTTCACCAGGCTCTCGCCCTCGAGGATGGTGACGATGCGGCGCGGGATGTTCAGGCGCGACAGGATGGCGGTGGCCGCCACCGCGTCGGGCGGCGAGACGATGGCGCCGAAGGCGAAGGCCGCCGCCCAGGGCATGCCCGGCACCAGCCACTTCAGTGTCGCGCCGACGGCCAGCGTGGTGGCCAGCACCAGGCCGATGGCGAGCAGGCCGATCGGGCGGATGTTGGCCTTGAAGTCGCTCCACGAGGTGAGCAGCGCCGCCTGGTAGAGGATAGGCGGCAGGACGATGACGAGGATCAGCTGCGGGTCGAAGGGAAACTGCGGCAGCTTCGGCAGCAGGCCGAGCAGGGCGCCGCCGACCACCAGGGCGATCGGATAGGGAAACTTGAAGTGGCGGGCGACCCAGCCCAGCGCCACGGCGCACAGCAGCAGGAGGAGGACGAGTTCGAGCAGCAGCATGGTTGTCAGGGGCGCGGCAAAAAGCCGCCATTATTCATGCTTTTGGCAACCCCTTTACAAACGAATGTTCGTTCGCTAAGATGCGAACGAACATTCGTCCTTTGCAATGAGGCGCCCATGCCCCCGTCCAATCCCGCGCAGGATGCCGACTACCTCGGCCGGCTGCAGGACTACTTTGCCGCGCACCGCAGCCTGCCTTCCTTCTCGCACATGGCGCGGCTGCTCGGCCTGCGCTCGGTGGCCTCGGCTCACGCCGTCGCCGGGCGGCTGAAGCTGGCCGGCTTCCTGCAGACGACGCCGGACCGGCGCCTCGCCCCCGGCCCGCGCTTCTTCGACCGGCCGGTGGCCGATTCGGTGCGCGCCGGCCTGCCCGCCGCCGCCAACGACGCCGGCACCGAGACGCTCACCATCGACGAGTTCCTCGTCGACGCGCCGAGCCGCACCATCCTGCTTACGGTGAAAGGCGACTCGATGATCGAGGCCGGCCTGCAGCCGGGCGACTACATCGTGGTGGAGAAGGGCCGCTCGGCCCGCGTCGGCGACATCGTGGTGGCCATCGTCGACAACGAGTTCACCCTGAAATACCTCGCCCAGGACAAGCGCGGCGTGTACCTCAAGGCCGGCAACCCGGCCTACCCGCCGATCCGCCCGCAGGGCCAGCTGGAAATCTTCGGCCTCGTCACCGGCAGCTTCCGGAAATACGTTTGAAACGCCCGAAACCTGTTTAATTGCATATACGTTGACATATGCCACTTCATGCATATACTGAAGCATATACACGAATGCCGGAGAGGTTTTGCATGGACCGTACTGCCAAGATTTTTTTGAACAATCGCAGTCAGGCCGTCAGGTTGCCGAAGGACTTCCAGTTCAGCGTGAGCGAGGTTTTCATCCGCAAGCAAGGCGATGAGGTGGTGCTGTCGCCGCGCCCCTCGAACTGGGATGCCTATCTCGAAAACGGCCCCGTGGCGCCGGCCGATTTCATGGCGGGGATCGAGGATCTGCCGGTTCAGGAGCGCGAATTCTGATGGCGCGCTACCTTCTCGATACGGACATCTGTTCGTACATCATGAAGCGCTCCCATCCCGTGCTGCTGGAGCGCATTCGCAGCGTGCCCATCGCCGACCAAGCGATGTCGGCCGTGACTGCGGCGGAGCTTCTGTATGGCGTGAAGCTCTCGGCGAAACAGAAGCAGGCGCGCGAGGCCTTCAATGCGTTCGTGCGGCATCTGGAAGTGTTGGAATGGCCGGCAGAGGCCGCCGAGCATTACGCGGACATTCGGGCCGACCTCAGGCACCGCGGTGAAATGATCGGGGCCAACGATTTGCTGATAGCCGCCCACGCCCGCAGCCTCAAGGCGGTGCTCGTGACGAACAATGTTCGCGAGTTCGGCCGGGTGAAGGGGCTGAAGGTGGAGAACTGGACCGCGTGATCTTCGTTCCCGCCCCCGACGCGCTGCGCATGGAGCGCCCACTCTTCCGCTCACGCGTGCCGGCCGGCCTGCCCGCGTCGGCGGAGGATCATGTCGACGGGAGCCTTGACCTCAACGAGCATCTGATCGAGCACCGCGAGTCGACCTACTTTATCCGCGTGCAGGGCCAGTCGATGACCGGCGCCGGCATCCACGATGGCGACCTGTTGGTGGTGGATCGCGCGCTCGAACCGTGCGACGGCGACATCGTGGTGGCGATGGTCGACAACGAGCTGACGCTGAAGCGCCTCTACAAGCGCAACGGCCACGTCCGC
>WYAY01000022.1 GCA_011526165.1 Sulfuritalea sp.
GCCTTGAAGCGGTGCAGCGCGAAGCGGTCCTCGTTCGAGTAGATGGCCACCGTGCGGATGCCCATTTCGGAGGCCGCGCGCATGACGCGGATGGCGATTTCGCTGCGGTTGGCGACGAGGAGGCTGCGGATTTTCTTCATGGCTAAAGCAAGCTATGGACGTAAAAAACGGGCCGGCGGCCCGTACCAATCGAAGTGTAGCCCGGCAAGGCACACCGCAGCATTCAGGGTTTTTATGTATTCCCAAATAGTCGCTTAGGCAGTTGCACGCCGTTCTGCAGCGACTGACTTTCAGTCCAGGTTCAGGTACACGAGAAAACCGACCTCTCCCTCAGTGACTGGCTCGGGGTTTTCGGCCGAGGTCAGGTCGCCGGCGCGCGCGCTCATCGCATGTCCTCAACGCCTTCCAGCCCCCTCAGCACGAACGCCGCCGCCGGCCGCGGAAAGCCCTTGAGCGGCAGCGGCCCGACCGGCTCGACGGCGGCGATGGCCTCGATCGCCGCGCGCGCCTTGCCGTCGATGAGAATCCGGCCGCCGCCGGCCTCACCGCACAGCCGCGCCGCGAGGTTGGTGACGCGGCCGATGGCGGCGTAGTCCCAGCGCCCTTCGAAGCCGATGGCGCCGAGCGTGGCATGCCCCTGGGCGATGCCGATGCCCAGGGCCAGCTCGTGGCCGAGGTCGCACCAGCGCCCCGCCAGCGGCAAGAAAGCCGCCTGCATCGCCAGTGCCATGCGCGCCGCCGCCGCGGCCGGCTCCTCCATCGGAACGGGGTCGTTGAAGAACACCATCATGCCGTCGCCGGCGAAGCGCTCCAGCGTGCCGCCATGGGCCCAGATCAGCCGGCCCATCGCCTCGTGGTAGTCGCGCAGCAGCGCCATCACCTCCTCCGGCTCGACGGCGTCGGTGAAGGCGGTGAAGCCGCGCAGGTCGAGGAAGGCGACGACGATCTCGCGCCGGTGCGCGCGCAGCAGCTCCTCGCCGCCGCCGGCGACGAGGGCCTCGGCCAGCTGCGGCGAGAAGAAGCGCTTCAGCCGTCCCAGGCGCTCGATCTGGCCGACCTGCTCGCGTACCCGCTCCTCCAGCTTCGCGTTCCATTCCGCCAGCTGCGCCGCCTGGCCCTTGACCTCGTCCTGCAGCGCCTTGATGCGCAACAGCGAGCGCACCCGCGCCAGCAGTTCCGGCTTGTGGATCGGCTTGGAAAGGAAATCGTCGGCGCCCGCCTCGATGCCGCGCAGGCGCTCCTGCTGCGGGTCGAGGGAGGTGACCAGCACCACCGGCAGCAGGGCCGTCGCGGCCTCGGCGCGGATGCGCCGGCACACCTCGTAGCCGTTCAGTCCCGGCATCATGATGTCGAGCAGGACCAGGTCGGGCGCCGCTTCGGCGATTCTTTCCAGCGCCGCCTCGCCGCTCGCCGCCGTGGCGACCGCATGACCCTGCGCCTCGAGCATGTCGGCCAGCAGCTTGAGGTTCTGCGGCGTGTCGTCCACCACCAGGATGTTGCTCATCGTCTCTTCTCCAGAGTGTCGCGGACGAGCGCCAGCAGCTCGCGCAGGGCGAAGGGCTTGCCGAGGAAGCCGTCGAAGCCGGCGGCGACGATGCCGTTGCGCTCGTTCTGCATCACCGAGGCGGTCACCGCCAGCACCGGGATCGCCGCCGTCGCCGACTCCCCCCGCAGTCGCTGCAGCGCCGCCGCGCCATTCATGTCCGGCAGCTGGATATCCATCAGGATCAGGTCCGGCCGCTGGCCAGCCGCCAGCGCGATGCCGGCGCCGCCGGTCATGGCTTCAAGCGTCGCGTAGCCGTTGGCCTGCAGCACGTCGCGCAGCAGTTTCAGGTTCTTGTCGTTGTCCTCGACGATGAGCACGGTTTTCATGGCCGCTGCGGCAAGGTGAAGGTGAAAGTGGTGCCGCGGCCGGGCACGCTCGTCACGGCGATGCGCCCGCCGTGCAACTCGACGAAGCGCCTGGCCAGGGCCAGCCCCAGGCCGGTACCCTCGTGCTTGCCGAGATAGTCGCGGCCGACCTGGCGGAATTCCTCGAACACCGCGGCCTGGTCCTCCGCGGCGATGCCGATGCCGGTGTCGCTCACAGCCACCTCGACGCCCTCCTGTGTGCGACGGGCGGAGAGCGTCACGCTGCCGCCGTCGGGGGTGAACTTCACCGCGTTGGAGAGCAGGTTCAGAACGATCTGCTTCACCTTGCGCTCGTCGGCGACGATCTCGCCCACCTCCGGGGCGACTTCCAGCGCCAGGCGGATGTCGTGGTGCAGGGCGCGCTCTCGCACCAGCGCCAGCGCCGACTCCAGCACCGCCGGCATGGAGAAGGACGCCGGCTCCAGTTCCATGCGTCCGGCCTCGACCTTCGACAGGTCGAGGATGTCGTTGATGAGCGAGAGCAGGTGGCGACCCGATTCATGGATGTCCTTCAGGTAATCCTCCTGCTTCGGGTTCATCGCGCCGAAGATGCGCTCCAGCAGCGCCTCGGAGAAACCGATGATGGCATTCAGCGGCGTCCGCAGTTCGTGCGACATGCTGGCGAGGAATTCCGACTTGTGGCGGTTGGCGATTTCGAGCTGGCGGCTCTTTTCGTTCAGCTCCTGGGTGCGTTCCTCGACCTTGCGCTCCAGGCTGCCGTAGAGCTCGCGCAACTGCGCCGACATGCGGTTGAACTGTTCGGCCAGCGCCTGCAGCTCATCGCCGGAGTGCACCTCGATGCGCCCGCCCAGCTCGCCCGCGCCGATGCGCTGCGCGCCCTCGCGCAGGCGGCGGATCGGCCGCACCATGCTGCGCGCCAGGAACAGCGCCGCCAGCGCCGACAGCACCAGGCCGCCCAGCAGCAGGGCCAGGCTGCGCCAGACCGAGGCGTCCAGCGTGGCATACACCTCCGCCACCGGCTGCTCGACGAACACCGTCCAGCCGAGCGATTCGATCCCCGCCCGGGCGGTGAGGATCTCGCGGCCCGCGGCATCCGCGGACAGCCTGGCCGGCGCCTCGCCCCATTCGTTCTTCAGCGCCGCAGCCACGTGGGCGAGGCCGGACAGATCGGTCCGCGCCAGCACGCGGGCGATGTCCGGATCGGCCACCAGGTTGCCGCCGGCATCGACCACATAGGCCTTGCCTTTCTTGCCGACGCGGATGCGCGAGACGACGTCCCAGACGAACTTGAGGTTCACCTCGGCCAGTGTCAGCGCCGGGCGCTCGCCGCCGCCGCGCACGGCGATGGTGAGATAAGGCTCGGAGCCGCTGCGGAAGTGCACCGGGCTGAACCAAGTGAGTCCAGGCTGCGCCTGCGCGAAGGCCGGCTCGCCGGAGCGGTCGCGGCCCGAGTTAACGACATCCATGTCCAGGCGCGAGACGGCGAGCCGCTCGCGCCCCTCCGCATCGATGCGGGCGAGATCGGTCACGGCGGGCAGCAGGCGCAGCAGCTTGAGGAACTCCAGACGGCGCTGGGCATCGCCCTGCTCGCCCAGCTGCGTCAGCGCGGCGAAGGCGAGCTGGCGCTCGATCTCGCGCACGAACTGCTCGATGCGCGCCGCCGCCGCCACCGCCTTCTCCTGCTGCAGACTGGCCAGCGCCGCCTTGTTCTCCTGGTAGGAGAAGTAGAGCCCGATGGCGCTGGAGATGAGCAGCGCGCCGCAGACGAGCGCCAGGATCAGGGCGAAATACCGCCGGAACAGCCGCCCACCGCGGATCGGCGCGGCGGCTTCGTTTCCCATGAATGGTTCGCGCGCCCGCATCGGCCGCCCCTACTCGATCACCCGGTCGGCGCGGATCAGCAGCGACTGGGGCAGGGCCAGGCCAAGCGCCCTGGCTGTTTTGAGGTTGAGGACGAGTTCCAGTTTCGCCGGCCGCTCGATCGGCAACTCCGCCGGACGCTGGCCCTGCAATATCTTGTCGACATACACGGCAGCACGCCGGAACATGCCCACCAGGCTCGGCGCGTAGGACATCAGGCCGCCGGCCTCGACGAAGGCGGCGTCGAAATAGGCATCCGGCAGGCGGTACGTCGCGGCGAGCGCCGTGAGTTCCTTGCGCAGCCGGTACAGTCTGGCCCCGCCGACGGCAAACAGGGCCTGCGCCCGGTTCTGCACGGCGTTGCCGACCACCGGGCCGAGCGCGTCGCCCATTTCGGGCCAGATCAGGGTGGCGCCCACCTCGGCGCCGCGCCGTTCGACGGCCTCCCGGAATACCGGCGCATCCTGGCCCGGATCCCACAGCACGGCGATGCGCGTCGCCTTCGGCACGGCTTCCCTGAGCAGTTCGAAGCGCTTGGTGATCACCTCGTAGCCGACATCCCAGGTCAGCCCGGTGATGTTGCCGCCCGGTCGGGCCAGGCTGGCGGCGAAGCCCTCCCCGACGACATCCGTGCCGACGATCATGACGATCGGAATGGTTGTGGTCGCCTTCGCCAGTTCGCGCGTGATAAGGTTGACCGGCGTGACGATCAGCTCGACATCCGACTGCGCCAGTTCGCGGGCAAGGCCAGGAAGGCGCTCCGGCCGGCCCTCGGCGCTGCGGAAGACGATCGAGACATTCTTCCCCTCCACATAACCGAACTCGCGCAGGCCGTCGCGGAAGGCCTCGTAGCCATGCGCGAAGGCCGCCAGCGGACTGATCGCCAGATAGCCGATGCGCCGCACCGCCCGCGCGTAGGCACGTCTACCCCAGGGCGCGGCGCCCAGCGCAAGCAGTGCAACGAGTGTTTCGCGACGGTTCATCGGTGGCCTGCCTCCCGTTCGCACATGCCATCCTCATCGGGCGACCCTCGTTCGATCATAGACCAGCAGTACGACGATTTCAGCGCCCAAATCGCAAGCGCCCCGGCTATTTCAGCTTGTAGGTGCCCTTCTGGTGGTTGCAGGCCAGTATCGTCCCCGCTTTGACAGTTGGAAACGGCGGCATGGGCTGCACACTGCCGCTCGCCACCATGCCCTCGTACTTGCCGGTGCCGGTGACGTTCTCGCGAACCCATTGGTCGCCCTGTTGCGAGAAGTAGGACAGGCGCCTGTCGCCGTCCGGATCGACCGCCTCGCAGGTCACCATGCTGGTGTCCTTACCGTTCAGACTGGCCCTGGCGCCGACGCAGCGGTAGCTGTTGCGGTCGAACAGCCCGCCCGGCGGATTGCTGCGGGTGGTGCCGGTGATTTCGTAGCTCATCGCCGAATAGCCCTTGCCGAATTCGATCTGATCCGGCGCGCCCGACCAGCAGGCGGTAAAGTCGTAGTTGCCTTCTTTCGGAAGCTCCGCCGCGCCGAGGCCGAGTACCGTCAATGCCAGGCCGCCAACCACCGCTTGTTTCATCGCTTTTCCGAACGTATTCATAAGACCTCCTCTTCGCGTTATGGGGACTACTGCCGTTTCGCCCCCGTGCCACCAAGATAGTCCTGCCTCCCGATCTGACCAATGAAGGGCCGCACGCCGCCGATGTGATGCATTTCACATCACTTGCCCTTGGCATGGGCTCCTTCCTGGGCCAGAATGAACCACGGATGCATCGAGGTCGGGGAGGACGCGCATGAAGCCGAATGCCATCGAAGCGCTGCCGCCGCCGCTGCTGGAGCGGCTCGCCGCCGGCACCGTGGCGCGGCCGTTTCCCAGGAACGCCGTCATCGTCACCGAGGGCGACGAGAACGACCGCCTGTTCGTGCTGCTCTCCGGCTGCGCCAAGGTCTATATCTCGGGCGAGGACGGCCGCGAGATCGAGCTCAACCGCCTTGGGCCGGGGGAATATTTCGGCGAGATCGTGCTCGACGGCGGCCCGCGCTCGGCCTCGGTGATGGCGCTGGAAGACTGCCGCTGCGCCGTGATCCGCCACGCCGACCTGACGGCCTTCCTCGCCGCGCAGCCGGAATTCGCCCTGCATATGATCCGCAAGCTCGCCCACCGCGTGCGCGCCCTGACGGAGAACGTGCGCAGCCTGGCCTGGATCGACGTCTACGGCCGCGTCGCGCGGCTGCTGCTCGAACTGGCGGAAGAGAAGGAAGGCGCGCTGGTCATCGAGGACTGCCCGACGCAGAAGGACATCGCCCAGCGCATCGGCGCCTCGCGCGAGATGGTGAACCGCATCCTCGCCGACCTGACCGACGGCGGCTACATCCGCAAGGATCGTTCGAGCATCGTCATCGCGCGTCGCCTGCCGGCGCACTGGTAAGCGCCGTTCCGGCGGTCCGTCAGCGCAGCAGCACGCTCCACTCCGCGACGGCCGCGCCGCAGGCCGCGACGGCGTCGCGCCCGGCCCAGGATTCCCGATAGGCCGCCACCTTCGTGCCGATGGGCACGATGCCCTCCAGCACCGGCACGCCGAAGGCTTCCGCCACGATGCGGCCGTGCAGGCTGTTGCCGGCGAAGCCGGCGCTCGAGGCGACCAGGGCGCAGAGGTCCCATATATCCAGCGATTCGAATACCCATGTGGGAGCGGCGTCCACGCCGCGAAAAAGGTCCGGCGCCCGCCGATACACATCAAGGCCGTCATGCCAGGGCGCCGCCCCGGCGCGGAAGAAGACGATTCCCCGCCCCGCCGCCTGCCGGGCCAGCCCCGCGGCGATGCGCACCAGCGTCGCGTCGTCGCCGAGGGAAGCGGCGAACTGGACGGCGAGCCAGCCCTGCGGGAAGGCCGCGCGCACGGCTGCGACCTCGCCCGTCTCCGCCCGCTCGCGGATGCGCTCGCCGAAGAGCTCCGCCGTGAGCACGGCCGGATCGGGCATCAGCGTGGCGGAAATGCCGGCGTCGCTCAGATGTGCCAAAGTCAGGCTGTCGCGCACGCCAATCCAATCCGCCGCGCGCAGCTTGGCCAGCACTTCCACGCGCAGGGCCGCGTCGCGCCGGTCGAGATCGACCCCGCCGACGCCAAGGAATATTCGCGCGCCGTCCTGCAGCGACTGACTTTTACCCAGGCAGTAGGGCGCGCGGTCGTCGCGCCCGAGAACCTGCCGCGCCCAGTCGAAGCGCCCGGGCCGGCCGTCGTACTGCGCGATCACGCCGGACGCCTCCTCTGTCGGCAGCAGCATTACCGCCGCTTCCCAGGCGTCGCAGCACAGCAGTTCGCCGCCGGCGTGGATCACCGGCGCGCCAGGTAATTCCCGCAGCACCTCGCCGATGGCGCGCACGCCATGGCCGCCGAACGGCGTAAGGTCGCGCGCCGCCAGCCCGGCGACGACGACTTCGCGCGGCGCCAGCAGGTCAGCCGCGATATGCGGAAACAGCAGGTCGCCAAGGTTGTGGCGGTCGCAGGCGCCGAAGAGGATCAGCGGCGCGGACTCCGGATGTGCCACGGGGAATTCAGCGGGAAGCGAATTCGGGAAGGTTGATGCCGATCAGTTTCGCGGCCCGATTGAGGCGCTCGTCAAAACAGGCAAACACCAAGCGTTCGCCGACGGCATCGCGTAGGCGATCCGCAGCCGCCAGATGCACGCTGTCGTAGCCGCGCAGGCCGAAGCCTTCCGCCAGCTCTGCGGCCCGCTCCAGAAGCGCCTCGTCGAACTGAACCTGGCTGATATTGCGCCAGTCCTTGACGAACCGGGCGACGGCCTGGCTGCGCGCCTGGGCGGAAATGCGTTCCAGGCGCTCCGCCGCCGCCAGCGCCGCCCGTACCTCGACGTAGCCGACCTGGTGGCACAGCCATTGCGGCGACTTGCGCGCCAGCGCCATCACGTCCGCCGAATGCGCCTCGCGGACATACAGCTTCACCAGCGCCGAGCTATCGAGATACAGCACGCTCGCGCTCCGCCACGATCAGCTCCGCGACCGAGCCCTTCGTCGCCGGCAGGTCGGACACGCGCGCCGGCAGGCTCGGCCGCCCCTTCGCCCACACCACGCCGCCGATGGCGGGGAGCCCTTCCGGCGCAGACAAGGCGGGCTGCACCGTCGCCACGGCGTTGCCGTGCGAGGTCACCACCAGCTTCTCGCCCCGGCCGACGAGGCGCAGGTACTCGGACAGGCGGTTCTTGAAATCGCGGATCGATACGTCCATGGCCACTTCCTCCAACAATTGTGGCTACATTCTATACGAATTGCGGCTACACCACAAACCCGGCAGGGCCGGGGACTATCGCCTGGTTCGGCGCTTTGCCTTCTCGGCCGGCAGCAGGCTGGTGTATTGGCGGTAGAGGTCGAAGAGGAAGGCGACGCGCTCGGCGTCGGCGGCAAAGCCTTTCTTGCCGTAGGCGGCGTCCACGGCGCGGTCGAGGGCGGCGTGGGCGCGGCGCAATTCGGGCGGCATGGCGAGCGGGTCGTAGAGGTCGGCCAGGGTGGCGTCGGGGAACTGCGCGCGGGCGTCCAGCACCGCCTGCGCCGCCTGCGCCACCGCCTGCCGCTGCGCGTCCGAGGGATCGCGTGGCCAGGGGAAGTTGTTGTACGTAACCGAGCTTGAGTACTGATAGCGGCTTTCCAAGCGACCAGAAACATAGCGCATCCAAGCCATGTGTATCTGAGCGGACAGCACCCCGAAGTGATAAAGCGTTGCTCCGCGAACCACTTTGAGCTTGTTGCTGCAAATGACTTCCGGTTGCAGAAAACCTAGAGGAACATAGTTCCGGCGCTCAGACGTCACTTCGGGGACAACAAGGTAAGGCTCATCCGGCATGTTCTCCACGTGAAACCGCGTCGGTGTCTCCGCCAGCTTGCGCGTCGGTGCGCTCTTGCTGGCGAGGCGGAAGGCCCGCACCGCCTCGACCCGCTCCAGCACCGCCGGCATGGCGCGCAACTCCTGCGGCGGGCACTCGCCCAGCCACAGCACCCAGCGCCGGTAGCCGTAGAGGAATTCGTCCGCGCCCAGCCACGGGTGAAACCACTTCGCCGCCTTCGGCTCCCGGGCGAGGAAGGCCGCCTTCTCCTCGTCGGTGAACAGGTAATGACCGCCATCGATGGGCTTGTTGCCGATGCCCATTTCCGGCACGGCGCAGAGCGGTGTGCTGCGGCGGCCGATGAGGATGTCCGGCGCATCGACGAGATAGGGATTGATGTTGGCCGCCGCCGCCGCGTGCGGCTCGCCCTTGATGTCGGGGTAGTCATAGAGGGTCTTCCTCGCCGCGTCGTGCAGGGCGAAGCCGACGATGACGCAATGCACGGCCGCCTCGCCCGGCGCGTCGTTCGACCACTGGAAGGTGCGGTGGGCGAAATGGATCCTGACGCCCTGCTTCAACAGTTCGCCCCACAGCACCGCCACCTGCTCGCCCTGGGTGATGGAATTGGTCGAGACGAAGGCGATTTTCACGTGGTCCTTCGGCGCCGGCCGCGCACCGGGGAGGCCGGCCAGCGCCGCATCCGCCGCGCCGTCGCCCTTGAGGTAGTGCACCGCCTTGAGATACCAGGCCGTGACGAAATCGAGCAGTCCATAGGAAGGCACCCCGGCGAAGACGCGCGCCATGTCGATGCGCTGTTCATCGTTCATGTACTTGGCGCCGACGAAGGGCGGATTGCCGAGAATGAAATCCACCCGCCCCGCCGGCACCACCGCGTTCCAGTCCAGCGCCAGGGCGTTGCCGCAGACGATGGCCGGCGCGTGCTTCAGCGGCAGGCGACGATAGTAATGGCCGAACTCCTCGGAGACGCGCATGTTCATCTGGTGGTCGGTGAGCCACAGCGCCACCTGGGCGATCTGCGCCGGAAACTCCTCGATCTCGATGCCGCAGAAGCGGTCGACGTCCACCTGCACCAGGGAGAAGATGTCGAGGTGCTGCTGGCCGGCATCGAGCGCGGCGCGCAGGATGTCCAGTTCCAGCAGGCGCAGCTCGCGGTAGGCGATGACGAGGAAGTTGCCGCAGCCGCAGGCCGGGTCGAGGAAGGTGAGGCCGGCGACCTTCTTGTGCAGATCGAAGAGCTTCTTCGGGCTGCGCCGGGCGGCCTCGAATGCGGCGCGCAGCTCGTCGAGGAACAGCGGCTTGATGAGCTTGAGGATGTTGGCTTCCGAGGTGTAGTGCGCGCCGAGGTTGCGCCGCAGGGCGGGGTTCATGACGCTCTGGAACAGGGCGCCGAAGATGGCCGGCGAGATGCGGCCCCAGTCGAGGGCGCAGCAGTCGAGCAGCGCCGCGCGCATGGCGGCATCGAAGGCGGCCAGCGGCAGCCGCTCCTCGAACAGCCGGCCGTTCACGTAGGGGAAGGCGGCCAGGCGCTCGTCGAGGCTCTTCTGGCGCTTGTCCTCCGGCGTGTTGAGCACCTCGAACAACGCGGCGAGGTGCATGCCGAGGTCGGAGCCGTCCTCGCGCGTGGCGGCCTCGACGTATTCGCGGAAGGCGCCCTTCGGCTCGAAGATGGTTGTGTCCTCGGCGAAGAGGCAGAACAGCAGGCGCACCAGCAGGACTTCCAGCGGATGCCCTTCGTAGCCGGAGGCCTTGAGGGCGTCGTGCAGCCTGCCCATGGCCAGCGCGGCCTTGAGGTTCACCGGGTCCTGCTCCTCGATCTTCACCGGGGCGTAGCCGGCGATGAAGCCGAACAGGCGTATGTGCTTGTAGAGGTCCTTCAGCCTGAATTCGGTCTCGCGCCCGCCTTCGAGGTCGTAGAGGCGGAAGCGGGCGAAATCGGAGACGAGGATGTAGCGCGGCAGGTCGCGCTCGGCGAGGCCGTCGAAGTAGTCGGCGGCCTGGGCGAAGGCGCGGTCGAGGTCGGCGCCGGCGCTCTTGTGCTCGACCAGCAGCGTGCCCTTCCAGAAGCAGTCGATGCGGCCCTGCTTGAGCTTTTCGCCGGCGCGGGCGAGCTGCACCTGCTTCTCGAACACCGCCACGCGCTTGCGGTCGACGCCGAACACATTGAAGAAATCGTTCCAGAACGACTGCGCCTCGGCGCGCTCGGAATCCTCCCCCGCCCACTTG
Source organism: Sulfuritalea sp. (assembly GCA_011526165.1). Taxonomy (GTDB): domain Bacteria; phylum Pseudomonadota; class Gammaproteobacteria; order Burkholderiales; family Rhodocyclaceae; genus Desulfobacillus. Next base: position 10,803 of record WYAY01000022.1, read on the forward strand.
TGCGCGAAGGCGGCGGCGCGTTCCTTGATTTCGTTGGGCGAGAGGGGCATGGCGGATCCGCTTAAGGTGCGACCAGCACGAGGTCGGGATAGGCCGCACGGAAACGGCGCGTGTCTCGCGTCAGCAGCGGCACGTTCGCCACGCGGGCATGGGCGCCGATGAAAAAATCGGACAGCACGCCGCTGCGCCCGCCGCCACGGCGCCGGTAGTCCTGATGCACGCGCGCCGCCAGGAACAGGGCCTCGCGCGGCATCTCGCGGAATTCGATGCCGGCGCGTTCGAGGAGGTTGTCGAGGGCAGCCGGGCTGTCATAGTCCGGCGACAGCTCGGCATAGACGACCGGGCCGATGCAGACCGGGCCGCGGCGACCCCATTCGTCCAGCGCCGACTGCGACCAGCCGCTCCAGGCGGGGTCTTCCTCGATCACGTCGATCAGGACGCAGCTGTCGACGAAGATCATTTGACGTTCCGAAAGCCGGGATCGTCCTTGTCCTCGTCGTAGCCGCGGATGAGGTTCATGTATTCGTCGGTGCTCATGCCCAGGCCCTTGCCGCTACCGCGCAGCGCATCGAAGCGGCTCGGTTTCTTCCTGCCCTTCTTCGCCGGCGTGACGGGCTTGATGACCACCTGGCCGTCGGAGGTGTAGCCGAAGTCGACCTGACTGCCGGGCTCCAGGCCGAGGTATTCGCGCATCCGCTTGGGGATGGTGACCTGCCCCTTGGTGGTGACGGTGGTGCTCATGGCCGCTTTCCTTGAAGTATTACCGATGACAGGATGGTAATACTTCGAGCCGGCCGGCGCAAGGCGGCGCTAGAGCGCGGCGAGCCCGTGCTTCTTGCGCGCGCGGTTGCAGGCGTCCGAGCCGGCCTCGAGTTCATGGCACGGACCCGGACGTTGGGCGTAGATCGTGCAGCGCACTTCGCGGCCGATCTCGCCTTCCAGCGCCGCGCAGCGCGGCGGGAAGTCGTCGCTGCCGCGCATCCGCACCAGGTTCGCCGTCAGCGGAAAAGTCAGTCCCGCCGGCACGGCGCCGCCCGGCGCGGTGTCGAGGTCGAGACGATGGAAGTCGACGCGGTAGGCGGCGCAACAGGCGCCGCAGGCGGTGCACGGGTTCATCGCGCGGCGGCCGGCGTCGCGGCCAGGGCGGCGTCGATTTCGGCCGCCGTGCGCGCCTCGCGCACGCGGCGCCACAGCGCCTCGGCGTCGGCATGGTTCCGCCGCAGCAGGCCGAGCCATTGCTTGAGCCGCCCCGGTGCGTGGCGCGGCGCCACTTTTTGCTGCACCTGCGACCAGAAATCAGCAATCAGCGGCTGCAGCTCGCGCCAGTCGTCCGCATCGGCATGTTCGTCGCGCGCACCGCGGATGCGTTCGACGAGGAAGGGATCGGCCACCGCGCCGCGGCCGAGCATCACGTCCGGACAACCGGTCGCGGCACGGATGGCGCGCCAGCCGGCGACGTTCCACACCTCGCCGTTGGCGATCACCGGCACGGCCACCGCCTCGCGGATGCGCGCCACCCACTCCCAGCGCACCTGCGGCCGGTAGCCGTCGCTTTTGGTGCGGGCGTGCACCACCAGTTCCTGCGCGCCGCCGTCCGCCAGCGCCCGCGCGCAGTCGAGGGCGCGCGCCGTGTCGTCGATGCCGAGGCGCATCTTGGCGCTGAAAGTCAGTCCCGGCGGCACGGCGGCACGCACGGCGGCGGCGATGTCATGAAGCAATTCCGGCTCGTCGAGCAGCGCCGCGCCGCCGCGATGGCGGTTCACCAGCGGCGCCGGGCAGCCGAAGTTGAGGTCGATGCCGGCCGGGGCGAGTTCGGCCAGGCGCGCCGCGTTCTCCGCCAGGCAGGCCGGGTCGGAGCCCATCAGCTGCACCCGCACCGGCGTGCCGGCGGCGGTGCGCGCGCCGGCCAGCAATTCCGGGCTGACGCGGGTGAAGCTCTTCCTCGGCAGCACGGTGCCGGTGACGCGCACGAACTCGGTGACGCACCAGTCGTAGCGGCCGGCACGCGTCAGCACGCCGCGCAGGATGTCGTCGGCGAGGCCCTCCATGGGGGCGAGGATGAGGCGGGACACTTTGGGATTTCCCTCTCCCCCTGCCCCTCTCCCGCGCGCGGGAGAGGGGAGGAACTTCTCCCTCGCCCCGCTTGCGGGGAGAGGGGCGAGTTTACGCGTAAGTGAAGAAACCCCGGCCCGTCTTCCGGCCCAGATAACCCGCCTCGACCATCTCCACCAGCAGCGGCGCGGGGCGGTACTTCGGGTCCTTGAAGCCGTCGAAGAGCACGTTCATCACCGCCAGCTGCACGTCGAGGCCGATCATGTCGCAGAGCGCCAGCGGGCCGATCGGGTGGTTGGCGCCGAGCTTCATCGCCTCGTCGATCTGGGCGGCGGTGGCGAGTCCCTCGCCCAGCGCGAAGATGGCCTCGTTGATCATCGGGCAGAGCATGCGGTTCACCACGAAGCCCGGGCTGTTGCGCACCTGCACCGGCGTCTTGCCGACGGCCTTGGAGACTTCCTCGACCGCCGCGTAGGTGGCGTCCGAGGTCTGCAGGCCGCGGATCAGCTCGACCAGCGCCATCAGCGGCACCGGGTTGAAGAAGTGCATGCCGATCACCTTGTCGGCGCGCTTCGTCGACGCGGCGAGCTTGGTGATGGAGATCGACGAGGTGTTGCTGGCGATGACGGCGTCGGCCTTGGCCAGCTCGTCGAGCTGCCTGAAGATCTTCAGCTTGAGCTCGAGGTTCTCGGTGGCGGCCTCGATGACGAGGTCCGCATCCTTCAGCGCGGCAAGCTCGGTGGCGGTCTGGATGCGCGCCAGCGCCGCGGCCTTCTGCTCGGCCGTCATCTTCTCCTTCTTGATGAGGCGGTCGTAGCTGCCGGAGATGGTGTTCATGGCGCGGTCGAGCGCGGCCTGCGCCACGTCGCTCATGACCACCTCGAAGCCCGCCTGGGCGAATGCCTGGGCGATGCCGTTGCCCATGGTGCCGGCGCCGACGACGCCGATTTTCCTGAAAGCCATATTCATCCTCTCGAAGTTCGCGGCGGCGTCTCCCGGCGCCCCGCCAGACGCAAGTTTACCCAAGCTTGGGCGCAATATTGTTGCGATTTTGCATGAGCCGGGCCCGTCTCCCGTAAAATTGCGCCTGGCCGCAAATCCAGCCATGAACAACGACAACCTCCTCCGCCGCAGCCTCGACGCCGTCTGGCATCCGTGCACCCAGATGAAGCTGCACGAGACCCTGCCGCTGGTGCCGATCCGCCGCGCGCAGGGCGCGTGGCTGGAGGACATGGATGGCCATCGCTTCCTCGACGCCATCAGTTCCTGGTGGACGAACCTGTTCGGCCACGGCCACCCGCGCATCGTCGCCGCGCTGCGCGAGCAGCTCGACACGCTCGACCACGTCATGCTGGCCGGCTTCACCCACGAACCGGTGGTGGCGCTCTCCGAGAAGCTCTCCGCGCTCACCGGCCACGAACTCGGCCACTGCTTCTACGCCTCCGACGGCGCCTCGGCGGTGGAGATCGCCCTGAAGATGAGCTTCCACTTCTGGCGCAACACGGGCCACCCAGGCAAGAACCGCTTCCTCAGCCTCGCCGGCAGCTACCACGGCGAAACGCTCGGTGCGCTGGCGGTAACCGACGTCGCCCTCTTCCGCGACGCCTACGCGCCGCTGCTGCGCGCCTGCGACACGGTGCCCAGCCCGGACGGGCGGCTGGCCGGCGCGGGCCAGACGCCGCGCGACGCGGCGGTGGCGGCGGCCATCGCGCTGGAAGCCACCCTCGCCGAGAACCACCACGAAGTGGCGGCGCTCATCGTCGAGCCGCTGGTGCAATGCGCTACCGGCATGGCCATGCACGACGCGGAATACCTGCGCCGGGCCCGCGCCCTGTGCGACCACTACGGCGTGCACCTTATCGCCGACGAGATCGCCGTCGGCTGCGGCCGCACGGGCAGCTTCTTCGCCTGCGAGCAGGCGGACATCGTGCCGGACTTCCTCTGCCTGTCGAAGGGCATCACCGGCGGCACGCTGCCGCTCTCAACGGTGATGACGACGGACGCCGTCTACGCCGCCTTCTGGGACGACAGCACGGCGCGTGGCTTCCTGCATTCGCACTCCTACACCGGCAACCCGCTCGCCTGCCGCGCCGCGCTGGCCACGCTGGAGATCTTCGAGACGGACGGGGTGATCGCGGCCAACCGGCGGCTGGCCGCGCAGATCGATGCGGCCGCCGCGCCGCTCGCCGCCGACCCGCGCGTCGCGCACTACCGCCACACCGGCATGATCTGGGCCTTCGATGCGAACACAGACGATCCGCTTTTCGCGCGGCGCTTCCACCAGGAGGCGATGGCGCGCGGCCTGCTGCTGCGCCCGCTCGGCAACACGGTGTACTTCATGCCGCCCTACATCCTCGGCGACGAGGAGATCGAACTGCTCGTCAGCGGCACCCAAGCTGCACTCGACGCCGTGCTGCCGTGACTGACTTTTCCGCCGAGTTTTCCAATGAGCTTGCCGCGCTCGACGCGCAGGCGCTGCGGCGCCGGCGGCGCGTCGTCGATTCGCCCTGCGCGCCGGAGCTGGTCGTCGACGGCCGCCCCATGCTGGCCTTCTGCAGCAACGACTACCTCGGCCTGGCCGGCGATCCGGCGCTCGCCGCCGTGGCGCAGGAAGGCGCGCGCCGCTACGGGCTCGGCTCGGGCGCCTCGCCGCTGGTCTGCGGCCACATGACGCCGCATGCCGCCCTGGAAAAACGCCTCGCCGACTTCACCGGCTTCGAACGCGCCCTGCTGTTTTCGACCGGCTATCTCGCCAACCTCGGCGCGGTGCCGGCGCTGGTCGGCCGCGGCGACGCCATCTTCTCCGACCGGCTCAACCACGCTTCCCTCATCGACGCCGCGCGCCTGAGCCGCGCCGAACTCAACGTCTATCCGCACTGCGGCCTGTCGGCGCTGGCCGCCGCGCTCGCCGCCTCGCGCGCGAAGCGCAAGCTGATCGTCACCGACGCGGTGTTCAGCATGGACGGCGACGTGGCGCCCTTGCCGGAACTGCTGGCGCTGGCCGAACGCCACAAGGCCTGGCTGCTGGTGGACGACGCCCACGGCTTCGGCCTGCTCGGGCCGCAGGGGCGCGGGTCGGCGGCGCATTTCGGTCTGGAATCGCCGCGTCTCGTCGTCATGGGCACGCTGGGCAAGGCGGCCGGCGGTGCCGGCGCCTTCGTCGCCGGTACGGACGAAGCCGTCGAATGGATCCTGCAGAAGGCACGCACCTACATCTTCAGCACTGCCGAACCGGCGCTCATCGCCCATGCGCTGCTGACGGCGCTCGACCTCATCGAGCAGGGAGACGAACGTCGCGCCGCCCTCGCCGCGCGCATTGCTCAACTGCGCGGATCTTTCAAGCCGAAGCGCTGGACCCTGCTGCCCTCGGAGACGGCAATCCAGCCCCTGGTGATCGGCGGCAACGCCGAAACCATGGACGTGGCCGCCAAGCTCTACGAGCGCGGCCTGTGGGTGCCCGGCATCCGCCCGCCCACCGTGCCGGCCGGCTCGGCGCGCCTGCGCATCACGCTCTCCGCCGCGCACACCGAGGAACAGGTGGGACGGCTGGTGAAGGCGCTGACGGGACTGGAACGATGATCCATCGGCATTCGCGCAGGTATGGCGACCCGTTTTCCGCCCCCTCTCCCCGCTCGCGGGGAGAGGGGGAGATCGGCGCGCGGACGCCCCACACTGAGCCCTGAGGAACCGGAACGATGCACCAGGCTTATTTCCTCACCGGCACCGACACCGGCGTCGGCAAGACGCTGGTCGCCGCGGCGCTGCTGCGCGCCGCCGCCGCGCAGGGCCTGCGCGCGCTGGGCATGAAGCCGGTGGCGGCGGGCGGCGCCGAGGATGTCGACGCGCTGGTCGCCGCAGGCAACGTCGCCGCACCGCGCGAAGCCGTCAATCCCTACCTGCTGCGCGAGCCGCTGTCGCCGCACCTCGCCGCGCGACGCGACGGGGTCACGATCGATCTCGAAATCATCGCGCATCGCTTCGATGAACTGCGCGGACTGGCGGATTTCCTCGTCGTCGAGGGCGCCGGCGGCTTCCGCGTACCGCTCAGCGACGCGCACGACGGTGCCGACCTCGCCGCGCGGCTCGGCCTGCCGGTGGTGCTGGTGGTGGGGCTGCGGCTGGGCTGCCTCAACCACGCCCTGCTCACCGCCGAGGCCATCCGCGCGCGCGGCCTGCGCCTGGCCGGCTGGGTCGCCAGCCAGGTCGATCCAGCCATGGCCTGCGTGGAAGAGAACGTCGCGGCGCTGCGCGCGCGCCTGCATGCGCCGCCGCTCGGCGTGGTGCGCTTTCAGGACGAGCCCGACCCGGCGCGGGTCGCCCTGCAGCTGGAGCTGCCGGCATGACGGAGAAAGTCGGCGCGGTCGTCGTCGGCGCCGGCGTCGTCGGCCTCGCCTGTGCGCGGGCGCTGGCGCTGCGCGGCATCGAGACGATCGTGCTCGAGGCCCACGACGCCATCGGCCTGGAGACCAGCTCGCGCAACAGCGAGGTGATCCACGCCGGCCTCTACTACCCGCCCGGCTCGCTCAAGGCGCGCCTGTGCGTCGAAGGGAATCGCCGCCTCTACGAATTCTGCGCTGCCCACCGCGTCGCCCACCGCCGCTGCGGCAAGCTGATCGTCGCCACCGCGCCTGAACAGGAGGAAAAGCTCGCCGCGCTGAAAAGTCAGTCCCTGCGGAACGGCGTGGCCGACCTGCAGCCGCTCAGCGCCGCCGAGGCGCGTGCGCTGGAACCGCAGCTGCGGGCCCGCGCCGCCCTCCTCTCGCCCTCCACCGGCATCGTCGACAGCCACGGCCTCATGCTGGCGCTGCTCGGCGAAGCGGAGGCGCACGGCGCCGCGCTGGCCCTGATGAGCCCGCTCGTGCGCGCCGAGGCGCGCGGCGACGGCTTCCTGCTCGAGGTGGGCGGCGCGGAGCCGATGCGCCTCGTCTGCGGACTCCTCATCAACAGCGCCGGCCTGCACGCGGCGAAGGTCGCCGCGGCGATCGGCGGCCTCGATGCGTGCCACCTGCCGGCGCTGCGCTATGCGCGCGGCAACTACTTCTCCCTTGCCGGCCGCGCGCCCTTCTCGCGCCTGGTCTATCCCCTGCCCGAGCCGGGCGGGCTGGGCGTGCATCTGACGCTGGACCTGGGCGGCCAGGCGCGCTTCGGCCCCGACGTGGAATGGATCGGCGCCATCGACTACACGATCGACCCGCGCCGCGGCGACGCCTTCTACGCCGAAGTACGCAAATACTGGCCGGGACTGCCCGACGGCGCGCTCGCCCCCGCCTATGCCGGCATCCGGCCGAAACTGTCCGGGCCCGGCGAGCCGGCGGCGGATTTCCTGGTGCAGTCGCCGGCTGCGCACGGCGTGGCGGGGCTGGTGAACCTGTTCGGCATCGAGTCGCCGGGACTGACCGCCTGCCTCGCGCTGGCCGAGCACGTCTGCAGGGAACTGGGCCTCTGATGCTGCGCCTGGTACTCGACACCAACGTCGTGCTGGATCTGCTGCACTTCGAAGATCCCGCCGTGGCGCCGATCAGGCGCGCCCTGGACGAGGGCCGCGCCGCCTGTTTCGTCAGCGCCGCCTGCCGCAGCGAGCTGGCTCACGTGCTGAGCTACCCGCAGTTCAGAATCCCCGGGCATGAAGCCCGCCGCATCCTCGACGCATACGACGCCCTCGCCCGGCCCTGCGAGGCGGCCGGGGACGTGCTGCCGCCGCTGCCGCCCTGCCGCGACCCGGACGACCAGAAATTCCTCGAACTGGCCCGGGCGGCGCGCGCCGACATGCTCGTCAGCAAGGACAAAGCGCTGCTGGCCCTGGCGAGGAAATCGGTGCGGCTCGGTTTTCGCATCGCCGCTCCCGCCGGGGCGGCGGCCGTGCTGGACGGAAATTAGGCGGAAAGGCCGGCCAGCGTCTCGCGCGTCAGCGGCAGCCAGCGACCGCCCACCTGCACATCCACCTTCTCGAAGGGAATGGCCAGGTGCGGGCTCAGGCGGTTGGTCGGACTCACGGCGTCGTCCACGCCGAAATAGACCACCCCGGAGGCGAGGTTGCGCTCGTCCGGGATGCGCGTCACTTCGGCGAACAGCGCGTTGCGCGCCGGGATGCGCAGGAGGACGGTGTCGGCGCCGTTGGGTTGCGGCGCGCGGGTCTGGCACTCGAGGCGGTAGACGGCACGGCTGGCAGGCAGCTGCTTGCGCACCGTCTCGAGCATTTTCTGGGGATAATCGAGGGGCGGCCCGAACTGGCGTTCGAGCCGCAACTGCGGCTCCTTCGTCTTCAGCAACCTGGCCAGCTTCTCTATCCGGTAGACGTAACTCGACATGCTGCAAAACCTCTGTTTGGCCGTCCGCCGTCGCGTCGCGCCTGCCCCCTGCCTGCAATCGGCGGGGTGCGGCACGCCGTCATCCTGTTATGCGCGCGTTTTAACATTCGCCGCCCGGCGCCCCGGGACATTTTTCACACCCGCACGATGATTCCTTCATGACCGCCCTCGCCATCCTCAACGACACCTTCGGCTATGCCGCCTTCCGCGGCCGGCAGGCGGAGATCATCGAGCACGTCGCGGGCGGCGGCGACGCCCTGGTGCTGATGCCCACGGGCGGCGGCAAGTCGCTCTGCTACCAGATCCCGGCCCTGCTGCGGCCGGGCGCCGCCCTGGTCGTCTCGCCGCTGATCGCCCTCATGCGCGATCAGGTGGCGGCGCTGCAGGAATCCGGCGTGCGCGCCGCCTGCATCCATTCCGGCCAGGACGCCTTCGAGGCCGACCACGCCGAGCGGGCCTTCACGCAGGGCGAACTCGACCTGCTCTACGTCTCGCCCGAGCGCCTGCTCTCGCCCCACTTCGCCTGGCAGCTGTCGCGGGCCGAGCGCCACGGCTTCGCCCTCTTCGCCATCGACGAGGCGCACTGCGTCTCGCAGTGGGGCCACGACTTCCGCCCGGAGTACCTCAAGCTCGGCTTCCTGCACGAGCGCTGGCCGGGCGTGCCGCGCATCGCGCTGACCGCCACTGCCGACGAGACGACGCGGCGCGACATCCTCGCCAACCTGCAGCTGCCGGACGCGCGCGTCTTCGTCTCCAGCTTCGACCGGCCCAACATCCGCTACCGCATCGTCGAGAAGTCCAACGCGCGCGCCCAGCTACTGGCCTTCCTGCGCGCCGAGCACGAAGGCGATGCCGGCATCGTCTATTGCCTGTCGCGGCGCAAGGTCGAAGAAACCGCCGCCTTCCTCGTGGCCTCCGGCATCCGCGCCCTGCCCTACCACGCCGGCATGGATTCGCCCGAGCGCGCCCGCAACCAGGACGCCTTCCAGCGCGAGGACGGCGTGACGATGGTGGCGACCATCGCCTTCGGCATGGGCATCGACAAGCCCGACGTGCGCTTCGTCGCCCACCTCGACCTGCCGAAGAGCATCGAAGGCTACTACCAGGAGACCGGCCGCGCCGGGCGCGACGGCCTGCCGGCCGACGCCTGGATGGCCTACGGCCTGGCCGACGTCGTGCAGCAGCGGCGCATGATCCTCGAATCGCCGGCCGACGAGCGCCACAAGCGCATCGGCAGCGCCAAGCTCGACGCCCTGCTCGGCCTGTGCGAGACCACCGCCTGCCGCCGCCAGCGCCTGCTCGCCTACTTCGGCGAGGAGAGCGGCCCCTGCGGCAACTGCGACACCTGCCTCGAGCCGCCGCAGACCTGGGACGGCACCGAAGCCGTGCGCAAGGCGCTGTCCTGCGTCTATCGCACCGGCCAGCGCTTCGGCGCCGGCCACGTCATCGACGTGCTGATGGGCCGCGGAGGTGAGGGCGTGGGCGAGCGCGTGCGCCAGTGGGGCCACGACAAGCTGTCCACCTACGGCATCGGCGCGGACATTCCCGAGAAGGAATGGCGCGGCATCTTCCGCCAGCTGGTGGCGCTCGGCCTGCTCGCCGTCGACCACACCCACGGCTCACTGATCCTCACCGCCGCCAGCCGCCCGGTGCTGAAGGGCGAGCAGGACGTGCCGCTGCGCCGCGCGCCGGAGAAGAAGAAGGCCGCGACGACGAAGAGCCGCCGCATCGACAGCGACCTGACCGCCGAGGAACACGCCCTGTTCGAGCGCCTGCGCGCCTGGCGCGCCGCCACGGCGAAGGAACACGGCGTGCCGGCCTACGTCATCCTGCACGACGCCACGCTGCTGGAGCTGGCACGCGAACGCCCGTCGAGCCTCGATGCCCTGCGCCACGTCAGCGGCATCGGCGCGCGCAAGCTGGAGAATTTCGGGGCGGCGCTGCTCGAACTGCTGGCGGCCTGACTTGCCAATGAAGCGATTGGATCGCATAATCGCTTCATTATATGGAGCGAATAAGGCATGCAAACGCTTCAACGATGGATCTGGCAGGAGACGGAATGGCCTCGCTTGCGCTGGGATCAGGGCGCGCTTGCGCCCCGGCTCGCACGCGCACGCCTGGCCCAGGGCAAGGCGCTCGGGGCCACGCGACTGCTGGATGCCGGACTGACCCTCGAAGCGGCGGCAGCCATTCTCGTCGAGGATGGTCTCACCACCAGCGCCATCGAAGGGGAACGCCTCGACCTCGATGCCGTCCGCTCGTCTGTGGCGCGCCACCTCGGCCTGCCAACGGCCGGTCTGCCCGCGCCGCCGCGGGCAGTGGATGGCCTGATCGAAGTCCTGCTCGATGCAACAAGGCGGCACGACAAGCCGCTGACCGCCGAACGCCTGTTCGGCTGGCACGCCGCGCTGTTTCCGTCCGGCCGCTCCGGGCTGCACACGATCCGCAGCGGAGAACTGCGCGGCGACGAACCGATGCAAGTGGCCTCGGGTGGCGCCGGCCGGGAGCGCATCCATTTCGTCGCGCCTCCCCGGAAAGGGCTGGAAGCCGAGCTAGGCAATTTCATGGCGTGGTTCGAAGCCAGGCCCGCCGAACTCGACGGCCTCATCCGTGCCGGCGTCGCCCACCTCTGGTTCGTCACGCTCCACTCCTTCGAGGACGGCAACGGCCGGCTCGCCCGCGCCCTCACCGACATGGCGCTGTCGCAGGATGAGCGGCAGCCGCAGCGCCTGTTCAGCCTCTCCGCGCAAATCCTGCGGGAACGGAAGGCCTACTATGCCGTCCTGGAGCGCACCCAGCGCGGCGGACTCGACATCACCGATTGGCTGGCATGGTTTCTCGAGCAGGTCGAAGCCTCGGCAAGCGCGGCGGGAAAAACCGTGGCGAACATCCTGGCCAAGGCCCGCTTCTGGTTGCGCCACCAGGGCACCGATCTCAGCGGGCGCCAGCGCAAGGTGCTGAATCGTCTCCTCGACGCCGGCCCCGAGGGCTTCGAAGGCGGCATCACCACGCGCAAATACATGAGCCTGACCAAAACCAGCCGCGTCACGGCCTACCGGGAATTGGCCGACCTGGTGGAAAAGGGTTGCCTGACGCCGACGGGCAAGGGCGGGCGCAGCAGCGGCTACTTCATCGACTGGCAAATTCCATGAGCGACGCCATCAGCACCCTGCAGCAGCGCCGCGACGCCTGGAACGCCTCGCGCTTCCGCCCCGGCATGGCGGGCGGGCTCTACGAGAGCTACTTCCTGCGCGCCAACCATCCGGACAA
>WYAY01000139.1 GCA_011526165.1 Sulfuritalea sp.
AATGCCGAGCTGGAGCGGCGGGTGGCCGAACGCACGCGCCGTCTCGCCGAGTCGAACCGCGAGCTGGAGTCCTTCAGCTATTCGATCTCGCACGACCTGCGCGCGCCGCTGCGCGGCATCAACGGCTTCGCCAGCCTGATGGAGGAAACCTGCCAGGGCTGCGGCAAGGCCGAGGCGCAGGAATACCTCGGCCGCATCCGCCGCGCCAGCGTGCGCATGGGCAGCCTGATCGACGACATCCTCGACCTTTCCCGCGTCGCGCGCCATGAGATCAGGATCGAGGCGGTCGATCTCAGCGCGATGGCCCGCGTCATTTTCGACGAGCTGGCCAGCGCCGGGCCGGCGCGGCAGGTGGCGGTCGAGGTGCAGGACGGCCTGGCGGCGAGAGGCGACGCGACGCTGTTGCACGACGCGCTGGAGAACCTGATCGGCAACGCCTGGAAGTTCACGGCGCAGCGCGAACACGCGCGCATCGGCTTCGGCTGCATCGAGGGGGAGGGCGGCGAGCCGGTGTATTTCGTGCACGACAACGGCGCCGGCTTCGACATGAAATATGCCGACAAGCTGTTCGGCGCCTTCCAGCGCCTGCACGCGCCGCAGGACTTCGAGGGCAACGGCATCGGCCTGGCCATGGTGCGGCGCATCCTGAACCTGCACGGCGGGCGAATCTGGGCCGAAGGCGCGGTGGGGCTGGGCGCGACGTTCTACTTCACGCTGGGCGGCGGGACGGGAGAAGCGCATGCCTGAGATCCAGCGGTTATTGCAGGAAGCGCTGCCGGACAACCTTCGGCAGGCGGAAGACGAGGCCGACGAAACGCTGCACATCGAGCGCGCACTTGTTCCCATCTACATCTTCGATGCCGAAACCCACGCCATGCTGGCCGCCAATGCGGCGGCGCTGCGCCTCTACGGCTACGGCGAGGCGGAGTTCCTGCGCCTGAGCCTCTACGACATCCGCCCGGCGGAGGAGGTCGAGCGGACGCACCGCTGTGCCAGGACTTGGCCGCCGGGCCTGCGCTACTCCGGCCTATGGAAACACCTGGCGCGCGACGGCCGGGTGTTCACAGTGAGCGTCATGGGCCTGGCGATCCGCTTCAAGAGCCGACCGGCCATCCTGGCCATCGTCAGCGATCTGACGCAGACGCTGCGGCTGCCGGATGCGCCGACCGCGTCCGCCAGTCCGGTCTTCCCTTTTGCCGAGGTAATGGACGAGGTCTGCTGGATCCGCGTGGTCGAGGACGATCGGCTGATCTACGCCAATCCGGCCCTGGAACGCGTCTTCGGCCTGACGCGCGAGGCGATCTACGCCAACCCTGCGGCGGTGCAGGATTTGGTGCTTGCCGAGGACCTCGGCGTGTTTCTCGACTACAAGGCAGACCGCCGGCGGGGGCCGGCGCGAGTGGAGTACCGCATCCGCCGTCCCGATGGCGAGCTGCGCTGGATCGCCGCACGCAGCTATCTGTTCGAAGACGCCGCCGGCGAGCGCATGGCGGCCGGCTTCAGCGAGGACATCACCGAACGCAAGGAAGCCGAGCAGCGCCGCCTGGAATCGCTCGAAGGCCAGCGCGACGCGCTGGTGCGGGAGGTGAGCCACCGCATCAAGAACAGCCTGCAGGGCGCCACGGGTCTGCTGCGGCGCGCCGCCACCGCCCAGCCGCAGCTGGCGCCGGCTCTGGCCGAGGTGGCCGCCCAGCTGCAGGGCCTCGCCACGGTGCATGGCCTGATGGCGCGCACCGCCAGCGGCCGGATCGAGCTGTGCGCGCTGCTGCGCGGCATCGCCGCGGCGGCGGAATCGCTCGGCCTGGCGCGCATCGAGGTGGTCATTCCGCCGCATTGCGATCCCTGCCTGGTCGTCGCCGAAAAGGATGCGGTGCCGCTGGCGCTGGCCGTCAACGAGCTCGTCATGAATGCCGTCAAGCACGTCAAGCCGGGCGGCAAGGCGCGCATCGCCGTCGAAGCGGACCTGGCCGCCGGCGCGGCGGAAATCCGCATCGTCAACGCCGGCCGCCTGCCGCCGGACATCCGCGCCGCAAGCGGCGGCAGCGGGCTGGAACTCGTCCGCATGCTGCTGCCGCCGAAAGGCGCACGCTTCGAACTGGCCGAGGCCGCCGGCAAGGTGACCGCCACCCTGCGGCTCAAGGCCCCGGTGGTCCAGCCGGGCGGCTGAAGAAAAGTCAGTCTCCGCAACACGGCGCTCGAAAATATTTTCCTAAAGCTTTCCGTTATGCCGCCGTTGGTTGAGGCATGAATAGTCGTGCCGATGCGCAGCCTTTGTGCTGCGCTGCGGCGTGAGCGTTCAGCCCGCCGAGTCCGTGCGGGCGTCTCGGGCCCAATCCCCGCCCGGATTTCCAGAATCCGTCGTCATGTCCTTTCGCCGCGGCTGCGTATGGCTGCGCGCGGCATATCGATCATGGAGGAGAAGCGAAATGAACAATCTGACCGTTGCAAAGCGCCTGGGACTTGGTTTCGGCGTAGTGGTGGCGCTGCTCGTGCTCGTCGCATGGATGGGTATTGGCCGGCTTGGCGACCTGCACGCTTCGCTCGAAGACATCACAAATGACAAGTGGAAAAAGGTGGCCCTGCTGCAGGAAGGACTGGCCGGAGTAAACGAGATCGGTCTGGGTGCGCGCGACATGACCCTGGCGAGTTCGAAGGACGTCCAGCAGGTGGCCAAGGAGCGCATCCTCGCCGGCCGCGCCGGCATCGGCAAAGCCTGGGAGAAGCTGAAAACCACGCTCAATCAGCCGAAGGGCAAGGAATTGTTCGAGAAAATCGTGGACAGCCGCACCGAGTTCATCGACAAGCAGAACGAGGTGATCCGTCTCGTGGAGGCCGGCCGCCAGGAAGATGCGCGTGCCCTCCTGATGGGTGAATTCCGCCGCACTGCCGTCGAATACCGCCAGCGCGTGAATGCCCTCGTAGCCTTCCAGGGCGAGCTGATGGAGAAAAGCGTGCAGGAAGCCGAGACCGGCTACAAGCAGGCCCGCACCCTGATGCTGGCGCTGGCGGGGCTGGCGCTGGTGTTTGCGACGGTGGTGGCGCTGTGGATCATTCGTTCCGTGACGCGTCCCTTGGGCGGCGAGCCGGACGAAGCGAAGGCGGCGGTCGAGCGCATTGCGCAGGGGGACCTGACGGCGGAGATTCGCGTCAAGGCGGGAGACACGACAAGCCTGATGGCGGCCACGCACAAGATGCAGGCGAGCCTGCGCCGCATGGTTTCCGACCTGAAGGCCAATGCCGAAGGGGTGGCGAGCGCGGCGGCGCAGCTGGCGAGCACCTCCTCGCAGGTGGCCGGGGCGACGGCGCACCAGTCGGAGGCGGCCAGTTCGATGGCGGCGG
>WYAY01000140.1 GCA_011526165.1 Sulfuritalea sp.
ACGTCGCCTCGACCCGCGTCATCCTGCTCGAGGGGCATACCGGCGGCGACGCCGCCGGCAAGGTGATCGAGGCCTTCGGCCACTTCCTCGTCGGCGGCAACTACGCCGTCGGCCTGGTGGTGTTCATCATCCTGGTGCTGATCAACTTCGTCGTCATCACCAAGGGCGCCGGGCGCATCGCCGAGGTTTCGGCGCGCTTCACCCTCGACGCCATGCCCGGCAAGCAGATGGCCATCGACGCCGACCTCAACGCCGGCCTGATCGGCGAGGAAGTGGCGAGGAAGCGCCGCACCGAGATCGCCCAGGAGGCGGACTTCTTCGGCTCGATGGACGGCGCCTCGAAGTTCGTGCGCGGCGACGCGGTGGCCGGCATCCTGATCCTCTTCATCAACGTCATCGGCGGCCTCGTCGTCGGCGTCATGCAGCACGACATGGAGCTGGCGCGTGCAGCGCAGAACTACACGCTGCTGACCATCGGCGACGGCCTCGTCGCGCAGATCCCGGCGCTGATCATCTCCACCGCCGCCGGCCTGGTGGTGAGCCGCGTGGCCACCGACGAGGACATCGGCCAGCAGTTCGTCGGCCAGGTTTTCTCCAACCCGCAGGTGCTGATGCTGACGGCCGGCATCCTCGGCATCCTCGGCCTGATCCCCGGCATGCCGCACTTCGCCTTCCTGCTCTTCGCCGGCGCCGTCGGCGCACTGGCGTACTGGATGGTCCAGCGCCGCAGGCAGCCCGCCGAGGAGAAGCCCGCCGCCCCCGTGGCGGCGGCGCCGGCCGAGGCGCAGGAGGCGAGCTGGTCCGACGTGGCGCCGGTGGATGTGCTGGGGCTGGAAGTCGGCTACCGCCTGATCCCGCTGGTGGACAAGAACCAGGACGGCGAGCTCCTGAAGCGCATCCGCGGCTTGCGCAAGAAGTTCGCCCAGGAGGTCGGCTTCCTCTCGGCGCCGGTGCACATCCGCGACAACCTGGAACTGAAGCCGAACGGCTACCGCATCCTGCTGAAGGGCGTCGAGATCGGCGCGGGCGAAGCCTGGCCGGGCATGTTCCTCGCCATCAACCCGGGCCGCGTTTCCGGCGCGCTGCCGGGCGCGCAGACGCGCGACCCGGCCTTCGGCCTGCCGGCCGTCTGGGTCGAGACCGGCCTGCGCGACCAGGCGCACGTGCTCGGCTACACCGTGGTCGACGCCAGCACGGTGGTGGCCACCCATCTCAACCACCTCATCCTCAGCCATGCCGCCGAACTGCTCGGCCGGCAGGAGACCCAGGCCCTGCTCGACCACTTCGCCAAGGACGCGCCGAAGCTCATCGAGGATCTGGTGCCGAAGCAGATCCCGCTCGCCATCGTGCAGCGCGTGCTGCAGAACCTGCTGGAGGAGGGCGTCACCCTGCGCGACATGCGCAGCATCGTCGAGACGGTCGCCGAGCATGCGCCGCGCACGCAGGATGCCACGGAGCTCACCGCCCAGGTGCGCGTGGCGCTCGGCCGCTCCATCGTGCAGCAGCTCTATCCGGGCAACGCCGACCTGTCGGTAATGGCGCTCGATCCCTCGCTCGAGCGCGTGCTGCTGCAGGCGGTGCAGACGGCCGGCCCCGACGGCAGCGGCATCGAGCCGGGCCTGGCCGACACGCTGCTCAAGCAGACCGCCGCCGCCGCGCAGCGCCAGGAAGAGGTCGGAATGCCCGCCGTGCTGCTCGTGCCGGGACAGTTGCGCTGGCTGCTGTCGCGCTTCCTGCGCCGTGCCGTGCCCCAGCTGAAAGTCATCGCGAATGCCGAAGTGCCGGATTCGCGCACCATCAAGGTCACCGCCATCATCGGAGGTAAATAATGAACATCAAGCGCTACTTTGCTCCCACCGCGCGCGAGGCGCTGCGCCGCGTCAAGGAAGAACTCGGCGGCGACGCCATCGTGCTGTCCAACCGCAGCGTGGACGACGGCGTCGAGATCACCGCCATGCTGGCGAGCGAGCTGCCCGCCGAGGAGCTGGCCGCGCCCTTCGCCGCTGCGCCGCGCATCGAGCGCGAGGAGGATTTCACAGTCAGCCTGTCCGGCGGCAGGCGCGGGCCCGTCCCGGGCAAGGCCGCAGCGGACGCGCCGGCGACGGAGCAGAAGGCCGTGCGCGCCTGGCAGCCCGGCGCCGCGAAGCCGGCCGCCGTCCCGGCTCGCCCGGAAGTCCGCAAAAGTCAGTCCGCGCAGGACGGCGCCGCCGCGGCCGGCGGCGGCGAGGGCCAGCTGCTGCGCGAGCTGGCCGGCATCAAGGGATTGATCGAGCAGCAGCTGGCCGGCTTCGCCTGGACGGGGCTGGCCCGCGAGGCGCCCGCCAAGACCCTGCTGCTTGCCGAACTGCTCGACGCCGGTTTTTCGGCGCAGCTTTCGCGCCGCCTGGTCGACAGCCTGCCGGCGAACGCCACGCGGGAGGAGGGGCAGGCCTGGCTGAAGGGCGTGCTTGGCCGCAACCTGCACACGGCAAGCAGCAGCGACGAGATCGTCGATGCCGGCGGCGCCTATGCCCTGGTCGGCCCCACTGGTGTGGGCAAGACCACCACCACGGCGAAGCTGGCGGCGCGCTGCGTCGTGCGCCACGGCGCCGACAGCGTGGCGCTGCTGACCACCGACGGCTACCGCATCGGCGCGCACGAGCAGCTGCGCATCTACGGCC
>WYAY01000141.1 GCA_011526165.1 Sulfuritalea sp.
CGCAGGACAAGCCGCGCGTGGTCTTCGTCGGCGGCTTCTGCGAGCAGCCGCCCCTGGAGATGCTGGAGGCCATCGACGAGACCTGCTACGTGGTGGACGACGACATCCTCGTCGGCCTGCGCTGGCTGACCGAGGACGTGCCGGAGACGGGCGACCCGATCTGGGCGCTGGCCGAGAGCTATGTCGAGCGCTCGGACGCGAGCCCGGTGCAGCACGACGCGCGCAAGATGAAGGAAGACTACCTGATGGACATGCTGAGGAAGTCGAAGGCCGACGCCGCCATCCTCACCGCGGCGAAGTTCTGCGAGCCCGGCCTCGACGAGCAGCTCGCCTGGTCCAAGCACCTCGACGCGGAGAACATCCCCTACCTGGTGCTCGAGTTCGAGGAAAAGATGACCTCGTTCGAGCAGATGTCCATGCAGGTGGAAACCTTCGCCGAATCCCTGCTGTTCGCACTCGCATAAGAAAAGGAGAGAGACATGAGCACCGCAACCCTGCAGCACTCCGCCCCGACGACCGCCGACGACTTCGATCCCCGCGCCGAGGGCCAGCGCCTGATCAAGGAGTGGTACGCCCAGCTGGAGACGGCCAACGCGCGCAACGCCGCCGTCGCCAACGTCTTCGTCATGGGCAACGCCGTCGAGATCCTGCGCGCCTTCGACTTCGAGCTGGTCTTCCCCGAGATCAACTCGCTGCAGACCGGCGTGCGCAAGGCTTCCGAGGAATACATCCGCCTGTCCGAGGACTACGGCATGTCGCCCGACGTCTGCTCCTACGTCAAGGCCGACGTCGGCCTGATCCTCAAGGAGAACGAGCATCCGGCCGGCCGCATCCCGAAGGCGAGCCTGGCGGTGGCCTCGAACATGTGCGGCACCTTCATCAAGTGGGCCGAGATCTGGGAGCGCTGGCTGAAGACGCCGACCTTCGTGCTCGACCTGCCCGGCCAGCGCGCCGCCGGCTGGCAGGTGCGTCCCGGCGACGCCCAGCACGCCGCCGACGCGCGCTGGGTCGAGGCGCAGTTCAAGGAGCTGATCGCCCAGTGCGAGCGCATCACCGGCAAGCGCTTCGACATGGACAAACTGGCCGAGGTGGAAGCGCGCGTGAACAAGATGGTGGACCACTGGAACAACGTCATGGCGCTCAACCGCCAGTGCCCGGCGCCCTTCAACGCCATGCTCGACGGCCTCACCTACATCGGCATCATGAACGTGCATCGCGGCACCGAGGAGGGCGTGGAGTTCATGCGACGGCTCGAAGAGCACCTCAAGGCCAAGGTCGGCCGCGGCGAGGGCCGGGTGGCCGAGGAGCGCTTCCGCCTGCTCTTCTCCGGCACGCCGTGCTACGTCTCGATGCGCCGCCTGGTCGAGCTGTTCGAGACCTGGGGCGGCGTCTTCGCCTACTCCGACTACCTCACCTTCGCCGCCGGCGGCATGGACGCCACCGAGCTGCGCTACGACACCTCGCGCCCGCTGGAGAGCCTGGCCGAGGTGACGGCGCTGGCGGCGCAGCGCGGCCTGTCCAACCAGTTCTTCGCCCACGAGCGCCTGGCGCAGCAGATCAAGGACTACGCGGTGGACGGCGTCGTCTTCCACGGCATCAAGAGCTGCCGCTTCGTCTCGTCCGGCATGGCCGACACGCGCGAGTTCATCAACAAGCGGCTCGACGTGCCGACGCTGTACATCGAATCCGACCTGATCGATCCGCGCTACTGGTCGGACGCCCAGATCAAGAACCGCGTCGACGCCTTCTTCGAAGCGCTGCACCAGCGCGGCGGCGGCGCGCCCCTGGCCCGCAAGACGGTTGCCGCTTAAGGAGGAGACCATGAAATACGTTGCAGGAGTGGACGTCGGATCGACGCAGACCAAGGCGATCATCGTCGACGAGAACAAGGCGATCGTCGGGCGCGCGCTGCTCGACATGGAGACCAGCATGGTGACGGTGGCGCAGGACGCCTTCCGCGCCGCGCTCGACAACGCCGGCATCGCCGAGGGCGACGTCGTCTGGGTGGCCGGCACCGGCTACGGCCGGTACAAGGTGACCTTCGGCCGCGAGCAGGTGACGGAGATCAGCTGCCACGCGCGCGGCGCGGTCTCGCTGTTCCCGATGACGCGCACGGTGATCGACATCGGCGGCCAGGACACCAAGGCCATCCGCGTCGGCGCCGACGGCAAGGTCGAGGACTTCACCATGAACGACAAGTGCGCGGCCGGCACCGGGCGCTTCCTCGGCGCCGCCTCCTACGCCCTCGAGATGCCCCTCGCCGAGCTGGGCCCGCTGGCGATGAAGTCGACCAACCCGGTGCGCATCACGACCACCTGCACGGTGTTCGCCGAGTCGGAGATCATCAGCCACCTCGCCAAGGGCATCCCGTCCGAGGACGTGCTGATGGGGGTGCACCAGGCCATCGCCAGCCGCTGCGTGTCGCTGGCGCGGCGCGTCGGCATCGAGCCGGAAGTGACCTTCACCGGCGGCGTCAGCCGCAACGTGGCGATGGTCAAGCTGATCGAGGAACTGATCGGCATGCGCATCAACGTCAGCCAGGACGCGCATTTCTGCGGGGCGCTGGGCGCCGCGCTGTTTTCCCATGACCGCATGTTCGGCGCGGCGGCGCAGCCCGCGCTCGCCATGGCAGAGGAGGCTTGATCATGTACGTTGCAGGCATCGACATCGGCTCCACCTACTCCAAGGCCATCCTCATCGACGACCGGCGCAAGGTCGTCGGCCAGGCGGTGCGCCGCACCGGCTTCAAGCTCAACCAGGCCTCCGAAGGCGTCTTCGAGGAACTGCTGAAGAACGCCGGCGTCGCCCGCGAGGACGTCACCTACGTCGCGGCGACCGGCTACGGCCGCCACACCGTGGCCTTCCGCCACACCCAGGTGACGGAGCTCACCGCCCACGCCCACGCGGCGGTGCATCTCTTTCCCGGCACGCGCACCCTCCTCGACATCGGCGGCCAGGACATCAAGGCCATCCGCGTGGACGACGACGGCCGCGTGCGCGCCTTCCGCCTCAACGACAAGTGCGCCGCCGGCACCGGCGCCTTCCTCGAGAAGACGGCGCGCTACCTCGGGCTCACCACCGCCGACATCGGCCCCTACGCGCTGCGCGCGACCAAGCCCGTGGAGGTCAGCAGCGTCTGCGCGGTGTTCGCCGAATCCGAGGTCATCAACCACCTCGCCAACGGCGTGCCGGCGGAGGACATCATGATGGGCGCCATGGTGGCGCTGGGCGGGCGCGCCGTGCAGCTGATGCGCCGCGTCGGCCTGGAAGCCGGCTACATGCTGACCGGCGGCATGACGCACAACGCGGCGATGATCAAGGCGCTCGAAGACAACCTGAAGGACAGGTTCAACATCGCGCCGAACGGACTCGGCCAGCTCAACGGCGCCATGGGCGCGGCGCTGCTCGGCCTGCGCCGCGCCGAGAAGCTGCTCGCCGAGGGCAAGCCGATCCCGCCGACGGCGGCCAACCTCGGCGCCGCCGACGCGCCGACCCGCAAGCGCTGGTCGGCCATGGCCGTGAAGAAGGCGGCGGAGCCCTGCGCGCCCGGCGGCGACTGCCCGGTGGTGGCCAAGGTGACGCTGCATCCGGCCGGCGCCGCCGCGTGAAGGGAGGAGATATGAGCCCCCACGCTCACATTCGTTCGCTGCCCCCGGAGGGGGCGCATGCCTCCCTCGGGGCGGCCCTTCTGGAGGCATAGCCATGACCTACGTCGTCACCGAAGCCTGCATCCAGTGCAAGCACACCGACTGCGTCGACGTCTGCCCCGTCGACGCCTTCCGCGAGGGGCCGAACTTCCTGGCGATCGACCCGAACGAGTGCATCGACTGCACGCTGTGCGTGCCGGAATGCCCGGTCGAGGCCATCTACGCCGAGGAGGAGGTGCCCGACGGCATGCAGGAGTACATCGCGCTCAACGCCGAGCTGGCCGCCCTGTGGCCGGCCATCGTCGAGAAGAAGGACGCCCTGCCCGAGGCGGAGCGCTGGGGCCGCGTCAAGGAAAAGCGCGACGAGCTGCGACGCGAGTAGGGGCATGCCATATAAGATGTAGAGAATATATTGCTTATCGTCTGCAGCGGCGCTATATTGAAGATGTAAGTGATATGCATCATTAACCGCCAGCATAGGGAGCACGGAAATGGGCGTCATCGTCGAAGCGGGCCTGCGCCGCCCTCCGGCAGGCCTGCCGCCGCCCGGCGGCGCGAAATGGACGGCGGAGCGCGTGCTGTCGATCCGCCGCTGGACGCCGACGCTGCTCACCATCCGCCTGACACGCTATAAGGGCTTCCGCTTCACGCCGGGCCACTATGCCCGGCTGGGGCTGGAGGGCGAGGGCGGGGCGGTCTGGCGGCCGTTCTCCGTCGTCTCGGCGGCCTACGACGAGCATCTCGAGTTCCTCGCCGTGCTGGTGCCGGGCGGCGCCTTCTCGGAACGATTGGCAACGCTCGGGGCCGGCGACGGCATCCTCGTCGAGAAGGCCAGCTACGGCTTCCTCACCCTCGACCCGCTGGCGCCGGGCCGCGACCTCTGGCTGCTGGCGAGCGGCAGCGGCCTCGGCCCCTTCGTCTCGATCCTGCGCGAGCCGCAGGTGTGGCAGGACTTCGAGCGCCTGATCGCGGTGCACAGCGTGCGGCGCGAGGCCGAGCTCGCCTACCGCGAGGACCTCCTGGCGCTGCCCAATGAGGCTCTGTTCGCCGGCGCGCGGGCGCAGCTGCGCCACATTCCCGTCGTCACGCGCGAGCCCGGCACGGCGGCGCTTGCGGCGCGCATCCCGCAGCTGCTCGCCGACGGCCGCCTCGAGGCGGCGGCCGGCGTGCCGCTGACGCGCGAGGACGCCCGCGTCATGGTCTGCGGCAACCCGGAGATGGCGCGCGAACTGCGCGGCCAGCTCTCCGCGCGCGGCCTGCAGACCGCCCGGCGCGGTGTCGCCGGCCAGATGGCCTTCGAGAACTACTGGTAGGCCGCTCAAGCCTCCGCAACCTCTGTAACATAGGCAGATATCGGCGCCGGCACGGTCGGCGCAGCGGCTGCCTTGAGGAGAGGCCATGGAACGCTTCACCATATCGCTCGACGAGAAGCTGGCGAAGGAATTCGACCGGCTGATCCGCGAGCGCGGCTACAGCAACCGCTCCGAGGCGGTGCGCGACATCCTGCGCGAGAAGCTCGAGGCGAGCCGCCTTGCGCGCGAGGAGGCGCCCGACTGCATCGCGGCGCTGTCCTACATCTACAACCACCACGAGCGCGACCTCGCCGAGCGGCTGACCGCCGCCCAGCACGACCACCACGACCTCACCGTGTCGACCCTGCACGCCCACCTCGACCACGAGAACTGCATGGAGGCGGTGATCCTGCGCGGGCCGACTGCGGCGGTGCGCGAGTTCGCCAACGCCATGATGGCCGAGCGCGGCGTGCGCCACGGTGCGCTCAACCTGATCCCGGCCGACCTCAACGCCGGCCGCAAGCATCACCACGGCCATCACCACGGGCCGGACCATCCCTACCATGTGCACAGCCGTCCGAAGAGCTGAGGGGTCATGTAGGAGCGGCGTCCATGCCGCGATTGCGCCCCGCAGGAAGTACCCTTGGGGTGCGGCCGCCGATTCGCGGCGTGGACGCCGCTCCCACAACTGACGATGCCCAAGCGACCCGACGACAAATCCACGCAGGTCTATCTGCCGACCCTGCCGCCGCACGTCCTCGACCACCCGCCCGAGGGCGTCGGCGAGGACGTCTGGATCGACGTCATCCGCAAGATGGACGAGGTGTATTCCGACCTGCTGCAGTACGAGGTGGCGCTGGAGGAGAAAAACGCCAAGCTGGAGGAGACGCAGAAGTTCATCTTCAGCGTACTCACCTCGATGTCCGACGTGCTGGTGGTGTGCGACCGCCACGGCGTCATCCAGGAGGCGAACCAGGCGCTCGCCGACCTGGTGGGAAAAAGCGAGGCCGAGCTGCGCGGCACGCCGCTCATCGATCTCTTCGCCGACGAGGCCTCCAGCGAGCAGGCGCGCCGCTTCCTGCGCGACCTGCACAGCGAGCGCATCCACGACTGCGAGCTGCACTTCAAGTGCCGCTATGCGCCGGAGATGCCGGTGGCGGTGAACTGCACGCCGCGCCTGTCGCCGGTCGGCAAGTTCGTCGGCATGGTGATGACCGGCCGCCCGGTCGGCGACCTGCGCCGCGCCTACGAGCAGCTGCGCCAGGCGCACGAGGACTTGAAGCTCGCCCAGCAGCAACTGATCCACTCCGAGAAGATGGCTTCCCTCGGCCGCCTCGTCGCCGGCGTGGCGCACGAGCTGAACAACCCGATCAGCTTCGTCCTCGGTAACGTCTACGCCCTGCAGCGCTACGGCAGCCGCATGCAGGAATACCTCGCCGCCCTCCACGCCGGCAAGCCGGCGGAAGAGATCGCCGAGCTGCGCAAGACCCTGCGCATCGACCGCCTGATGGAGGACATGAAGCCGCTCATCGACGGCACCATCGAGGGCGCCGAGCGCACGCGCGACATCGTCGCCGGCCTCAAGCGCTTCTCGGCGCAGGACCGCGGCGAGGAGGAAACCTTCAATCTGGCCGAGGTGCTCGAGCGCTCGGTGCACTGGGTGGTGAAGGCCTCCGGCTCGAAGATCAAGGTCGTCGTGGAAGTGCCGAAGGAGATCCCTGTTTCCGGTTCGGCCGGCCAGATGCAGCAGGTGCTGGTGAATCTGGTGCAGAACGCCATCGATAGCACCGAGCGCCAAGCCGATGCGCGGCTCGAGATCCGGGGCGAAAGGCGCGCCCGCAGCGCGGTGCTCACCTTCCGCGACAACGGCACCGGCTTCCGCGAGGATGCCCTCGGCCAGGTCTTCGATCCCTTCTTCACCACCAAGCCGGTGGGCAAGGGCACCGGCCTCGGCCTGTCCATCAGCTACGGCATCGTCGAGCGCCACCGCGGGCAGCTCGCCGCCGCCAACCACCCCGGGGGCGGCGCCGTGCTGACCCTGACCTTGCCGCTGGCCGGATAAGAACTTTCCTATAATTGTTCATACCGGCTGCGGGATTGCCGCCCGCAGCCTGTCCAAAGGCAAATACCCCATTACATTCAATGGGCAGGAATCCAGGCCCGGGCTGGCACGATTGTTGTTAAGAGGAATTCGATGAAGTTCACACGATGTTTGCTCTTGCTGCTGGCGCCGGCCGTGCCGGCCGCCGCCCACGACCTCTGGCTGGAGCGGGAGGCGGGCGCCTACGTCCTGCAGCAGGGCCACCGCACCGGCGCGCATGCCGGCGCCGAGCGCGTGCCCTACGCGGCGGGTTTCGTGCAGCAGGCGCTGTGCGCCGATGCGCAGGGCAGAACCCGGCCGCTCGCCGTCGCGGGCGGCTATCCGGCCAGGGTCGCCGGCGACTGCGCCGCGCTGGTCGTTGCGGCCTCCTCCGGCTACTGGACGAAGACCGCCTGGGAGACGAAGAACGCGCCGAAGGCCGGCATGGCCGGCGTGCTGAAGAGCTGGCGCTCGGAGGATTCCGTGAAGCGCCTCGAGCGCTGGAGCGCCGCGCTGGCGCAGCCGCTGACGCCCGGTCTGGAGATCACCCCCGTCGGCGATCCCTTCCGCTTCGGCGTGGATGACAAGCTCACCGTGCGCGTCACGCTCGATCGCAAGCCGCGCGCCGGCGTGCCGGTGGCCTACGACGGCGCCACGCGCGGCGCCACGGGCGAGGACGGCACGGTGGTGCTGAAGATCCGCCACGGCGGCCTGCAGATGATCGCCGCCAGCCTGGAGACGCCGCTTGACGACGGCCAGGCCGACGCGCTGGTCCGCGCGACGACGCTGAATTTCGAGCTGCCGGCGAAATGAGGCGGCTCATTCCCCTCTGCCTGATGCTGGCGGCGCTCCCGCCGGCCTTCGCCCACGAGGTGCATCACGCCGTCGAAGCGCAGAACGCCGTGTCGGTGCGACTGACTTTTGCCGACGGCCAGCCCTTCGCCTTCGAGGCCTTCGAGGTGTATGCCGCGGGCAGCGACAAGCCGCACGCCGTCGGCCGCACCGACGCGCAGGGCCGCGCGGTGTTCCTGTCGCCGCCGTCGGGCGAAGTGCGGCTGCGCGCTTTTGCCGCCGACGGCCACGGCGTCGACCTGAAGTTCGATCCGCCGCGCGGCGGTGCGAGTGCCGCGGCGCCGGCAGCGGAAGACCGTCCGGCGAAGCTGATGTTCGGCGCCGGCCTCCTGCTGGCGCTGTTCGGAATTTTCCAACTGTTCGTGCGAAGGAAGAAAACGCAATGAAAAGCCATCTTGCCGTCCTGTTGTCGCTCGTCGCCGCACCGGCGCTCGCCCATCATGGCGTTGCCGGCGTCGGCGCCGCCGCGCTGGAAGGCCCCGGTGCGCCGGTGGAGTCCGCCACCTCGGCGGTGCTGCCGGAGGGCAGCACGCTGCTGGCGCTGAAGATCGACCACGCCAAGTTCCAGCGCGGCCGCCTGGCGCGGCCGGACGTGGAGGGCGACTACTCGCGCTTCACCATGCTTGGGGTGGGCCACGGCTTCACGCCCTGGTTCTCCGGCTACCTGTTCGTGCCGCACAACGTCAAGGCCGACGAGTCGGGCGGCTTCAGGACGCGCGGCTGGGCCGACGCCTCGCTGCTCGGGCAGGTCGGCTTCCGTCACGACGGCAAGGCGTTCTCGCTGGTGCCGAAGAACGAAAGCCTGGACGAGATGGAGGACTGGCACTTCACCGTCTTCGGCGGACTGACTTTGCCGACAGGCCGCCCGAACACCCGGCTGCCCGACGGCTCGATCGACCCGGGCATGTCCACCGGCTTCGGCAAGCCGTCGTACACGCTCGGCCTCACCGCCACGAAGATGATCACGCCGAAGCTGACCTTCAACGCCGAGGCATCGACGCTCTGGTTCAAGACCCATCGTTACGCCACCGACTACACGACCGGCACGGACTTCACCACGCGCTTCGGCCGCGAACTGCGCCTGAACGGCGGCCTGGCCTACCGCATCCACACCGCCCCGGAGCAGAAGCTGCGCACCGACCTCAGCCTCGAACTGCAGTTCCTCAAGCTCGGCCGCGACGTGGTGGACGGCGTCGGCGAGCAGGGCACGGGCGGGCGCATGCTCTACGCCGTGCCGGGCGTGCGCATCTATTGGGACCGTTTCAGCCTCGCTGTCGGCGTGAAGAAGGCGATCTGGAAGGACCTCAACGAGCAGCGCCAGCAGCAGGGCGCCGAAGGCCTCGAGAAATACCGATTGCTGATCAGCGCTTCCTATCTCTTCTGATCCCGGACATGCACATCCCCGACGGCTTCCTTTCGCCGCAGACCTATCTCCCCGCCTACGCGGCGGCGGGGCTGGCCTGGGCGTGGGCGGCGCGCGGCCTGCGGCGCACGCTCGACGAGGAGACCGTGCCGCGCCTGGCGGCGATGACGGCGCTGGCCTACGGCCTCGGCCTGGTGATGGTGCCGATTCCCGGCGGCACCTCGGGCCATGCGCTCGGCGTGGCCATGCTGGCGCTGCTGTTCGGCGTGCGCCTCGCCTTCCTCGCCTACAGCCTGGTGCTGGCGCTGCAGTCGCTGCTGTTCGGCGCCGGCGGCATCACCGCGCTGGCGGTGAATGCGCTGGCGATGGGGCTGTGCGGGTCGCTGGCGGCGGTGGCCGCCTTCCGCGGGCTGCGAAGGCTGGACGAGACGGCAGCGGTGGCCGTCGCCGCCTGGGCTTCGGTGGTGCTGCCGGGGCTGCTGGTGGCGCTGGCGCTCGGCCTGCAGCCGGCCATCGCGCAGCGCGAGGACGGCACGCCGCTGTTCTTCCCCTTCGGCCCTGCCGTCACGCTGCCGGCGGTGCTGATTCCGCACCTGTTCATCGGGGCGGGCGAGGCGCTGCTCACCGTGCTGGTGTGGCGCTTCGCGCGGGCGAGGAAATGGTGCGCGGCATGACGGCGACGCGCTGGCTCCTCGCCTACCTCGCGGCGGTGGTCGCCGTGACCTTCATCCACGAAGCGTGGCTGCTGGCCGCGCTGCTCGCCGCGGCGCTGGCGGCGGGCGGCGCGGGGCGCTGGCGCATCGCCCGCCGCGCCGTGCTGGCGGGACTGACTTTCAACCTGGCGGTGAGCCTGGGCTACGCGGCGATGTCGCTCTGGCAGGGCCGCTTCTCGGCGCAGTACCTGCTGCTGGTGAACCTGCGCGTGCTGCTGCTGCTCTACCTCGGCTTCTGGTTCGTCGCCCGCGTGAACCTGCTCGAGGCCGTGCGCTTCTCGCCGACGCTGGGTTTCGTCGTCACGCTCGCCGCCGGGCAGGTCCAGGCCTTTTCGCGCCTGCTGCGCGATTTCCGCCTCGCCTTCGCCAGCCGCAACGCCGCCGCGCCCGGCCTGCACGACCGCGCGCGCCACGCCGCCGCGCAGGCCGCGCACCTGCTCGACAAGTCGGTGTGCATGGCCGCCGAGACGGCGCTGGCGATGCGCTCGCGCGGGGCGTTCGACGACTACGCGGGTCTCCCCTCTCCCGCATGCGGGAGAGGGGTCGGGGGAGAGGGCGGTCCTGTCTGGCGACCGCGCCGCCCGGGCGTGGTTACTGCCTACAAGAAACCATGATCGAACTAGACGGCATCCGCTACGCCTGGCCCGACGCGCCGCCCATCCTCGACGGCGTCTCGCTTTCCGTGCGCGAGGGCGAGAAGCTGGTGTTGCTCGGCGCCAACGGCTGCGGCAAGTCGACCCTGCTCAAGCTGATGAACGGCCTGGTGGCGCCGCAGGCCGGCCGGTTCCGCTACCTGGGCGAGGAGGTGACGCCGGCGCGCCTGAAGCAGGGCGCCTTCGCGCGCCGCTTCAGGAGCGAAGTCGTGCTGCTGTTCCAGCATCCCGAGGCGATGCTGTTCAACCCCACCGTGCGCGACGAGATCGCCTACGGCCCGCGCCAGCTCGGCCTCGCCGACGCGGAGGATCGCGCCGAGCGCTGGGCGGCGGCGCTCGGCCTTGCGCCGCTGCTCGACGCGCAGCCGTTCTCGCTCTCCGGCGGGCAGAAGCAGAAGGTGGCGCTGGCGGCGATCCTGGCGCTGGAGCCGCGCCTGCTGCTGCTCGACGAGCCGGCCTCCAGCCTCGACCCGCGCGCCTCGGGCTGGCTGGTCGATCACCTGCTCGACTGCGGCAGGACGGTGGTGACCAGCACGCACAACCTGTCGATGGCGGCGGAACTGGGCGAGCGCGCCATTGTCCTCGGCGAGGGCGGGCGGCTGCTCTACGACGGCCCGCTTCAGGAAGCCCTGCGCGATCGCGCGCTGCTGGAGGCCGCCAACCTGGTGCATCGCCACCGCCATCGCCACGACGGCATCGAGCACGTCCACACGCACAGCCACGACTGGGAATCGAGCCGCTGATCCGCCCGCGATGGGATAATTGCGGACATGAACGCCTCTTCCGGCGCGGGCCGCATCCCGCTGCATACCCCTCTTTTGCGCGGCGAGCGGCGACCGCGCGTCGCGCTGGTGGGCCGCCAGCAGTCCGGCAAGAGTTCAATCTTCCAGGCCGCGTCCAGCGCCTCGCCCAGCCAGGCCCTGCTGGCCGGCGCATCCGCCTACGAGGAATGCCTGGTCGGCATCGGCCTCGAGGAAATCTCCCTGGTCGACCTGCCCTCGATCGAATCCCTGCACCGCCTGCGCGAAGCCGATCGTGTGGTGCTGATGTATCTGCTCTGGGGCGACCGCTGGCCGGAGATCGCCCGCCACGAACCGCAGCAACCGACGGCGGCCTTCCGCGCGCCGGACGTGCTGCTGCAGGTGGTCGACGCCACGGCGCTGGAACGCGACCTCGAACTCAGCCTGGAGCTGTCGCTGCTCGGCCGGCCGATGGTGATCGCGCTCAACCGCATGGACGAGGCGCGCGAGAAGGGCCTCTACGTCAACGTCAAGGCGCTGTCGGAGCGGCTCGGCGTGCCGGTGGTGGCGACGGTGGCGCACATGGGCAAGGGCCTCACCGAGCTCTTCGCCGCGGCGCTGGACGCCGCGCGCGGGAAGGCCTGCCCCTTGTCGCAACCGTGCAGCGATCACATCCGCGAGAGCCTGAAGCCGCTCAACGCGCTACTGGCGCGGCCGGAGATCGAAGAGGCCTTCCGCGTGCCGCGCCCGCTGCTGCTGATGCAGCTGGCGGAGAACGATGACTGGTTCCTGCGCGAGCTGGCCGAGCATTTCCCCGACGTGGTGCCGGAGGTAACGGCGGCACGCGCGGCCGCCCAGCAGACGCTGCCGCGGCCGCTCTCCGACGAGCTGCATGCCGACCGCCACCATCGCGCGGCGCTGTTGTACGAGGCGGTGACGCGGCTGGGCGCGCAGGAGGACAGCGAGCGCTGGAAGCGCTGGCTCGACGAACTGTTCCTGCATCCGCGCTGGGGCCTGATCGGCAGCCTGGCGGTGTTCGCGCTGGTGCTGTTCATGGTCTTCGAGGTGAGCGCCGTGCTGGACGGACTGACTTCCGCGCGGCTGGCCGAATGGGTCGGGCAGTGGCAGCCCGACAGCACGGCCGGCGTGGTCGGCCTGGCGGTGGCCGAGGCGCTGGTGGGCATGGTCGGCATCGTCGTGCCCTACATGCTGCCGCTGGTGCTGCTGCTGGTGGCGCTGGAGGAGTCCGGCATCATGCACCGCGTCGCCTTCGTGGTGGACCGCGGCTTCCACTCAATCGGGTTGCATGGTGGCGTGGCGGTGCCCTTCCTCATCGGGCTCGGCTGCAACGTGCCGGCCATCTCGGCGGTGGCCGCCACGGCGCGCGGCCGCGAGCGCATCGTCGCCTCGCTGCTGATCACCTTCGTGCCCTGCTCGGCGCGCTCGGCCATCGTGCTGGCGCTGGGCGGCAAGTACCTCGGCGGCCTCGGCGTGATCGCCATCTTTGCCCTGGCCATGCTGACGGTGGCGGTGCTCGGCAAGCTGCTCGGCCGGCGCTACCCGGAGGACGTGCGCGGCATGGTGCTGGAGATTCCGCCCTACCGCCTGCCGCGCTGGCCGGCGCTGCTGCGCAATACCTGGGCGCGCACCAGCGACATCCTCACCATCGTCACGCCGCTGCTGGTCGCCGGCAGCGTGGTGCTGGCGCTGCTGGCGCATTTCGGCGCCGACGACCTGATCAACCTGGCGCTGACGCCCGTCACGTCATGGTGGCTGGGCCTGCCGGCGGCGCTCGGCGTGCCGATCCTGTTCGGCATCCTGCGCAAGGAGCTGTCGCTGCTGATGGTGTACCAGGCGCTCGGCACGCTGGAGATATCGCCGCTCCTGGACTGGGTGCAGATCCTCGTCTTCCTGGTGTTCCTGACCTTCTACATCCCCTGCGTGTCGACCTTCGCCGTGATGCTGAAGACGCTCGGCCGGCGCGAGGCCTTATTTTCGGTGGCGCTGTCGGTGGGCGTGGCGCTGGGGCTGGCGGGGGCGGTGCGGCTGGGCGCGGAACTGCTGCGCTTCGTGGTTTAATCGGCGCGGGTATAGGCCACCAATTCCTGACGTTCGGAGCGGGAGATGCGATTTCCCTTGCGCCACCAGATGTCCATGGCGATGTGGCGGTTGACCTTGTCCGGTGCGATCCAGTAGGTATATTCCATCGATTGCGAAATCCCCAGCACCCAGCCTTGGGCCTCGACCTTGAAGCAGTCGAAGGTACCGGCCGGGACGGTAATCGTCTCCTTCCCGACGACTTTGAGATCGAGTTCGATCTTGTCCTCGCCGCCCTTGGCGAAAGAAATCGCGTAGCGGGTAGTCCATTTCTTGCCGAGACTGTACTCGCCGATGAACATCTGGCTCGGGCTGAAGCTCGCGCCATCGCGGCGCCGGATGAGATTGCCGAGGAGATCGGTGACCATGGCGCCCTTGTTGTAGACCACCTGCTCGTCCGTGACTTCGGTGACGCGGTTGCCCCCCTTGCGCGATTCGATCTTGGTGAGCAGGTCCGTCTTGCTGTAGATGTAGCTGTCGCCGACGCGATAGCTCATGTCGAGGGCGCCGGTGCCCTTGGAAAACGGATTGGCCACCGCGCTGACCAGACGGATTTTTTTCTCCCCCTGTTTCGCCAGCAGGCGATCGAGGCGCACCTGGGCCAGTTCGGAGAAGCGTCCGCTCGGGTAGCGCTTGAGGTAGTCCTCGACCGCGGCGATGCGGCCGCTCTGCTGGGTTCGCTCCCATTGGGCGGCTTCCTCGGCGAACTGGCGCTCCAGTTCCCCCTCGGACAACTTCTTCAAGCTGACGGGTGGGATGAAATAAAAATCTTCCTCGAGGGAGGTGCTTTCCCAGGGAATCTGCTGGCCCTGCGAGGCGCGCCGCACGGCAAGGCGCACGCGCTTGAAGACATCCTCGATCTTGGCTTCCGGCGAGCGGACTTCGCGCAGCAGGTTTTCCGTATACAGGCCGTTGCTGCCCGAACCGTCCGAGGCGACGTTGCCCGGCGCCGTGGCGTAGGCGAGCAGGGTGCCGATGGGGGCATCCATCTGGGAGAGGCCCTTGCCGCTTTTGAGGTCGCCGCCAAAGGGGTTGTCGCGGCAGGCGTCGAGGATGACGATGTTCATCGCGTTCCCTGCCTTGCCGATGCCGCCTAGCATGGCGGCCAGATCCACCGTCTGGCGCGGGATGTCATCCGCACGGCCAAGGCTGGCGTCCACCGGCACAAGGAAATTGCGCCAGGACACCTGCAAGCCATGACCGGCGTAATAGAACAGGCCGACACCCCTGCTCTTCGCCAGTTGCTCACCGTAGCTGCGTATGGCGTTCTCCATGGCAATTCTGTCGGCATCGAGTTGGGAAACGACGTTGAAACCCAGCTTTTTCAA
The DNA here is from genome assembly GCA_011526165.1 of Sulfuritalea sp. Taxonomy (GTDB): domain Bacteria; phylum Pseudomonadota; class Gammaproteobacteria; order Burkholderiales; family Rhodocyclaceae; genus Desulfobacillus. The sequence goes on from WYAY01000141.1 coordinate 14,766, forward strand.
GTCTTCGGCCATGGCGCCGGCATCGTTGGCTGGGTTCTTCAGCGGCACATCCTTGTACCGGCTGTTGCCGACCACCAATGCCGTGCGCGGCAGGGCGTTCAGTGTTGAGGCGGGGGATGCTTGGGCAAGGCGGCTCCAGGGCAGCAGGGGGGCGGCGGAAAGTGCGGCCAGGCGTTGCAGGGCGAGGCGGCGGCCAGTCTGGTTTGGACGGGATGGGCACATATTCGTAAGCTAACCGCTTAGCGGCCCTTTTTCATCAGTGAAAAAACGCCGATCAGGATCAGGATGAGCGGCCACCATTTGGCCAGAAGGGCCTTCAGCTCGCCCAGCGGCAGGATGCCCAGGTTGGACAGCAGAAGCAGGCCGCCGACGACGATAAGGACGATGGGCCAGAAGGTGCCGCGCATGGAATGCCTCCGGGAAATGACAGCTTCGCATGATAGCGGATGCTCCGATGCTTCTGCCCACATTTTACCCACAGGCAATTCACAGGCTTATACAAGGCTTATCCACTCGCCA
>WYAY01000142.1 GCA_011526165.1 Sulfuritalea sp.
CATTATACGTGCACATCCCCTTCTGCAACACCATCTGCTACTACTGCGCCTGCAACAAGATCATCACCAAGGACCACGGCCGCTCGGCCAAGTACCTGAAATACCTGGGCAAGGAGCTGGCGCTGCAGTCCGGCTTCCTGGACGGCAGCCACGACGTGGTGCAGCTGCACTGGGGCGGCGGCACGCCGACCTTCCTCTCGCACGACGAGATGCGCCAGCTGATGGCCTCCATCCGCAGCCATTTCCGCCTGCTGCCCAACGGCGAGTACTCCATCGAGGTCGACCCGCGCAAGGTGGACGAGGCGACGGTGGCCCTGCTCGGCGAGCTCGGCTTCAACCGCATGAGCCTCGGCGTACAGGACTTCGATCCCGCCGTGCAGGAAGCGGTGAACCGCGTGCAGAGCATCGAGGAGACCGAGACCGTGCTGCGCGCGGCGCGCGAGAACGGCTTCAAGTCGATCTCGGTCGACCTCATCTACGGCCTGCCCAAGCAGAACGTCATCAGCTTCAACCGCACCCTCGAAGAGGTCATCCGCCTCTCGCCCGACCGGCTGTCGATCTACAACTATGCCCACCTGCCCGGGCTGTTCAAGCCGCAGCGGCGCATCGCCGAGAGCGAGTTGCCCTCCGCCGACGCCAAGCTGCAGATCCTCCAGCTCGCCATCCGCCGCCTGACCGAGGCCGGCTACGTCTATATCGGCATGGACCACTTCGCCAAGCCGGACGACGAACTGGCCGTCGCGCAGCGCCAGGGGCGCCTGCACCGCAACTTCCAGGGCTATTCGACGCATGCCGAGTGCGACATGATGTCCTTCGGCATCTCCTCGATCAGCATGGTCGGCCCCAGCTACTGCCAGAACGTCAAGACGCTCGACGAATACTACGACCGCCTCGACAACGGCGTGCTGCCGGTCTATCGCGGCATCGAGCTGACGCCGGACGATCTCCTGCGCCGCTCCATCATCCAGGCGCTGATGTGCCACTTCGAAGTGTCCGTCGAGGCGCTGGAAGTGGCGCATCTCATCGACTTCAAGCGCTACTTCGCCGCCGAGATCGCCGACCTGCGCGAGATGGAGAAGGGCGGCCTGCTCAAGCTCGACGACAAGTGGATCAGCGTGCAGCCGCGCGGCCGCATGCTGGTGCGCGCCATCGCCATGGTGTTCGACCGCTATCTCCGCGCCGACCGCGAGCGGGCGCGCTATTCGAAGGTCATCTGACGCGTCCCTGCGTTCCGCGCATTGCCTGAAACCGGTTACATCGCCGTCTTCCTCGTCGGCCTGCTCGGCGGCACCCACTGCATGGCCATGTGCGGCGGCATCGTCGGCGCCCTGACGGTGCATCTGCCGGCCGGCCGGCCGCTGTGGCCGTTGCACCTCGCCTACAACCTCGGCCGCATCTCCGGCTATGCCGTCGCCGGCGCGCTGCTGGGCGCCGTGGGCCAGGCCGGCCTGCTGCTGGAGGGCGCCCTGCCGGTGCAGATGGCGCTCTACGTGCTGGCCAACCTGATGCTCGTCGCGCTCGGGCTGTACTTGGTCGGCGTGCCGCAGGGACTGACTTTCCTCGAGCGCGGCGGGCAGAGGATATGGACGCGCCTGCAGCCGCTGACGCGCCGCTTCCTGCCGGCCACCAGTGTGGCGCGCGCCTATCCCCTGGGCCTGGTGTGGGGATTCCTGCCCTGCGGCATGGTGTATTCCGTGCTGTCGATGACGCTGCTCACCGGCAGCGCCCTGCGTGGCGCTTCGCTGATGCTGGCCTTCGGCCTCGGCACCTTGCCCAACCTGCTGCTGGCCGGCTTCCTCCTCAAGCGCTTCCGCGACGTCGTGCAGGGGCGCCCCGTGCGCCTCGCCGCAGGCCTGCTGGTGCTGGGTTTTGGCGCATGGGGGTTGTTCAACGCCACGTCCCTTGGCGGCAGGCTCTGGCAGGGAATTGTCTGCGCCGTATAGAATCGAACCATCATGAACGCGCCCGATTCCCGCAACTCCGTCGATCTTCCTATCGAGGGCATGACCTGCGCCGCCTGCGCCGCGCGCATCGAGAAGCAATTGAACAAGCTGCCCGGCGTTTCGGCGGCGGTGAATTTCGCCAGCGAGCGCGCCCGCGTCGAGTTCGACGCCGCGGCGGTGAGCCCGCCGCAGCTGGTCGAGACCATCGAGAAGGCCGGCTTCAAGGTGCCGCCGCAGTCGCTCGACCTGGCCCTCTCCGGCATGACCTGCGCCGCCTGCGCCGCGCGCATCGAGACGGTGCTGAACAAGCTGCCCGGCGTCGAGGCGACGGTCAATTTCGCCAGCGAGAAGGCCAGCATCCGCTACGTGCCGGGGCAGGCCGATGCGGCCAGCCTGATCGCCGCCGTGCGTCGCGCCGGCTACGACGCGCGCGAATCCACCGGCGACACACGCGCCGCGGAGAAGGCACGCAAGGCCGCCGCCTACCGGGCCGAGCTGAAGCGCTTCTGGATTTCCGTCGTCCTCACCCTGCCGTTGGTGGCGCAGATGGGGGCGATGTTCACGGGCGAGCACGAGGACATGCTGCCGCGCTGGCTGCAGTTCGCGCTGGCCACGCCGGTGCAGTTCTGGATCGGCTGGCGCTTCTACGTCGGCGCCTACAATGCCCTGCGCGGCGGCGCCGGCAACATGGACGTGCTGGTGGCGCTCGGCACCTCGATGGCCTGGCTGTTCAGCACGGTGGTGACCGCGCTCGACCTGCACCACCAGCATGTCTACTTCGAGGCCTCGG
>WYAY01000143.1 GCA_011526165.1 Sulfuritalea sp.
ATGAACACCACCAGGCCGACGGCGTAGTTGCCGCCGACGAGGAAGTGGCCGAAGGCCTCGATCACCTTGCCGGCGGCGTCGCCGCCGGTATGCCCCTCGAGCAGGATGACGCGGGTCGAGGCGACGTTGAGCGACAGGCGCAGCAGCGTCGTCACCAGCAGCACGGTCGGGAAGATCGAGAAGTCGAGCGGCTTCTTGGTGTACATCGACACCAGCAGCACCATCACCGCCAGCGCGATGTTGAAGGTGAAGAACAGGTCGAGCATCACCGGCGGCAGCGGCAGCACCATCATCGAGAGGATCATGACGATGAGCAGCGGCGCGCCGAGCTGGCGCAGGTTGCCGCCGGCGAACATGTTTCTCAGGCTGAGTTCGCCGTTCATTCAGATACCCCCGGGTCGAGTTCGGCCGGCACCGGCAGGTCGGCCGGCGCCTGCGGCGGGCGGCCGCCCTGGGCCAGCCAGGCGTTGAGCTGGTACACGTAGGCCATCACCTCGGCCACGGCGCGGAACAGCGCCGGCGGGATGGTCTGGTCGAGTTCGGTGTGGGCAAACAGCGCGCGCGCCAGCGGCGGCGCCTCCAGCAGCGGCACGTTGTGCTCCTGCGCGATCTCGCGGATGCGCCGGGCGATGGCGCCGCGGCCCTTGGCCACCACGCGCGGCGCCGGCATCTTCTCGTCGTAGGCGAGCGCCACGGCGAAATGCGTCGGGTTGGTCACCACCACCTGGGCCTTGGGCACGGCGGCCATCATGCGGCGGCGGGCGATCTCGCGCTGCTGGCTGCGGATGCGCGCCTTCAGCTGCGGATCGCCCTCCAACTCCTTCATCTCCTTGCGCACTTCCTCCTTGGTCATGCGCAGGCGGCGGTAGTACTGCCACAGCTGGAACGGCACATCGGCGGCGACGATGAGGAACATCGAGCCGACGATGATCAGGGTGCTGAAGAGGATCGTCTGGCCCATCGCGGCGAGTCCGCGCTCGAGCGGCTGGCCGATCAGGGCGAACACCTGTTCCTTCTCGTGCAGCACCACCCACACCACGACGACGCCGACCAGCAGCGCCTTGAGCACCCCCTTCACCAGTTCGCCCACGCTGTGCATGGAAAACATGCGGCCGAAGCCCTTCACCGGATCGAGCCGCGTCCAGTCCGGCGCCAGCGCCTTGGTCGTGAAGTTGAGGCCGCCCAGCATGAAGGGGCCGGCCAGCGCCGCCACCACCAGGACCAGCAGCAGCGGCCCGATGGCGGCCAGCGCCTGCCAGGCGCTGTCGAGGAACATCGACGGCAGGCGCGCCGTGTCGAAGGCCGCCTCGCGTCCGAAAGTCAGTCCCTGCGAGACGGCGCCGCCGATGCGCTGCCCCAGCCAGGAACCGGTCAGCCACAACGCGCCCGAACCGGCCATCAGGACGAGAAAGGCCGACAACTCGCGCGATTGGGGCACCTGCCCTTCTTCGCGCGCCTGCTCCAGCCTTCGCGGTGACGCTGGTTCGGTCTTTTCGAGATCGGAATCTTCAGCCATGGCGGCGATTATTGCCGCCCCCGGCAAGACCCGGCGGCCGGAATAGGACGGGTTTCACCCGCCAATTCGCCGGATGCGGCTGCCGCCGCGCCAGCGCTGCCTGTCCACCCTCGCAATCGTGCGGCGATCCATTGACTTGAATCGGCTTTTGCGCAGATGATGCCAGCGTTACCCTGGCCGGCCCGTCGGGCTCACACGCCATGCCAGATCTCAGGCTGCAAGGAATGGACAGCAACCGCCGCGCCTTTGCGCGCTTCACCGCCTGGGTATGCCTCGTCGCGCCGGCGGCGGTGATGCTGCTGATCCTGTCGCAGCAGGGCCAGCCTTACCGCCTGACCGGGCCGGCGGCCTTCGTGCTCAGCGGCGCGCTCGCCCTCTGGCTGCTGCGGCGCAACCGGAACCAGGCCGCCTTCGGCGTGCTGTGCTACGGCGCCTGGCTGGCGACGATGATCGCTCTCTCCTACAGCGGCGGCCTGTACGGCAACTCGGCCCTGGCCCTGCCGATCATCATCGTTTTCTCCGCCTGGCTGGCCGGCATCCGCGCCATGCTGATCCTAGGCGGCGCGACCATCGTCGTGCTGTTCGGCTATGCCTTCCTCGAAATGCACGGACTGCTGCCGGCCCGCGCCGCGACGCCGATCCTGCAGCGGGCCTTCATCATGTCCGTCATCGTCCTGACGGCGACGGCGCTGGGCTATTTCGCCGCCCGCACCCTGGCCGAGCAGCTGGCCGCCCTGGCAGCCTCGCGCAGCGAGCTGGAAGGCAAGATGGCCGCGCTGGCCCGACGGGAACAGGAACTCGCCCTGCTCACCGAGCGCGTGCCGGCCATGATCGCGCAACTGGGCCGCGATCGCATCTACCGCTTCGCCAACAGCGCCTACGCCGGTTTCTTCGGCCACACGCCGGATTCGATAGTCGGCCGGCACGCCGGGGAGGTCCTCGGCACCGACGCCTACGCCGACATCGCCCCCGCCATCGAGCGCGTCCTGGCCGGAGAGCCGGTGCGCCTGACCGTCAGCCGCAGCAACGCCGCGGGAGAGTACCGCAGCCTCGACGTGGAACTGGTGCCGGACGGCGGCGTCGGCGTCGTCGCCGCCGGCTGGTATGCCCTGATCCGCGACGTCACCGAGAGCGAGCGCGCGAGCAAGGCCTTGCGCCACATCGTCGAGGGCACGGCGCGCGCCACCGGCGACGCCTTCTTCCGCGCGCTCACCCTCAACCTTGCCCAGGCCACCGGCCTGAGCTACGCCATGGTGGCGGAAGTGCTGCCGGACGGCAGGCATGCACGCGCCCTCGCCTACTGGTCCGGCGCGGAATTCCGCCAGGGCATGGTGTATCTGCTGGATGACGCACCCTGCCAGCAGGTCATCGAACACGGCGAGGCCTGCTTCCCCGACGGCGTGGCCGAACGCTTCCCGAGGGACCTGGCGCTCGCCATGAACGGCATTCGCGGCTACTTCGGCATCCGCCTGGAATCGAGCGAGGGGGCGCCGCTCGGCGTGCTGGTCGTCATGGACACGGCGCCGATCAAGAGCCGCGCGGAGATCGCCTCGCTGGCCACGGTCTTCGCGGCGCGCGCCGCCGCCGAGCTCGAACGTATCCGCGCCGAGGAGGCCAGGCGCACGGCGCTGGAACGCTTCGAGGCCATCTTCCAGAACACGCCGAACGTGGCCATCCAGGGCTACGACGCCCGCGGCACCGTGATGCACTGGAACCGCGCCAGCGAAAACCTTTACGGCATCGCTGCCGCCGAGGCGCTCGGCCGCCCGATCCAGAGTCTGCTTTTCCGTTCGCCGGAGGCCGTCCGCGAATTCGAAGCGGTGGTGGCCGGCATCTGCGCCGGCGGCAAGCCGAGCGAGCCGGGAGAATGGCCCATCCCTCTGCGCGACGGTCGTGAAATCTGGGTCCTGTCGACCCTGTTTCCGGTGTTGTCCGACGGGAGCATCGCCGAAATCTTCTGCATGGACGTCGACATCACCGCCCTCAAGCAGGCCAACGAATCGGTGCGCCGGCTCAACGCCGAACTGGAGGAGCGGGTGGCCGCGCGCACGGCCGAACTGAGCGCCGCCAACCGGGAACTGGAAAGCTTCTCCTATTCGGTGTCGCACGACCTGCGCGCGCCGTTGCGCAGCATCGAAGGCTTCGGCCGCCTGCTCGAGCTGGAATGCGCCGGGCAGCTCGATGCCACCGGCCTCGACTACGTCGGCCGCATGTGCCGCGCAGCGAAGCGGATGGCGCAGCTGATCGACGACCTGCTCGATCTGAGCCGCATCGAGCGGGCCGAGATCAAGCCGGCGGCGGTCGACCTCAGTGTCCTGGCCGGCGAGATCGTCGAGGAGCTGCGCCAGGGCGCGCCGCAGCGTCCGGTGCGCATCGACATCGCGCCCGGCCTGACGGCGCGGGGCGACCAGCAGCTGCTGCGCATCGCCCTGCAGAACCTGATCGAGAACGCCTGGAAATATTCAGGCAAGGCCGACAACGCCTGCATCGAGTTCGGCTGCACGCAGGCGGACGGCGAACGCATCTTCCATGTCCGCGACAACGGCGTCGGTTTCGACATGCAGTATGCGGGCAAGCTGTTCGCGCCTTTCCAGCGCCTGCACCACGTACAAGAATTCGAGGGGACGGGCGTAGGGCTGGCGACGGTGGCCCGTGTCGTCAGACGCCACTATGGCCGCGTCTGGGCCGAAGCCTCACCCGGAAAGGGCGCCACTTTCTATTTCACGCTAGGGCCTCTTGACGTTCAATACTGACACTCATTTGTGTCGGATGCATTCTTGCCAGAAGCGCCTACTGCCAGGGTACGACGACAAGGCAGACGCCCTTTCCCATGGCAACCACGAATGAACGGCCGTGCAAGCGGACTTCCAGCCGAGTCTGCGGCAACTTTGATCAGCATCGATCTTCCTGGCGTTCGTGCTACAGGCCGCCGCAGCGCAGCGTGAAATAGAATGCGGCGCCTTCGCCTGGGCGACCCTCAGCCCAGACACGGCCGCCGTGACGCTGCACGATGCGCGCCACGGTCGCCAGACCGATGCCGCTGCCCGGAAATTCCGCCGGCGAATGCAGGCGCTGAAAGGGGCCGAACAGCTTATCGACGAACTGCATGTCGAAGCCGACGCCGTTGTCGCGCACGAAATAGACGATTTCGCCGTCCGCCCTCTCGATGTCGAAAGCGATGCGTGCATCGCTGCGCCGCGCACTGTATTTCCATGCGTTGCCGAGCAGGTTGGTAAGCACCGCGCGCATCAGCCCGGCGTCACAGGTCGCCGCCACGCCTGGCGCGATCGACCACCTCACCTGTCGGCCCGGCTCTGCCACTTCTAGCTCGGCGGCAATCTCGGCAGAGAGCAGCGACAGATCGACCGTCTTGAAGTGCAGCGACTGTCGGGAAACGCGTGAAAGCTCGAGCAGGTCATCGATGAGATTGCCCATTTTCACCGAAGCGGCGCGGACGCGGGCCAGGTAGCCGCGCGCCATATCGTCCAGGCCCGCCGCACAATCCTGCTCCAACAGCTGGGAAAACCCGTTGATTGCGCGAAGTGGGGCACGCAGATCGTGCGAGACGGAGTAGGAAAAGGATTCGAGTTCGCGAACGGCGGTCTGCAGCTCGGCGGTACGCTCGGCCACGCGCCGCTCCAGGTCCCGATTCAGACGGCGCATCTCGTCCTCGTGCTGTCTGCGTTCCGAGATGTCGCGAATGAAGGCGCTGAGAAAGAGGCCGTCCCTCCCCTCCACCGCCGCGACGGCCATTTCTACCGGGAATTCGCTGCCATCGGCGCGTTTGGCCTCCGTCTCGAAGCGCCGGCCAAGGGTCAGTTTATCGCCGCCTTCGAGGAATCGTTTCAGTCCGTCGTCGTACGCCTGTCTTAGCTGCGGCGGCACGATCAGTTCCACCAGCGGCACCCCGATCGCCTTCGTCCTCGGATAACCGAACATGCGCTCGGCCTGTTCGTTCCATTCCAGTACCCGGCCGTCGCGCCCCATCCTGACAACGGCATCCAGAGCCGCGTCGAGAACCAAGCGCATCATGCGGGCACTTTCCCGCACCGCCTCCTCGGCAGCCTTGCGCTCGGTGATGTCGGTGATGACGCCGCAAAGACCCGTCGTCTCGCCCGCGTCGTTCTTGAGGGGAAACCTGAGCGATATGAAGCTGCGCAACCCATCCGATGTCGGCAGCACCATTTCCTTCTCGCAGGCTCGGCCCGAGTCCATGACTTCCCGGTCAGCCTCGCTGACCCGATCCGCCACCTCCGCGGGAAACAGTTCGCGGTTGGTCCTGCCCAGGACATCCTGCCGCGCCAGACCGGTGACACCCTCCCATTTGCGGTTGACCATGAGGAAACGGTTGCTCCGGTCCTTGACGAAGATGGGGGCGCTGTTGTTTTCGATCAGGTCTGACAGGAAGCGCTGCTTTTCGTGGAGGTCGGCCGTCATCGTGCGCGCCAGTGCCACCGCCCGCTGCCGCCCGTGGGCAATCCCGCGCAACAGCCAAAAAAGGGCGAGGCTGAGCAGCCCCCCTGCCGCGAGCACGATCTGCGCCATCCGTCTCCCTTCTGAAGACTCCAGCGAGGGTTCGCTCGCGAACTCGATCGACCACTGCCTTCCGGCGAACATGACGTCATCGCTCCTGAGAAACTGGGGGCGATGGCCATCTGTCCGCCGACTGCGGTGCAGCATGGCACTATCGGAGGATTCTCCACCGTCGTAGATGGCGAAGCTGACGCCCCGGGTGGTCGGCGCCAGCAAGTCGGCAGCCAGCGCCGGCATCCGGACCGGACTGAGCACATAGCCCAGCAGGCGTCCGCCGCGGTCGAAAGCCGGCATGTACATGATGAAGGCCGGAACCGGATTGCTGTCCTCGTCGATCTTCAGCGTCACCTTGGGCGTAATGGCCGGTTGCCGCATATCGAGGGCGCGCTTCATGGTTTCGCGGCGGAGTATATCGTGCCACATATCGAAACCGATGGCCTTGATATTCAGACCCTCGTAAGGCTCGGCATAGACATTGGCGACATACTGCCGACGCTCACCGGGGGGGCGCACCTCGAAACCAGCCCGGCCGTACCCTTGCAACTCGCGCTTCAGCGCCGGCAGTTCGTCGTGCGTGAAGGCGCGGGCGAAAGCCAGGGCCAGGATGGCCGGATAGGCCTTCTCGAGCAGCAGGCTTCTATGATAAGTACGCCACTCAACGGGGGTTACGCCGTCACTCGCCGCGAACAGCGACGCGGCGCCTCTGAGGACCTGCTCGTAGCCGGCGATGCGGCTGCTCAGCGCCTCACGGATCGCCGAGGCGCGCGCCTCGAATTCGACCTCCTGGGCCTGTCGGGCCTGCTCGCCGGTCCAGCGCCAGGCCGCTGCCGTCAACAGCAGCGAGAGCGCCAGCACCAGCCATGCCGGCCATGTTCCCCATGCCCGCATGACACCTTCCGCGGAGGGCGGTTCCTCCGATGCGGGTGCCTCAGGCCCAACCCGCGCTTTCTGACTGATTGCCATGCCTGGCGCTCCAACTTGCAAACAGTGTTTTGCTCCCCCCTGGGCATTATTGCATCGAAGCCGCCGCGATATGCTCTGCCGGCATGCAGCGGCTGAACAGTATCCGCAACCGCTGCGCATTGCCCGGCAGCATGCCATCAGGAATGCCCCGAACCCTATCGCTGCGACGGCCGGGACCTCTCCTGTCAGGGAACAACCTTTTATTTCGCGCTAGTCGGTCGGTGTTCAGGCAGCACAGCCAGCACTCGCAGGGCGGCGGTCTGCTCGTCGAGCAGCTGCAGATGGCCGGCGAGGGCCTCGAGGCGGTCGCCCAGCATGCGCGCCAGCTCGCGCGCCGCCTTGGCCGGGCTGCCGGAGAGCACGCGCACCTGGTCGATCTGGCGCTGGAGTTCGCGCAGACCCGCTTCCTGATCCGGACGTTCATGGATGAACGCCTCCAGCGCACGCTCGCGCTGGCGGAAGTACTCGGCCGGATCGCTCGCCGCCAGCTCGCGCCAGGCGTCGAAATCGAAACTGGTCACCCTATTATTCCCTCCTTGGCACGAGGCCGGCAGATACGCCCGATTATGCCAAATTTATCGATCGCGCCAGACCTGCCGTAAAAGGGATTCGATGGCGGCCGCACGCTCGGCCAAAACCTGCATCTCGGACGCATCAGTCCGCGCCGCCGCGGCCTCGCAAGCGAGGTTGAGCGCAATGAGGCGCGCCTGGGCCAGTTCGTCCCCGTCTGGCTTCGTACGCTGCGGACGGCAAGTAGCGCAGTTACCTGCGGTTTCCTGGATCATGCCCGGCTCCTCAAACCACGAACTGCTCGACCGAAACGCGCATCCGCTGCGTCACCCGGTCGAGGCGATCGACCGCCTGCTTTGTTTCGTCGACGCTGACGACGTTCCGCTCGGTCATGGTGGC
>WYAY01000144.1 GCA_011526165.1 Sulfuritalea sp.
CCACGAGCGCACGCGCAGCCAGCTCGAACTGACCAAGCCGATCCGCGAGCGGCTGCAGCGGATCGGCGGCATCGCGGTGACCAACGTCGGCACGATGAACCCGGTCTCCAACGCCAAGCTGCTGGTGGTCAGCCTGCAGGGCACCGACCTCGCCGAGCTGGAGAAGGTGTCGGAGGACGCCCAGGCGCGGCTGAGGAAGATTCCCGGCCTGGTTGATCTCGACAGCAGCCTGAAGCCGGCCAAGCCGACCATCGCCGTCGACATGCGGCGCGAGCTGGCCTCCGACCTCGGCATCTCGCTGGCCCAGGTCGGCGCGGCGCTGCGGCCGTTGCTGGCCGGCGAGGACACCGGCACCTGGCGCGGCCCGGACGACGAGAACTACGACGTGCGCGTGCGCCTGGCGCCGTCCGACCGCGACGCCGCCGCCGACCTCGAGCGCATCATGCTCACCAGCTCGCAGCTGCAGCCAGACGGCACGCCGCGCGCCGTGCCGCTGCGCCAGGTCGCCGCGCTGAGGGAGGGCGTCGGCGTCTCGCAGATCAACCGGCGCGACCTGACGCGCGAGGTGGAGCTGACCGCCAACGTCTACGGCCGCTCCGCCGGCGAGGTGTCGAAGGACATCAAGACGGCGCTCGGCGGCATGGAATGGAAGCCGGGCTACCGCTGGGTGATGGGCGGCTCGACCAAGGACATGCAGGAGGCCTTCGGCTTCGCCGCCTCGGCCCTGTTCCTCGCCATCGTCTTCATCTACATGATCCTCGCCTCGCAGTTCCGCAGCTTCGTGCAGCCGCTGGCCATCATGTCCTCGCTGCCGCTGACGCTGATCGGCGTCATCCTGGCGCTGATGGTCTTCGGCAGCACGCTGAATCTCTTCTCCATCATCGGCTTCATCCTGCTGATGGGCCTGGTCACCAAGAACGCCATCCTGCTGGTGGACTTCGCCAACCAGGCGCGCACCGCCGGCAGCGGCCGCCGGGAAGCCATCCTCGAGGCCGCCCGCGTGCGCCTGCGCCCGATCCTGATGACGACCCTGGCCATGGTCTTCGGCATGCTGCCGCTGGCGCTGGGCATCGCCGAGGGCGCCGAGCAGCGCGCGCCGATGGGCCAGGCGGTGATCGGCGGCGTCATCACCTCCTCGCTGCTGACCCTGGTGGTGGTGCCGGTGGTGTACACCTTTCTCGACGATCTCACCGTCTGGGCGCGGCGGCGCTTCACCCGCAAGGAACAACAATGAAAACCCAACATCTGCTGGCGGCCGGCCTGGCCGCACTGTTGCTGGCCGGCTGTGCGAAGAAGGAGGCGCCGGAACAGCCCCTGCGCACGGTCCGCGTGATGAAGGTCGACGGCGCCGCCGCATCGGGGAGCCTGACTTTTCCCGGCGAGGTGCGCGCGCGCTACGAGAGCCGCCTCGGCTTCCGCCTCGGCGGCAAGCTCATCGAGCGGCGCGTCGACGTCGGCGCGGCGGTGAAGCGCGGCCAGGTGCTGGCGCGCCTCGATGCCCAGGATGCGGCCCTGAATGCCGCGCAGGCCGAGGCGGCGCGTGCGCTGGCCGAGGCCGAGGCGAAGCGCTACCGCGACCTGCGCGCGAAGAATTTCGTCAGCCAGGCCGTGCTCGACGCCAAGGAGACGGCGCTGAAGACGGCCGCGGCGCAGGCCGGCGTGGCGAAGAACCAGGCCGCCTACACCACGCTGGTCGCCGACCGCGACGGCGTGGTGACGGCGGTGGAAGCCGAGGCCGGCCAGGTGGTGGCGGCCGGCCAGATCGTGGTGCGGGTGGCCGAAGGCAAGGAGAAGGAAATTCTCATCGCCGTGCCCGAGAGCGACGTCGAGCGCGTGCGCGCGGCCGAGGGTTTCGAGGTGAGCCTGAACAGCGTGCCCGGCCGCAACTGGGCGGGACGCCTGCGCGAGCTGTCGCCCTCCGCCGATCCCGCCACGCGCACGTTCACGGCGCGCATCGGCGTGTCCGAAGCGGATGAATCGGTGCGCCTCGGCATGAGCGCCCGCGTCGCGGCAAAAGTCAGTCTCCACGACACGGCGCTGCGCCTGCCGCTGTCCGCCTTCTTCACGCGCAACGAGCAGGCCAACGTCTGGGTGGTCGATCCGGCGACGCAGACGGTGAGCCTGAGGAAGGTCGACACCGACGGCGTGATTGGCAACGAGATGCGCGTCAAGGGCGGCCTCGAATCCGGCATGCTGGTGGTGACCGCCGGCGCCAGCCTGCTCGAGCCGGGCCAGAAGGTGCGCCTGCCGTGAATCCCGAGGGCCGCTTCAACCTCACCGCGGCGGCGCTGCGCCACCGCGAATTGACCCTGTTCTTCATCCTGGTCATCGCCATCGCCGGCTTTTCCTCGTATTTCAAGCTCGGCCAGCGCGAGGACCCGGACTTCACCTTCCGCGCCATGGTCATCCGCACGATGTGGCCGGGCGCCACCGCCGAGCAGGTGGACCGGCAGGTCACCGACCGCATCGAGAAGAAGCTGCAGGAGATCCCCTTCTTCCGCTACACGCGCAGCTATTCCAAGCCGGGCGAGTCGCTCATCGTGCTCGAGCTGCACGACACGGCGCGCGGGCCGGCGGTGGCCGACGCCTGGTACCAGGTGCGCAAGAAGATCGGCGACATCCGCCACACCCTGCCGGAGGGCGTCGCCGGCCCGTTCTTCAACGACGAGTTCGGCGACGTCTTCGGCTCCATCTACGCCTTCACCGCCGACGGCTTCACGCATTCCGAGCTGCGCGATTACGTCGAGGCGGCGCGCCAACGCCTGCTCAAGCTGAGGAACGTCGCCAAGATCGACCTCGTCGGCGTCCAGGACGACCGCATCTTCATCGAGCTCTCGCCGCAGAAGCTGGCGGCGCTGGGGCTCGACGCCCAGCAGATCGGCCAGGCCCTCGCCACGCAAAACGCCGTGGTGCCGGCCGGCGCGGTGAACTCGGCGACGCATACGATTCCGCTGCGCGTCACCGGCGAGCTGGCGTCGGTGGACGCCGTCGCCGACACGCGCGTGGCGGCGGGCGGACGCAGCATCCGCATCGGCGACATCGCGCGGGTGGTTCGCGACACCGTCGATCCGCCGATCGCGAAGATGTACTACCGCGGCCAGCAGGCCATCGGCCTGGCGGTGTCGATGACCCGGGACGGCGACGTGCTCAAGCTCGGCGAGGACCTCTCCGCCGAGATGGAACGCATCCGCGCCGACCTGCCGCTCGGCGTCGAGTTCGCCCAGGTCTCGGACCAGCCGCGCATCGTCAAGCAGGCGGTGGGCGACTTCATGCGCGTCTTCCTCGAGGCCCTCGGCATCGTGCTGCTGGTGAGCTTTCTCAGCCTCGGCCTGCGCACCGGCCTGGTGGTGGCCATCACCATTCCCTGGGTGGTCGCGGCGACCTTCCTCGGCATGCGCTATTTCGGCATCGACCTGCACCGTATCTCCACGGGGGCGCTGATCATCGCGCTGGGCCTGCTGGTGGACGACGCCATGATCGCGGTGGAGATGATGTCGCGCAAGATCGAGCAGGGCCTCGGCAAGCTCGCCGCCGCCGCCTTCGCCTGGCGCAGCACGGCCTTCCCCATGCTCACCGGCACGCTGATCACGGCGGCCGGCTTCCTGCCGATCGGCACGGCGAAGTCGGCCACCGGCGAGTACACCTTCGCCATCTTCGCCGTGGTGACCCTGGCCCTGCTCATCTCCTGGGTGGCCGCCGTCGCCGTCACGCCCTTCATCGGCAACTGGATCCTCAAGGGGCCGAAGCACGAGCACGCCATCGCCGGCCACGACGTCTTCGACACGCCCTTCTACGCGCGGCTGCGCGGCGTCCTCGACTGGTGCCTCACGCACCGCAAGCTCACCATGCTCGCCACGGCGGGCCTCTTCGTTCTCGGCGTGGCCGGCATGGGCCTCACCGAGAAGCAGTTCTTCCCCAACTCCAACCGCCCCGAGGTGCTGGTCGAGCTGTGGCTGCCGGAGGGCGCCAGCTTCGCCGCCACCGAGCAGGAGGCGAAGCGCCTGGAGGCGGTCCTCGCCGAGGATGCGGACGTCGCTTCCTGGGTGACCTACGTCGGCAACGGCTCGCCGCGCTACTTCCTTTCGCTCGACCAGCAGCTGTTCCGGCCCAACTTCGCGCAGACCGTGATCCTCACCAAAGACCTGGAGGGGCGCGAGCGCATCGTCGCGCGCCTGCGCAAAATCCTCGCCGAGGACTTTCCCGGCATCCGCGCCCGCGCCAACCGCGTCGCGCTCGGGCCGCCGGTGTCCTACCCGGTGCAGTTCCGCGTCAGCGGTACCGACATCCCGAAGGTCAAGGAGATCGCCGGCCAGGTGGCCGGGGCGATGCGCGCCTCGCCCCACACCCTGGACGTCAACCACGAGTGGGGCGTGCGCGCGCCGATGCTGCGCGTCGATGTCGACCAGGACAAGGCGCGCGCGCTGGGCGTGTCCACCTCAAGCGTCTCGCGCGCCCTGCAGGGCGCCATGAGCGGCGCCACGCTGGCACAGTTCCGCGAGAACGACCGCCTCATCGACATCGTGCTGCGCGCGCCGGAGGCCGAGCGCGACGCCATGGAGCGCGTGCTGGCCGTGCAGGTGCCGACCGCCGCCGGCCGCAGCGTGCCGGTGACGCAGGTGGCGACGGTGCGCGAGGCCTTCGAGGAGCCGATCCTCTGGCGGCGCAGCCGCGAGCTGACCCTGACGGTGCGCGCCGACATCGTCGACGGCGTGCAGGCGCCCGACGTGGCGATGGCCATCGACCGGCAGCTGGCCGAGCTGCGGGCGACCCTGCCGGTCGGCTATCGCATCGAGATCGGCGGCTCGCTCGAGGAATCCGGCCGCGCGCAGGAATCCATCAATGCCGGCATGCCGATGATGCTGGCGGTGGTGCTGGCCCTGCTGATGATCCAGCTGCAGAGCTTCGCGCGCACCTTCATGGTGCTGCTGACGGCGCCATTGGGACTGATCGGCGTGGCACTGGCGCTGCTGGTGTTCCGCCAGCCCTTCGGCTTCGTCGCCATGCTCGGCACCATCGCGCTGGGCGGCATGATCATGCGAAACACCGTGATCCTGGTCGACCAGATCGAGCAGGATATCCGCGCCGGCGAGCCGCCCTGGGTGGCGATCCGCGAAGCGACGGTGCGCCGCTTCCGGCCGATCGTGCTGACGGCCGCCGCCGCCATGCTGGCGATGATCCCGCTCACGCGCAATGTGCTGTGGGGACCGATGGCTTTCGCTATCATGGGCGGTTTGCTGGTGGCCACCGTACTGACCGTCCTGTTCGTCCCGGCCCTGTATGCAGCCTGGTTCCGGGTAAAAAATAAATGAACCCATAAAATACAATCTCTTATTGCATTTATTGACAGTTTTACTTTAAAATTTTTGACATTCGGAGCATAGGCGTGAATCTGGAACAAGCCCGCTACAACATGGTCGAGCAGCAGATCCGCACCTGGGAGGTGCTGGATCAGGACGTGCTCGACCTGCTGCTGACCATCAAGCGCGAGGATTTCGTGCCGCCGGCCTACGTCAAGCTGGCTTACGCCGAAGCCGCGATTCCGCTCGGCCACGGTGCGGCCATGCTGCCGCCCGCCCTCGAGGCGAAACTGCTGCAGGCGCTGCAGCTGCGCAAGTCGGACAAGGTGCTGGAGATCGGCACGGGTTCCGGCTACATGGCGGCCCTGCTGGGCGCGCGCAGCGACCACGTCTATACGGTCGAGATCGAGCCGGAACTGGCGGCCGCGGCGCGCGCGAACCTGGAGCGCCACTGCGCCGACAACGTCACGGTGATCGAGGGCGACGGCGCCCGGGGCTGGGCGGCGCAGGCGCCGTACGACGCCATCGTCCTGTCCGGTTCGGTGGCGGAGATTTCGGATGCACTGCTCGCCCAACTCAAGGTCGGCGGCCGCCTGCTGGCCGTGGTGGGCGAGGCGCCGCTGATGCAGGCCCGCCTTGTCACCTGCGTGGCCGAAGGGCGCTACCAGAGCGTGAACCTGTTCGAAACCAGCATCCCGCGCCTGCGCAACGTGCAGGAGCGGGGCAAATTCGCTTTCTGAGGAACCACGAATGGTCAATATCACCGCTGTTGAACTGAGCGAGTGGCTGAAGGACGCGGGGCGTCCCGATCCGCTGCTGCTCGACGTGCGCGAACCGGACGAGTTCGCCGCCTACCGCATCGAAGGCTCGACGCTGATGCCGATGCGCAGCATCCCGGCGCGCCTGCACGAGCTGGACCGCCGCACCGACATCGTCATGGTCTGCCGCTCCGGCGCGCGCAGCTACCATGCCGGGATGTTCCTCAGGCAGAACGGCTTCGAGCGCGTCTACAACCTGGCCGGCGGCGTGATCGCCTGGTCGCGCGACGTCGAACCCGCCGCCGCCTGATGCCCCTGGAGGTCCGCCCATGAAGAAGAACCTGCTCCTGCTCTCCCTTGCCCTGGCCGGTGCGCCGGCCTTCGGCGCCGACCTGCTGCAGGTCTATCGCGACGCCATCGAATACGACGCGCAGTTCGCCTCGTCGAAGGCGGCCTGGCAGGCCGGACAGGAGAAGCTGCCGCAGGGCCGCGCCGGCCTGCTGCCGGTGATCGGCGCCTCGGCCAGCACGACCTGGAACGACGTCGACTTCCAGCGCCGCACCACGGGTGCGCCCGTGATGGAAACCAAGTACAACAGCAACGGCTACCAGCTCACCCTGACCCAGCCGATCTTCCGCTGGCAGAACATCGAGCAGTACGGCCAGGGCAAGCTGGCGGTGGTGCAGGCCGACGCCGTCTTCGCCCAGGCCAGGCAGGACCTCGTCCTGCGCGTCTCGCAGGCCTATTTCGACGTGCTGCTGGCGCAGGACAGCCTGAGCCTGGCGCAGGCGCAGAAGAAGGCCATCGCCGAGCAGCTGGAAGCGGCCAAGCGCAACTTCGAGGTGGGCACCGCCACCATCACCGACACGCACGAAGCCCAGGCGCGCTACGACCTCGCCACGGCGCAGGAGCTGGCCGCGCAGAACGACCTCGAGATCAAGCGCCAGGCCCTGCGCCAGGTGATCGGCAAGGTGCCCGAGGCGCTTGCCTCCCTGCGCCCCCAGGTGCAGCTGCAGCGCCCGCAGCCCGACGACATGGCGAAGTGGGTGGAGGCCGCCGAGGCCGGCAGCCCGCTGGTGCAGGCGCAGACGGCCGCGCTGGAAATCGCCGACAAGGAAATCAACAAGCAGCGCGCCGGCCACCTACCGACGCTGGACCTGGTGGCCACGCGCGGCCGCAGCTCCGCCACCGGCACGTTGACGGCGGGCGTCGTCGGGCCGGGCTACGACTCGCATTCCTCCACCGTCGGCCTGCAGCTCAACCTGCCGATCTTCGCCGGCGGCGCGGTGATGTCGCGGGATCGCGAAGCCGTCGCCCTGCGCGAGAAGGCGCGGGCCGACCTGGACAACACCAAACGCAGCGCCGCGCTCGGCGCGCGCCAGGCCTACCTCGGCGTCACCAACGGCATGGCCCAGGTGAAGGCCTTCGAGCAGGCGCTGGTCTCGAGCCAGTCGGCCCTCGAATCGAACAAGCTGGGCTATGAAGTCGGCGTGCGCATCAACATCGACGTGCTGAACGCCCAGCAGCAGGTCTTCGCCACCCGCCGCGACCTCGCCAAGGCGCGCTACGACACGCTGATCGCCCAGCTGCGCCTGAAGTCCGCCGCCGGCAGCCTGGGCGAGGACGACGTCCAGGCGATCAACGCATTGCTCGAGAAATAACCGCCCGTACTAAACGCCAGCATAATTGCATTTGGTAGCACCATATGCAATACTGCTGGCATGTTTACTCGAACATTCTGGATTGGCCTTCTCGAATCCGCCTGGACGGAGAGACCGATCATATGGCTGTCCGGCGTGAGACGGGTCGGCAAGACCAGCCTTTGCCAGGGTCTTGAGAATGTCGAGTACTTCGACTGCGAGCTGCCGAGCGTACGTCGTGCATTGGAGGACCCCGAGGCTTTCCTGAAAGCCGTGTCCGGACAGAGGGTCGTCTTGGACGAAGTGCATCGGCTGGGCAATCCTTCCGAGCTGTTGAAAATCGCGGCGGATCATTATCACGACACGCGCATCGTGGCGACCGGCGCCTCGACGCTGGGCGCTTCGGCGAAATTCAAGGACACGCTAACCGGCCGCAAGCGCGATATCTGGCTGACACCGCTGACAGCCGCGGATCAGGCGGAATTCGGCAAGCTTGGACTGGACCGCCGCTTTCTACATGGCGGTCTCCCGGGCTTTTTCCTCGCCGAGCAGGTACCGGAGCGGGATTTCCAGGAATGGGCGGATGCCTACTGGGCAAAGGACATCCAGGAATTGTTTCGTCTGGAGAAGCGGCAGTCCTTCCAGCGCTTTCTGGAACTTCTCATGTCACAGAGTGGCGGAATCTTCGAGGCCACCCGCTTTGCGCGTCCTTGCGAGGCCAGCCGCACGACGATATCGAACTATCTGGCCGTCCTGGAGGCAACCCACGTCGCACATGTCATTCGCCCGTACAGTAGCCACCGGCCGACGGAAATCGTGTCGGCGCCGAAGGTGTATGGATTCGACACGGGTTTCGTTTGCCACTACAAAGGCTGGCACCCGCTGCGCCCCGAGGATCGTGGTGCGCTGTGGGAGCATTACGTACTGAATGAGCTCCAGGCCCGCCTGCAGACGCGGGAGATACGCTACTGGCGGGACAAGCGGGGACACGAGGTCGATTTCGTTTTCCAGCAGCGGGGAAAGCCCCCGATAGCGATCGAGTGCAAGTGGCAGGCCGACGACGTCGATATTTCCGGGATGGCGGCGTTCGCGCGGCAGTATCCGGAAGCCGAGCTATGCGTCGTTGCACCGAATCTCGCGCTATCCCTCACCCGGCGTCATGGCGATCATCAGGTCGCCTATCGAACTCTCGACGATTTGGTCAGGCGGTTGGGCGGCTGGCCAGCCGAGATTCGATAAGCTCGACGGTTTTAGCCGTCGCCCCCCGGTGGTGCGCGGCGAACGCCTTGCCCGCCTCGCCCATGCGCCGGCGCGCGGCTGCGTCGCGCAGCAGCTCCGCCGCCGCATCCAGCAGTTCCCCCGCCGAGCCGATCTGCCGCGCCGCGCCGCATTCCAGCGCCTGCTCCGCGGCGTGCGAGAAGTTGTAGGTCGACGACCCGATCAGCACCGGCCGGCCGACGGCGCAGGGCTCGATCAGGTTCTGGCTGCCGTAGTCGAGCAGGCTGCCGCCGACGAAGGCGACGTCGCAGGCCGCGTAGTAGGCGAACATCTCGCCCATGCTGTCGCCGAGCAGCACCTGCATCTGCGCCGCCACCGGCGCGTTTTCGCTGCGCCGCTGCACGGCGAAGCCGGCCTTCGCTGCCAGGGCGGCGACCTCGTCGAAGCGCTGCGGATGGCGCGGCACGACGACGAGCAGCGCATCGCCCAGCGGACGCCGCGCCAGCGCCTCGAAGAGCAGGGCCTCCTCGCCCTCGCGCGTGCTGGCGGCCAGCAGCACCGGGCGCGGCCCCATGCCCTGCCGCAAGCCCTCGCCCAGCGCGAGCTGCTCCGGCGGTGGCAGGATGTCGAACTTCACGTTGCCCAGCACCTCGACCTGCGGCGCGCCCAGCGCGCGCAGGCGGGCGGCATCCTGCTCGGTCTGCGCGGCGATGGCGGCCAGGCCTCCCAGCGCGGCGCGCGTCAGGTTGGGAAAGCGTGCATAACGCCGCGCCGACTTCTCCGACAGGCGCGCGTTCGCCAGCAGCAGCGGGATGCCGCCGGCCTTGCAGGCCGCCACCAGGTTCGGCCACAGCTCGGTTTCCATGATCACGCCGACGGCCGGCCGGAAATGCGCGAGAAAGCGCTGCACGGCGAAGGGGTAGTCGTAGGGCAGGTAGACGCGCTCGACGCCGTCGCCGAACAGTTCCTCGGAAGCGCGGCGGCCGGTCGGCGTCATGTGCGTGAGCAGGATGCGATGGCCGGGATGGCGGGCCTTCAGCGCGGCGACGATCGGCGCCGCGGCGCG
>WYAY01000145.1 GCA_011526165.1 Sulfuritalea sp.
CTTGCCTCCCGAGTGGTGGATCGGTCAGATGCCGCGCAGCAGTTCGTTGATGCCGACCTTGGCGCGCGTCTTGGCGTCCACCTGCTTGACGATGACGGCGCAGTAGAGGCTGTACTTGCCGTCGGCCGAGGGCAGGCTGCCGGACACCACGACCGAGCCGGCCGGCACGCGGCCGTAAGCGATTTCGCCCGTCTCGCGGTTGTAGATGCGTGTGCTCTGGCCGATGAAGACGCCCATCGAGATGACGCAGTCGTCCTCGACGATGACGCCCTCGACCACCTCGGAGCGGGCGCCGACGAAGCAGTTGTCGCCGATGATGGTCGGGTTGGCCTGCAGCGGTTCCAGCACGCCGCCGATGCCGACGCCGCCGGAAAGATGCACGTTCTTGCCGATCTGCGCGCAGGAGCCGACCGTCGCCCAGGTGTCCACCATGGTGCCTTCGCCGACGTAGGCGCCGATGTTCACGAAGGAGGGCATCAGCACGCAGTTGCGGCCGATGAAGGAGCCGCGGCGCACCACCGCGCCCGGCACGATGCGGTAGCCGCCGCGCTCGAATTGCTCGGCGTCGTATTTGGCGAACTTGGTCGGCACCTTGTCCCAGTAGCGTAGCGCGCCGCCGTCCATGACGCGGTTGTCTTCGAGACGGAAGGAGAGCAGCACCGCCTTCTTCACCCACTGATGGGTGGCCCATTCGCCATCGATCTGCTCGGCCACGCGCAGCTTGCCCTGGTCGAGCAGGGCGAGGACCTGCTCGACCGCTTCGCCCACCTTGGCCGGCGCCTTGCCGGGCTGAATGGCGGCGCGGTCTTCCCAGGCCTGCTCGATGATCTGCTGATAGTCCTGCATTCGATTTCCCTTCAAAGTTTCCTGCAAAATGCCTCGATCCGCCGCGCCGCCTCGAGGCACTCGTCGAGGGAGGCCACCAGGGCGATGCGCACGAAACGCTCGCCCGGATTGACGCCGCCTGCTTCGCGTGCGAGGTAGCTGCCGGGCAGCACGGTCACATTATATTCACCCTGCAGGCCGCGGGCGAATTCGGTATCGGCGATCGGCGTCCGCGCCCACAGGTAGAAGCCGGCGTCCGGTCGCGCCGTCTCCAGGTGCGCGCCGATCAGCGGCGTCACGGCGTCGAACTTCTCGCGATAAAGGCGGCGGTTTTCGCGCACGTGCGCCTCGTCGCTCCAGGCCGCGATGCTGGCCTGCTGCACCGGCGGGCTCATGGCGCAGCCCTGGTAGGTGCGGTAGAGCCAGAACTTCTTCAGGATGGCTTCGTCTCCGGCGACGAAGCCGGAGCGCAGCCCCGGCACGTTGCTGCGCTTCGACAGGCTGGAGAACATCACGACGTTGCGGTAGTCGTCGCGGCCCAGCGCGCGCGCCGCGGCGAGCACGCCCAGCGGCGGCGCGGTTTCGTCGAGATAGATTTCAGAATAGCACTCGTCGCTGGCGATGACGAAGCCGTGGCGGTCGGACAGCTCGAACAGGCGCCGCCACTCGTCGAGGCCGAGCACCTTGCCGGTCGGGTTGCCGGGCGAGCAGACATAGGCGAGCTGGACGCGGCGCCAGTCGCTTTCCGCGATGGCGTCGAAAGCCGAGGCGAAGCCGTTCTCCGGCCGGTGGTTGAGGAACACCGGCTGCGCCCCGGCCAGCAGCGCCGCGCCCTCGTAGATCTGGTAGAAGGGGTTGGGGCTCAGCACCAGGGCGTCGCCGCGCGAGGCATCGACCACGCACTGTGCGATGGCGAACAGCGCCTCGCGCGAACCGTTCACCGGCAGCACCTGGTTGGCGGCATCGGGCGGCGGAATACCGTAACGGCGCGCCAGCCACTGCGCGATCGTCTCGCGCAGGGCATCGGTTCCGGCGGTCGTGGGATAATTCGCCAGGCCCTCGAGGCGGGCGGCGAGGGCTGCCTTGATGAAGGCCGGCGTTTCGTGCTGCGGCTCGCCGATGGACAGGCGTATTTCGCGCAGACCGGCCGGCGCCGGCAGGCCCTGGAACAGCAGGCGCAGCTTCTCGAAGGGGTAGGGCTGGAGCTTGTCGAGGTTCGGGTTCACGTCGAAGCGGCGGCTGGCGGATCGGCTGCCGCCTTTTTTCTCTGGCAAAACCGGATTATAAGCAGGCCCTTGTATGTCGGCCAATAAAAACACCGTCGCCCTGGTCTCGCTGCTGGCCGGCGCCACCGTCTGGGGGCTGATCTGGCATCCCTACCGCGTGCTGGAGGAGATGGCCGTGCCGCCGATCCTGGCCGCGACGCTGACCTATCTGGTCGCCCTGCTGCTCGGTTTCCCGCTGCTGCGCCGGCGCCTGGCGGGGGCCAGGCCGGGCGGGATGCTGCTGCTGATCGCACTCGTCGCCGGCGGCTGCAACCTGGGTTATGTCCTCGCCACGGTGCATGGCGAAGTGATGCGGGTGCTGCTGCTGTTCTACCTGGCGCCACTGTGGACCGTGCTGCTGGCTCGCCTGCTGCTGCAGGAAAAAGTCAGTCTCCCCGGCACGGCGGTGATCGCCCTGTCGCTGGCCGGCGCCGTCGTCATGCTGTGGCAGCCCAGCCTGGGCCTGCCGCTGCCGGCGAACGGCGCGGAATGGATCGGACTGGCCGCCGGATTCCTCTTCGCCCTGGCCAACGTGCTGATCCGCAAGGCGCATGACCTGTCCATCGAACTGAAGTCGATGGCCGTGTTCGCCGGCGTGGCGCTGGTCGGGCTCTTCGCGCTGCCCTACGAGCCGGCCCGCCTGGCCGTGCCGCCGGCACCGGCCTGGCTGCTGGTCGGCGTGGTGGGCCTGGTGCTGCTGGCGACCAACCTTTTCGTCCAGTACGGCCTGACCCACACGCCGGCCAACCGCGCCATCGTCATTTTCCTGTTCGAACTGGTGGTGGCGGCGTTGTCTTCCTGGCTGCTGGCCGGGGAGGCGATGACCCCGCAGGAATGGCTCGGCGGCGCCATGATCGTCGCCGCCAGCCTGTTCTCGGGAAAACTGGAGGCGCGCGAGCCGGCGCCGGGCTAAAATCGCCTTCCGCCTCCTCCGCATCGACAAGTGGCCGTCATTTTCCCCAACAGCCCGTTTTCCCTGCATCAGCCGTTTCCGCCGGCCGGCGACCAGCCGGAGGCCATCGAGAAACTCGTCGAAGGCATCCAGGACGGACTGATGTACCAGACCCTGCTCGGCGTCACCGGCTCGGGCAAGACCTACACCATGGCCAACGTCATCGC
Source organism: Sulfuritalea sp. (assembly GCA_011526165.1). Classification (GTDB taxonomy): domain Bacteria; phylum Pseudomonadota; class Gammaproteobacteria; order Burkholderiales; family Rhodocyclaceae; genus Desulfobacillus. Next base: position 3,210 of record WYAY01000145.1, read on the forward strand.
CCGGCTGGGCCGGCCGGCGATGGTGCTGGCGCCGAACAAGACGCTGGCCGCTCAGCTCTACTCGGAATTCCGCGAGTTCTTCCCGGAGAACGCCGTCGAATACTTCGTCTCCTACTACGACTATTACCAGCCGGAGGCCTACGTCCCTTCGCGCGACCTCTACATCGAGAAGGATTCCTCGATCAACGAGCACATCGAGCAGATGCGGCTCTCCGCGACGAAATCCCTCCTGGAGCGGCGCGACGTGGTCATCGTCGGCACCGTCTCGGCCATCTACGGCATCGGCGATCCGGTCGACTACCACGGCATGATCCTGCACCTGCGCGAGGGCGAGCGCATCGGCCAGCGCGACGTCATCAAGCGCCTGGCCGAGATGCAGTACGAGCGTAACGAGGTGGACTTCCGCCGCGGCACCTTCCGCGTGCGCGGGGACGTCATCGACATCTTTCCGGCCGAGAACGCGGAATACGCCCTGCGCCTGTCGCTGTTCGACGACGTGATCGAGTCGCTGCAGCTGTTCGACCCGCTCACCGGCCACCTGCGGCAGAAACTCGGCCGCTTCACGGTATATCCCTCCAGCCACTACGTGACGCCGCGCGAAACCGTGCTGCGCGCCGTCGAGGCGATCAAGCTCGAGCTGCGCGAACGCATCGAGGATTACCAGAAGAACCAGAAGCTGGTGGAATGCCAGCGCATCGAGCAGCGCACCCGCTTCGACCTGGAAATGCTCAACGAGCTGGGCTTCTGCAAGGGCATCGAGAACTATTCGCGCCACCTGTCCGGCCGCCAGCCCGGCGAGCCGCCGCCGACCCTGATCGACTACCTGCCGCCCGACGCCCTGATGTTCATCGACGAGTCCCACGTCACCGTGCCGCAGCTGGGCGGCATGTACAAGGGCGACCGTTCGCGCAAGGAGAACCTGGTCGAGTACGGTTTCCGCCTGCCGTCCGCCCTGGACAACCGGCCGCTGCGCTTCGACGAGTTCGAGAAGCTGATGCCGCAGACCGTTTTCGTCTCGGCCACGCCGGCGGAGTACGAACGGACGCACCAGTCGCAGGTGGTGGAGCAGGTGGTGCGGCCGACCGGCCTGGTCGACCCGCAGGTGACCGTGCGGCCGGCCGCGACCCAGGTGGACGATCTGCTCGGCGAGA
>WYAY01000146.1 GCA_011526165.1 Sulfuritalea sp.
CCGGCAAGCTGTTCGAGGCGGCCATCAAGATCGAGGCGGAGAACCGCCGCGGCGTGCTGGCCAAGGTCGCCGCCGAGATCGCCGAGGCCGGCTCCAACATCCAGCACGTCACCATGGACGACGAGCAGGGCGTGTACACCTCCCCCTACTTCACCCTGCAGGTGTCCAACCGCGTGCACCTGGCCCGCATCCTGCGCGCCCTGCGCCGCATTCCGGAAGTGCTGCGCATCTCCCGTGTGCGGGAGTAAAATCCACCCTTTGCGAACCGAAGAGCACCGACATGGCCCAGTACGAATCCGAGCACACCCAGTTCATGCGCGAGTGGCTGGCGCAGCACCCCGAGGAAACCGCCGTCCAGCAGTCCGGCCGCGCCCTCTGGTGGGACAAGGCGCCGCTGACTCCCGAGGAGCGCCAGCGCCTGCAGGAGTCGCGCGTCCCGCAGAAGGCCTACTACTACAGCTGAACAAAAGTCAGTCGCCGCAGCACGGCGGCTGACTTTTCCCACTACACACCCCGCTTGCTCGACTCCTCCCTCGTCTTCGTCGACCTCGAGACCACCGGCGCCAATCCGGCGTTCGACCGCGTCATCGAGGTCGGCATCGTCAAGGTCAGCGGCGGCCGGATTGAATACGAGTGGTCGACGCTGGTCGACCCGGAAACGTCGATCCCGCCGCTGATCCAGGGCTTCACCGGCATCAGCAACGAGATGGTGCGCGGCGCGCCGCGCTTCGCCGCCGTCGCCGATGAAGTCTTCGCGCGCATCGAGGGCAGCGTCTTCGTCGCCCACAACGCGCGCTTCGACTACGGCTTCCTGAAGAACGAGTTCAAGCGGCTCGGCCTCGCCTTCCAGCCGCGCGTGCTGTGCACCGTCAAGTTGTCGCGGGCGCTGTACCCCGAGCACCACCGCCACGGCCTCGACGCCCTCATCGCGCGCCACGGCCTCGCCTGCGACTCGCGCCACCGGGCGCTGGGCGACGCCCGCGTGCTGTGGGACTTCGTGCGGCGGGCGCAGGCCGAGAAGCCGCCGGAGGCGATCCAGGCCGCCCTGAAGAAGGCCATGAAGGCGCCCAGCCTGCCTTCCGGCCTCGAGACGACGGCGGTCGACGCCGTGCCGGAGGCGCCCGGCGTATACCTTTTCCATGGCGAGAATGAACTTCCCCTCTACATCGGCAAGGGCGTCAACATGCGCGCCCGCGTGCAGTCGCATTTCGCCGCCGACCACGGCAGCGGCCGCGCCATGCGCATCGCCCGGGAGGTGAAGCGCATCGAGTGGATCGAGACCGCCGGCGAGCTGGGCGCGCTGCTGCTGGAAGCGCGCCTGATCAAGGAGCGCCAGCCGGTGCACAACCGCCAGCTGCGCAGGAACGACGAGCTGTGCGCCTTTCGCCTCGTCGAAGGCGGCGAGGTTGCGCTCGAGCGCGTGCCGCTCGCCGGCGCCGCGCCCGACGAACTCGGCGAACTCTACGGCCAGTTCAAGTCGAAGCGCGAGGCCCACAACACCCTGCGCGAGCTGGCCGCCGAACACGGCCTGTGCCTGAAGCGCCTCGGCCTCGAGCAGGGCAAGGGCCCCTGCTTCAATCACCAGATCAGGCGCTGCAAGGGCTTCTGCGTCGGCAAGGAAAGCGCCGCGAAGCACGACCTGCGCCTGAAGGCGGCGCTGGCCGTGCTCAAGCTGCGCGCCTGGCCCTTTCCCGGGCGCATCGCCATTCGCGAGCATGACGAGCGCGACGAGGAAGGCGGACGCTGCGAGTGGCACCTCTTCGAGCACTGGTGCCACCTCGGCACGGCAAAGAGCGAAGCTGAATTGCACGAAGCGGCGCAGACGCGCTTCGATGCCGCCTTCGACCTCGACACCTACCGCATCCTGCGCCGCGCGCTGGAGAGCCGCGCCGGCTCCGCCGACATCCTGAAGCTCGGGCGCCATGTCTGAGGACGGCAAGGTCCGCATCTCCAAGCTGATGTCCGAGCAGGGCCTCTGCTCGCGGCGCGAGGCCGACGCCTACATCGAGCGCGGCTGGGTCTTCGTCGACGGCGAGCGCGTCACCGAGCTGGGCAGCCGCGCCTATCCGACGCAGAAGATCACGCTCAGCAAGGAAGCGAAAGCGAACCAGCTGGCGCAGGCGACGATCCTGCTCAACAAGCCGGTCGGCTACGTCTCCGGCCAGGCCGAGCAGGGCTACAAGCCGGCCGCCACGCTCGTCACCGCCGCCAGCCGCCACGCCGGCGACAAGTCGCCGCTGCGCTTCAATCCGGCGCATCTGAAAGGGCTGGCGCCGGCCGGCCGCCTCGACATCGACTCCACCGGCCTGCTGGTGCTGACCCAGGACGGCCGCATCGCCAAGCTGCTCATCGGCGACGATTCGCGCATCGAGAAGGAATACCTGGTGCGCGTCGCGGGCACGCTCGACGAGAAGGGACTCAAGCTGCTCAACCACGGCCTCTCGCTCGACGGCCAGGCCCTGAAGCCGGCGAAAGTGAGCTGGCAGAACGAGGACCAGCTGCGCTTCGTGCTGCGCGAAGGCAAGAAGCGCCAGATCCGCCGCATGTGCGAACTGGTCGGCCTCAAGGTGACGGGCCTCAAGCGCATCCGGATAGGCAGCGTGAAACTCGGCGACCTGCCGCCGGGCAAGTGGCGCTACCTGCGCGAGGATGAACGTTTCTGAGCGAGCGCTTCTGAGCATGGACAAGCCCAACGCCCCGTCCTGCGAGCGCAACCGCGAGCCGATCCTCGCCGTGCTGCGCGAGCACTTCGCCGACCGCCGCCGCGTGCTGGAGATCGGCAGCGGCACCGGCCAGCATGCCGTTTTCTTCGCCGCCGCGCTGCCGCAGCTCGAATGGCAGGCCTCCGACCGCCCCGAGAACCTGCCCGGCATCCGCGCCTGGCTCGACGAGGCGGCCTTGCCCAACACGCCGGCGCCGATCGCCTTCGACGTCAGCGGCGCCTGGCCCGGGCAGCGCTACGACGCGGTCTTCAGCGCCAACACCCTGCACATCATGAGCTGGGCGGAGGACGAGCGCCTCTTCGCCGGCCTGCCCGGCATCATGAGCGAGGACGCCAAGCTGGTCGTCTACGGCGCCTTCAACTACGGCGGTCGCTTCACCAGCGAGAGCAACGCCGCCTTCGACGCCTGGCTAAAGGAACGCGGCGCCCACCAGGGCCTCCGCGACTTCGAGGCGGTGGATGCGCTCGCCCGCGCTGCCGGCCTGCGTCTCGTCGAGGACCGCGCCATGCCCTCCAACAACCGCTGCCTCGTCTGGCAGCGAGCATAGCGTCCTCCCCTCTCCCGCTTGCGGAGAGGGGCCGGGGGAGAGGGCATGCAGCCGCAAATACTCGCCAGCGCAGCCGAACTCCCCGAATCCGACTGGCAGCGCCTCGCCACCGGCAACGACCCCTTCATCAGCCGCGCCTTCCTCGGCGCCGCCGAAGCGACCGGCGCCGCCGGCGAGCGCCTGGCCTGGCGGCCGATGCACCTCGCCCTGCGCGACGATGCAGGCGCCCTCGCCGGCCTGCTGCCGCTCTACCTGCGCGAACACTCCTTCGGCGACTTTTCGCGCGACTGGAACTGGCCGACGGCCTGGGAAAAGAGCGGCCGCGCCTACTACCCGAAGCTCGTCACCGGTGCGCCCTACACGCCCTCGCCCGGGCCGCGCCTGCTCGCCGCGAGCGGCGCGGAAGAAAGCGTGAAGCCGGCGCTGATCGAGGCCGCCTTGGCCATGACGCGGGAGCTCGGCGCCTCCAGTTGGCAATGCCTGTTCGTGCGCGAGGCGGAAAGTCAGTTGCTGCAGGACGCCGGCCTGCTCCTGCGCCGCGGCGTGCAGTTCCACTGGCTGGACCGCGGCTACCGCGACTTCGCCGACTTCCTCGACGGTTTCGCCGCGCAGAAGCGCAAGAAGCTCAAGCGCGAGCGCCGCGCCGTCGCCGAGGCCGGCCTGCGCATCGAGGCCCGCCATGGCGACGAGATCGACGCCGCGCTCTGGCCGGCCATCCACCGCCACTACCGCGACACCTTCTTGCGCCACGGCAACCATCCGGCCTTTCCGCTCGACTTCTTCGTGCGCGCCGGCGCCGCGCTCGGCCGGCGCATGGTGGTGTTCATTGCCTGGCAGGACGAGCGGCCGGTGGCCTCGGCGATCTGCTACCGCGACGACAGCGCGCTCTACGGCCGCCACTGGGGCGCCGACATCGACTGCCCGGGTTTGCATTTCGAGCTGTGCTACTACCGCGGCATCGAATACGCGATCGAGCACGGCCTCGCCCGCTTCGAGCCCGGCGCGCAGGGCGAACACAAGCTCGCGCGCGGCTTCGAGCCGGTGCCGACCTGGTCGGCCTACTGGATCGCCGATGCGCGCATGCGCGGCATCGTCGCCGACTTTCTTGCGCGCGAGGGCGAGGCGATGCTGGACTACGAAGCCGAGACGGCGCGGCACCTGCCGTACAAAAATTTGCAGGATCGCCATGGAGCCCAGGCGCTGTCTGGTGATACGCTGTCCGGCGGCGATCGCTAACCGATCAAAAGCCGGCTTGAGCCATGGAGGATGCAACGATGAGGTTGAAGAAGTTCCTGCTTGCAGCGCTGGCTGCGGCCGCGCTCGCCGGCACCGCCGCCTGGTTCAGCCTGGACAAGGAAACGCGCGGCTTCCTGAAGGCGATGCCCACCAACCGCGACGTGCTGTTCTGGAGCCAGTCGCAGCGGGATGCGGCGTTTCGCGCGCTGGACCGGCTGCCGGTGCTGGCCAGGGCGCGCGCCATTCCCGCCGGCGGCGCGCCCAGGCCGCTGCCGCCCGGGCCGCCGCTGCCGAAGCTGGCGGCCGAGGTCGATGCCTTCATGGCCAGCCAGCGCAACGCGGCGCTCCTGATCGTGCACGACGGCAAGCTGCGGCTGGAGCGCTACGGCCTCGAGTTCGACGCGGCCGGACGCTGGACGAGCTTCTCGGTGGCCAAGTCGCTCACCTCCACCCTCGTCGGCGCGGCCATCGCCGACGGCCACATCAAGAGCATGGACGACAAGGTCAGCGCCTACATCCCGCAGATGAAGGGCTCGGCCTATGACGAGGTGAGCCTGCGCCAGCTGCTGACCATGACCTCGGGCGTCAAATGGAACGAGGATTACGGCGACCCCAACTCGGATGTCGCCCGCTTCAACAACCATGCGCCCGAGGACGGCGTGGAGGCGCTGGTGAGCTACCTGCGCCGGCTTCCGCGCGAGGTGCCCGCCGGCAAGCGCTGGCACTACAGCACCGGCGAGACCAATCTCGTGGGTGTCATCGTTGCGCAGGCGGTGGGCAAGCCGCTCTCGGAATACCTGTCGGAGAAGATCTGGCGGCCCGCCGGCATGGAGCAATCGGCGACGTGGATTCTGTCGCGCACGGGCCGCGAGATCAGCGGCTGCTGCATCCAGGCCGCCACGCGCGACTTCGCGCGCTTCGGGCTGTTCATCCTCGATGGCGCGCAGGTCGATGGCAAGAGCATCGTGCCGGCGGGCTGGCTCGCCGAGGCCACCTCCGAGCGCGTGGGCATCGGCCAGCCGGGGCGCGGCTACGGCTACCAGTGGTGGACGTTCGCCGACGGCTCTTTCATGGCGCGCGGCATCTTCGGCCAGGGCGTCTTCATCGATCCGAAACGCAAGCTGGTGATCGCCTCCAACGCCAACTGGGCCGCCGGCGCCAGCGACAAGCCCACCAGCGAGGCGCGGCACGCTTTCTATCGGGCGGTGCAGCAGGCGCTGGACGAAGAAGCGGCCGCAGGAACTTCTTCAAGGGCACCGGCCGGCAGCTGACCGGCCGGCTGCCGGCGCGAAGTCGTCTTATTCCGGCCGTGCCTCCCACGGCATAAGGTGAATGCTCTCGGCGAGCAGGGTGACGCGCGCCGGCGCGCCGGGGGCGATATCGTTGCGCTCGACGGCGTGGGTCGGGACGGAGAAGGCGAGCGGTTCGCCGCCGCCATCCGGCAGCAGGCGGATCTGCGTGAACGGGCCGAGGCGCAGGCAGTCCTGCACGGTGCCTGAAACGGGGTTCTCCGCCTCGCCGCGCGAGGGGCGGTCGCGCCGGTGCAGCAGCACGCCTTCGGAAGGGACCGCCCAACTGACACGCTCGCCCGGCTGTCCGGCGATGCGCGCCACATCCAGCTTGCGCCCGAGCCATGCCAGTTTCAGCGCGCCGCCGTCTTCCACCAGCGTGCCCTCGAAGAGGTTGTGCAGGCCGACCAGGCGGGCGATCGCGGCGCTGGCCGGCCGCGTCATGACTTCATCCGGCGTGCCCGCCTGCAGCGTGCGGCCGCGGTGCAGGATTACCATGCGGTCGGCCAGCATGCGCGCTTCGTCGAGGTCGTGCGTCACCAGCAGCATCGGGATGGCGAGGTCGGCGCGCAGCCGCGCCAGCTCCTGCTGCAGCTTGCGTCGGGTGACCTGGTCCACCGCCGAGAAGGGCTCGTCGAGCAGCAGCACGGCCGGGTCGCGCGCCAGGGCGCGGGCGACGGCGATGCGCTGCTGCTGGCCGCCGGAGAGCGCCGCCGGCTTGCGGTTCTCCAGTCCGTCGAGGTGCACGCGCGCCAGCAGTTCGCGCGCGCGTGACGTGCGTTCGGCCAAAGTCAGTCCGCCGAGGGCGGCGGCGACGTTCTCCAGTGCGGAGAGGTGCGGAAAGAGGCCGTAGTTCTGGAAGACGAAGCCGATGCGGCGCGCCTGCACCGGCAGGTCGATGCGGCCGGCGGCGTCGAACCAGGTTGCGCCGTTGCAGCGGATCGATCCCTCGGCCGCCGCGTGCAGGCCGGCGATGCAGCGCAGGATCGTCGACTTGCCGCTGCCGGAAGGCCCGACCAGCGCCAGCAGTTCGCCCGGCGCGCAGGCGAGCTCGGCTTCGAGCGGGATCGGCGCGCGCTGGCGCAGCGTGACGGCGAGGCCGGGCGCGCTCACTGTTCTTTCTTCCCGATGCGGTGGGTGAGGAACTGGATCAGCACGATCGCCGCGAAGGAGAAGGCCACCAGCGTCGCGGAGAGAATGCCCGCCGCGCGGTCCTCGAAGGCCTGCACGTGGTCGTAGATGGCGATGGAGACGGTGCGCGTCTCTTCCGGGATGTTGCCGCCGACCATCAGCACCACGCCGAACTCGCCCAGCGTGTGGGCGA
>WYAY01000147.1 GCA_011526165.1 Sulfuritalea sp.
CGCGCTTGCCGGCTTCGACGAAGGCGTCGCGCAGGCGCAGGCAGTCCGCGGTCGACATGGCGCCGTTGTGGAAATCGAAGTGCAGAAAGCCGACGCCGCCCTCTTCCTCGTAGGAAATGTCCTGCCAGGTCGATGCGTCACGCAGCGGCAGCGCGGGCAGCGCCGTCTCTGGCACGCCGGCCGCCGCCTCGGAAATGGCCTGCGCCGCCGGCAGCTTGAACGTGGGCTGGTCGGACTTGCGCTTGGCGTGGGTGATCCACACCGCGCCGTCGACCGTGGCGCGGCACAGCGCGCCCTGGCGCTGCGCGATGATCGCGCCGGGCTGGGCGCCGCGCAGCGTGCCTTCCGGGTGCGCATTGAACAGCCAGCAATCGACGCCGGCGATGCGGTCGGCAAGGCCGGGGAAGCTGTCCGAAGCGCGGATCTTTCTTAGCACCGTCGCCGTGTCGTCGCGCGTCCAGTCGATGCAACGATCAGACTGCTTCATGAGCGGGCGCTCGGTGCCGCGCACTTCAGGGTTCGCATAGTCAAGCGGCACCGGCTTGAAGTGGCCCTGTTCGAACTTCTCCACCGCCTCCAGCACGGCGGCGGTGGCGGCCTCGGTCACCTCGTTGCGGTAGAGGCTGCTCTTGCGCGCCGCGCGCATGGGGAAGCCGCGCGTCGCCCAGATGTCGCCGCCGTCCATGACAGCATTGGCCTGCAGCACGGTGACGCCCCACTCGGCCTCATCGTTCATGATCGCCCAGTCGAGCGCCGAAGGGCCGCGGTCGCCCGGAATGCCCGGATGCACCACCAGGCAGACACGCTCGCGCCACACCGCCTCGGGGATGGCGCGCTTGAGGAAGGGGGCGATGACGAGATCCGGCTGGAACAGCGCCACTGCTTCGATAGCGACGGTATCGTTGATGTCGAACTCGATGGAGACCTCGTGGCCGCGCGTCGTCAGCTCGACGTAGAGGCGCTGGGCGAGGCTGTTGAAGGAATGCGTGAGGAAAAGGATGCGCATCAGCAAATCCTCGGCAGCTGCTCGCCGGTGAGCCAGTCGACGATGCGCTTGCCGCCGAAGGCCGTCTCCATCTGCACGAAGTGGTGCGGGTCCTCGTGCACGGCGCCGATGATGGCGGCGTTGGCGCCGAGCGGATGCGCGCGCATCGCCGCCAGCAGTTCGTCGGCGTGCGCCGGCGCGCAGATGCAGATCAGCTTGCCCTCGTTGGCGACGTAGAGCGGGTCGAGGCCGAGGAACTCGCAGGCGGCCTCGACCTCCTGCCGCACCGGGATGGCCTCCTCCTGCAGCATCATGCCGACGCCGGACTGGCGGGCGATCTCGTTGAGCGTCGTGGCCAGCCCGCCACGCGTCGGGTCGCGCAGGGCATGGATGTCCGGCACCGCCGCGACCATGCGCGCCACCAGGTCGTGCAGGGCCGCCGTGTCGGACTGGATGGTCGTCCCGAAGCCGAGGCTCTCGCGTTGCGCCATGATCGCCACGCCGTGGTCGCCCAGCGTGCCGGAGACGAGGATCGTGTCGCCCGGCCGCGCCCGGTCGCCGGAGATGTTCACGCCGTCCGGCACCACGCCGACGCCGGTGGTGGTGATGAAGACGCCGTCGCCCTTGCCCTGCTCCACGACCTTGGTGTCGCCCGTGACGATCGGCACGCCGGCTTCGCGCGCCGCGTGCGCCATCGAGTCGACGATGCGCTTGAGGTCGGCGAGCGGGAAGCCCTCTTCCAGGATGAAGCTGGCCGACAGGTACAGCGGCTTCGCGCCCGACATGGCGACGTCGTTCACCGTGCCGTGCACCGACAGGCAGCCGATATCGCCCCCGGGGAAGAACAGCGGCGAGACGACGTGCGAATCCGTCGCCATCACCATGCGCCCGCCTTGCACGGCGAAGCAGGCCTGGTCGTTGGCGGCGCGCAGCCAGTCGTTGTCGAAGGCGGCGAGGAACAGCTCCTCGATCAACTGCGCCATCGCCCGCCCGCCGCTGCCGTGGGTCATGTCCACGCGGCCGTGCTTGAAGTCGACGGGGCGGATGTAGCCTTTGCGTACGTTACTCATGCGCGCCGCCCTTCCCCCTCTCCCCGCGTGCGGGGAGAGGGTTGGGGTGAGGGGCCCAACGCCTCCCGAATCGTTTCGAGGACACCCAGGGTGTTTTCCATCACCTCGTTGTTCCAGAATCGCATCACTTTCAAACCCTGACTGACGAGGTAGGCAGTTCTCTTCTCGTCATGCTTTCTGTGCTCGTCATCATCATGTTGGCCGCCGTCGATTTCGATCACCAGGTTTGCGTCTGCACAGTAAAGATCGAGCACATATGGACCGACCGGGTGCTGCCTTCTGAACTTCCAGCCATCCAGACGACGATCGCGCAAGTGATGCCAGAGCTTTCTCTCTGCTTCGCTCTGATTTCTTCGCAATGTCCTTGCCGCTTTGTTCATCTGCCCCTCACCCCAACCCTCTCCCCGCGTGCGGGGAGAGGGGGTTAACCCGCCCTTCTCCCTCGCCCCGCTCCTGCGGGGAGAGGGCCGGGGTGAGGGGTCCCGGGACATCCTTGTATCGCCCATACGTGTAATGCGCCGCGCAGGCCCCCTCCGAGCTCACCATGCACGAGCCCATCGGATTCTCGGGGGTGCACACCGTGCCGAACAGCTTGCAGTCCTGCGGGCGCTTGAGGCCGCGCAGGATCGCCCCGCACTCGCAGGCCTTGTTATCGGCCACCGACTTGTATTCGATGCCGAAGCGGCGCTCGGCGTCCCAGGCGGCGAACTTCGCCTTGATGCGCAGGGCGCTGTAGGGCACTTCGTTGAGGCCGCGCCACTCGAAGCTTTTCCTCAGCTCGAACACTTCGGCCACCAGGTTCTGCGCCTTGACGTTGCCCTCGCGCGTGACGGCGCGGGAGAACTCGTTCTCCACCTCGGCGCGGCCTTCGTTCAGCTGGCGCACCAGCATGAGAATGGCCTGCATGACGTCGAGCGGCTCGAAGCCGGCGATCACCACCGGCTTCTCGTATTCCTCGGCGAAATGCTCGTAGGGCTGGCTGCCGATCACCGTCGACACGTGAGCCGGGCCGATGAAGGCATCCAGCGGCACCGTGCCGTGCAGCCTGACTTCCGGCGACTCGAGGATGTTGGCGATGGCCGAGGGCGTCAGCACGTGGTTGCAGAACACGGTGAAGTTCTTCAGGCCGAGCTTTTCCGCCTGCACGATGGCCACCGCCGTCGGCGGCGTGGTGGTCTCGAAGCCGATGGCGAAGAACACCACCTCGCGCTCCGGGTGGTCCTGCGCCAGTTTCAGCGCATCGGCGCTGGAATACACCATGCGCACGTCGGCCCCGCGCGCCTTGGCCTTCAAGAGCGACAGGCCTCCGGAAGCCGGCACGCGCAGGCAGTCGCCGTAGGTGGCGAGGATGACTTTCCGATTCAGCGCCAGGTCGATGGCGTTGTCGATGCGGCCGATCGGCAGCACGCAGACCGGGCAGCCGGGGCCGTGGATGAGGCGAATGTTCTCCGGCAGCAGGTCGGACAGGCCGTAGCGCGAGATGGCGTGGGTGTGGCCGCCGCAGAA
>WYAY01000148.1 GCA_011526165.1 Sulfuritalea sp.
AACGCATGCTGTTCAATGCGACGCAGGCCGAGGAACTCCGCGTCGCGATCGTCGATGGCCAGAAACTGATCGACCTCGACATCGAATCGGCCGCCAAGGAACAACGCAAGAGCAACATCTACAAGGCGGTGATCACGCGCCTCGAGCCCAGCCTCGAGGCGGCCTTCGTCGATTACGGCGCCGAACGCCACGGCTTCCTCCCCTTCAAGGAAGTCTCCCGCGCCTACTTTCGCGAGGGCGTCGAGCCGAACCGCGCCACCATCAAGGAAGCCCTCAAGGAAGGCCAGGAACTCATCGTCCAGGTGGACAAGGACGAGCGCGGCAACAAGGGCGCCGCGCTGACCACCTTCATCTCGCTGGCCGGCCGCTACCTGGTGCTGATGCCGAACAACCCGCGCGGCGGCGGCGTCTCGCGACGCATCGAGGGCGAGGACCGCAACGAGCTGCGCGAGACCATGGACCAGCTCGACGTGCCGCAGGGCATGAGCCTGATCGCCCGCACGGCCGGCATCGGCCGCGGCGCCGAGGAACTGCAGTGGGACCTCAACTACCTGATGCAGCTGTGGCGCGCCATCGAGGGCGCCGCCGGCGGCCAGAAGGGGCCCTTCCTCATCTACCAGGAAGGCAGCCTGGTCATCCGCGCCATCCGCGACTATTTCCAGCCGGACATCGGCGAGATCCTCATCGACACCGACGACATCTACGAACAGGCCCAGCAGTTCATGAGCCACGTCATGCCGGGCAACGTGGCCCGGGTCAAGCGCTACCGCGACGACGTGCCGCTGTTCTCGCGCTTCCAGATCGAACACCAGATCGAGACGGCCTTCGGCCGTCAGGTCACCCTGCCCTCGGGCGGCGCCATCGTGGTGGACCACACCGAGGCGCTGGTGGCGGTAGATGTCAACTCGGGCCGCGCCACGCGCGGCGCCGACATCGAGGAAACGGCGCTACGCACCAACCTTGAAGCCGCCGACGAGATCGCCCGCCAGTTGCGCCTGCGCGACCTCGGCGGCCTCATCGTCATCGACTTCATCGACATGGAGAGCCCGCGTGCCCAGCGCGAGGTGGAAAACCGCCTGCGCGACGCCCTGCACTACGACCGCGCCCGCGTCCAGACCGGCAAGATCTCCCGCTTCGGCCTGATGGAACTGTCGCGCCAGCGCCTGCGCCCGGCCCTAGCCGAGATGACCTACATCCCTTGCCCGCGCTGCACCGGCACGGGCCATATCCGCAGCACCGAATCGGCCGCCCTGCACATCCTGCGCATCCTCGAAGAGGAGGCGATGAAGGAGAACACCGGCGCCGTGCACGTGCAGATCCCGGTCGACGTCGCCACCTTCCTGCTCAACGAGAAACGCGACGACATCCGCACCATCGAGCTGCGCCACAAGGTGAACCTGGTGCTGATCCCCAACATCCACCTGGAAACGCCGGCGCACGAGATCGTCCGCCTGCGCCACGACCAGTTGAATCTGGAAGATCAGGCCCTGCCGAGCTACAAAATGGTGGAAGCGCCGCCGACCGAGGCCTACCAGCCGCCCTCGGCGCAGACCGAGGCGCGACCCGGCCGGCCCGAGGCGGCCGTCAAGGGCATCACCCCGGCCCAGCCGGCGCCGGTGGTCGAACCCAAGCCGGCCGCCGCGCCGGTTGCCGCCGCGCCATCGCCCGCGCAGCCCGGCATCATCGACAAAATCTTCGGCTGGTTCCGCGGCAACCGCCAGGCCGAGCCGGTGCCGGAGGAAAAGTCAGTCTCCCCGGCACGGCGCGAACGCGAACCTTCCCGCGAAGGCCGCGGCGAGCGCGACCGCGGCCGTGGCCGCGGCGGACGCGGCGAGCGCGGTGAGCGCGGTGAGCGCGGGCGCCAGGAGCCGCGCGAACGCCAAGAGCAGCAGCGCGGCCAACAGCCCCGCCCGGAACAGGAGGCGCGCGGCGAACGCCGGCCCCGCCAGGAACGATCCGAACGCCCGGAACGCGGCGAGCGCGGCGAAAAGCAACCCGGCCAGGAAGCGCGCCAGACCAAACCGGCGCGCCAGCCGGCGCCGCGGCAAGCCGAGGCGCCGGCCGCCCACGAGACCGGCGCGCTGGAATCCCCCATCCCCGGCACTGAGACCCAGCAGGAAGAGCGTCGCGGGCGTCGCAGCCGCAGGGGACGCGGGCGGGATCGCGGCGAACGCCGCAGCGAAGGCCAGCCCGCCGAGGTGCAGGAAAGCGGGACGATTGATCTGGCCGAAGCCGACAACGCAACGCCCGTTGCGGAACAGACCCAACTGATCCTCGAAGCCGCCACGCCGGCCGCAACCGAAGTCGAGCCTGCCGAAGCGGCCCCGGCTCCGGTACCGCTGGCTGTCGAGGTGCTTGCCGTCGAAACCGCCGCTGCCGAAACGGCAGAAGCGCCTGTCCTGGTGGTGGACACCCCGCTCAAGGCGGCACCCGCCCCCGCGCCGGCCGTCGCCATCGAGCCGGTGGCCATCCCGGCCGAGCCGCCCGCCCCCCCCAAGCCGCAGGTCGACCTTGGCGTCGCCCTGCAGGAAAGCGGCCTGGTGATGGTGGAAACCAGCCGTGACAAGGCACCCGCGGCGATCCCGGCCGAACCGGAAATCCGCCTCGGACGCAAACCCAAGCCGCCGGTCGCGCTCAACAGCGAGCCGATGCAGCAGGTCGAAACCCGCAAGTAAGCCACCCAAAACCGCAAAAAAAAGGCCAGCTCAGCGCTGGCCTTTTTTCTGCTCCAGCAGGGTTTCGATCAGTCCCTGCCCGGCATCCTCGGCCATGTCGAGCACGAGTTCGAAGCCGCGCTCACCGCCGTAATAGGGATCGGGCACCTCGTCGACCTCGAAACGCCTCGCGTAGTGCATGAACAGTCCGAGCTTGTGGTGGTGCTCAGGCCGCGCGCCACGCCTCAGCAAGGCGAGGTTGTCCCGATCCATCGCCAGCAAGAGGTCGAAGTGCTCGAAGTCCTCGGGAACGACCTTGCGTGCGCGCCGGCCGGACAGGTCGATGCCGCGCCGCAGGGCGGCCTCGCACGTCCGGGGATCCGGCCGCTCGCCCATGTGATAGCCGTACGTTCCCGCAGAATCCACTTTAAATAGATTTTTTATTTTATTGTTTATTATTATTTTATTCATAACGCCTTCTGCCGTCGGCGAGCGGCAGATGTTGCCCATGCAGACGAACAGGATGCGGCTCATGCGGCATCCTTCCGCTCCACGGCATCGTGCTCATCGACACCGAAGGCGCGCTTCCTGAGCCGGAACAACTCGTCGCGGGCGGCAGCAGCTTCCTCGAATTCGAGGTTGCGGGCATGTTCCTGCATGCGTTTCTCCAGGCGGCGGATTTCCCTGGCAAGCGCCTTTTCGTCCATCGCCTCGTAGCGTGCCCGTTCTTCCGCCGCTTCCAGGGCCTCGACGGCGATCTCGTGGTCGTAGACGCCGTCGATGATGTCCTTGATGCGCTTGGAAATACTTTTCGGGGTAATGCCGTTCGCCTCGTTGAACAGCATCTGCCTGGCACGGCGGCGCTCGGTCTCGGCGATGGCGCGCCGCATCGAATCGGTCATCGCGTCGGCGTAGAGGATGGCGGTGCCATGCAGGTGGCGCGCCGCCCGGCCGATGGTCTGGATGAGGGAGCGCTCCGAGCGCAGGAAGCCCTCCTTGTCGGCATCCAGAATGGCCACCAGCGATACCTCGGGGATGTCCAGGCCCTCGCGCAGCAGGTTGATGCCGACCAGCACGTCGAACTCGCCCAGACGCAGGTCGCGGATGATCTCGACCCGCTCCACCGTCTCGATGTCGGAGTGCAGGTAGCGCACCTTGATGCCGTTCTCGCCGAGATAGTCGGTGAGATCCTCGGCCAGACGCTTGGTGAGCGTCGTCACCAGCACGCGCTCGTTCTGCGCGGTGCGCAGCTTGATCTCGCCGAGCAGATCGTCCACCTGGGTCGCGGCCGGCCGCACGGTCACCTGCGGGTCGACCAGGCCGGTCGGCCGCACCACCTGCTCCACCACCTGCGACTGGTGCGTCCGTTCGTACTCCGCCGG
>WYAY01000023.1 GCA_011526165.1 Sulfuritalea sp.
CTCGCCGCGCTGCTCGGCGAGCTCGGCCTCAACGACGTGCGCACCACCCAGGACCAGAACCTTATCGTCGTCAACGTTCCGGCCGCACAGGTCTCGGCGCTGACTGCGCGCCTCGCCGACCTCGGCCTGAAAACGCCGCAGGCCGGCGACAACGTCGTCGCCTGCCCCGGCGCTTCGACCTGCCGCCTCGGCATCACCACCTCGATGCACGCCGCGCCCAAGCTTTCGGGCGGCAAGCATGACCTGCGTATCCGCGTCTCGGGCTGCCACAACGGCTGTGCCCAGCCGGAGTCGGGCGACATCGGCATCTACGGCGAGGGCAAGCGCCAGCACGGAAAGCTGATCCCGCATTACCAAATGTATTTCGGCGGCGATGGCACCAGCGCCTGCGGTTCGATCGCCTGCAAGGGGCCGTCGATCCCGGCGGCACGCATCGAGCAGGCGATTGCCCGCGTGCAGAAGACCTACGACGAGGAGCACGTCGAGGGCGAACGCTTCTTCGGCTGGGCGCAGCGCCAGGGCGCCGAGCGCTTCCAGTCGCTGCTGGCCGACCTGACGCAGGTCTCGCGCTTCGAGCTGGCCAAGCTGGCTCGCGACCACGGCGATGCGGCGGATTTCCGCGTCGTCTCCCTGGGCGGCGGCGAATGCGCCTCGGCTACCGACGTCGCCATCGGCCGCGCCTTCTTCGATGCCGCGCACGAGCGCGGCTACCGCGAGGCCTTCGTGTTTCAACGAAAGATCGAGGACGCGGTGGCTTGCGCCGAGGCGCAGCTCAAGCTGGTCGGCGAGGGGCTCGCCGGCTTCCTCGGCGGAGCCAAATCGAAGGAGCTGGCCGACATCGCCGCCGTGCTGCAGGGACTGACTTTTGCGGAAAAGCTGGGCGAACGGCTCGGCGAGATCGCCGCAGCGCTGGCTGGCCTGGTCGAGGCGGTCGAAGTCGAGGCGAAGCAGGTCTTCGCCGAGATCGACCGATGGATCCTCGACGCCGCCGCGCTGTGCCGGTCGCGCGATCCGCAGCTCGATCTGCGCGGCGCCCTGCCCGTGGTGCCCGCCGCCAGCAAGACCGAACTGGCCGCCGCCTGAGAAAGGACACGACATGAGCCTGGAAAGACTTCCCCGGCAGCGCATCGACGACGCCGTCGCGCTGCTCAAGCGCATCGAGGTCGAATTCGCCCCGGCCGCCTTCGCCAACAGTCTCGGCGCCGAGGACATGGTGCTGACCGACCTCATCGCGCGCCACGCCCCCGGCATCGAGATGTTCACCCTCGACACCGGGCGTCTGCACGAGGAGACCTACCGCCTGATGCAGAAGGTGGCCAACCAGTACGACCAGCCCCTGCGCGTTTATTTTCCGCAGCCCGAGGCGGTGCAGCGGTACGCGACGGCGCACGGCGTGAACGGCTTCTACGAGAGCGTCGAGCTGCGCAAGGCCTGCTGCCACGCACGCAAGGTCGAGCCGCTCGGCCGCGCCCTCAAAGGCAAGGCGTCCTGGATCACCGGCCTGCGCCGCGAGCAGGCGGTCACCCGACGCGACCTGCCCGAGCGCGAGTTCGACGCCGCCCACGGCATCGAGAAATTCAACCCGCTCGCCGCCTGGAGCGAGGCCGAAGTGTGGGCCTACCTGCATGCCTGCGGCGTGCCCACCAACGTGCTGCATGAGCGCGGTTTCCCCAGCATCGGCTGCGCCCCGTGCACCCGCGCGCTGGCCGCCGGCGAGGATGTCCGCGCCGGCAGGTGGTGGTGGGAGAATCCCGCCACCAAGGAATGCGGGCTGCATCCGGCCAGGCGCGAGAAGGAGGCGGCATGAGGGACGTTCTGTTGAAGGACCGTGCCCGCGCTGCCGCGCCCGCCCTCGACCACCTTGACTGGCTGGAAGCCGAGGCCATCCACATCCTGCGCGAAGTAGCCGGTCAGTGCAGCAACCCTGTGCTGCTGTTCTCCGGCGGCAAGGATTCGATCTGCCTGCTGCGCCTGGCCGAGAAGGCCTTCCGCCCGGGGAGGTTCCCCTTTCCCCTGCTGCACGTCGACACCGGCCACAACTATGCGGAAGTCGTCGCCTTCCGCGACCGGCGCGCCGCCGAGCTGGGCGAGCGCCTTCTCGTGCGCTCGGTCGAGGACTCGATGGCGCGCGGCACGGTGGTGCTGAAATCGCCCGGCGAATCGCGCAACAAGCACCAGTCGGTAACGCTGCTGGAGGCCATCGCCGAGTTCGCCTTCGACGCCTGCATCGGCGGCGCGCGCCGCGACGAGGAGAAGGCCCGCGCCAAGGAGCGCGTCTTCTCCTTCCGCGACGATTTCGGCCAGTGGGATCCGAAGAACCAGCGGCCGGAGCTGTGGAACCTCTACAACGCCCGCATCCATCCCGGCGAAAACATCCGCGCCTTCCCGATATCCAACTGGACCGAACTGGACGTCTGGCAATACATCGCGCGGGAGCAGCTCGAACTGCCCTCGATCTATTTCGCCCACACGCGCCCCGTCGTGCGGCGCAGCGGCACCCTGGTGCCGGTGACCCCGCTGACGCCGCCGCGGGGTGGCGAAGCCATCGAGCAGGTCTCCGTGCGCTTCCGCACCGTCGGCGACGTCACCTGCACGGCGCCGGTGGAATCCGTCGCCGGCACGGTCGAGCAGATCATCGCCGAGACCGCGGCCACCACCATCACCGAGCGCGGCGCCACGCGGCTGGACGACCAGACGTCCGAAGCCTCGATGGAGCAGCGCAAGAAGGAGGGTTACTTCTGATGTCCGCCCGCGAACCCTTGCCTGAAGCGCAACTCGAAGACAACGGCCTGCTGCGTTTCCTCACCTGCGGCAGCGTCGACGACGGCAAGAGCACACTGATCGGCCGGCTGCTCTACGACAGCAAGTCCATCCTCGCCGACGCGCTCGCCACGCTCGAGCGCACCTCGAGAAAGCGCGGCCTCGATGCCGTCGACCTCTCGCTGCTCACCGACGGCCTGCAGGCCGAGCGCGAGCAGGGCATCACCATCGACGTCGCCTACCGTTACTTCTCCACCGGCACGCGCAAGTACATCATTGCCGACGCGCCCGGCCACGAGCAGTACACGCGCAATATGGTCACTGCGGCCTCCACCGCCGACTTGGCGATCATCCTCGTCGACGCGCGCAAGGGTGTGCTGACGCAGACGCGACGGCATTCCCATATCGCCCACCTCGTCGGCATCCCGCACCTGGTGGTGGCCGTCAACAAAATGGACCTGGCCGATTACTCGCAGGAATTCTTCGATCGCATCCGGCAGGATTACCTGCGCTTCGCCGCCCCGCTGGGCATCCGCGACGTGCGCTTCATCCCGATTTCCGCCCTCGCAGGCGACATGGTCGTCGAGCGCGGCAACCGCCTGCCCTGGTACAAGGGGCCGACGCTGATGGAGTTGCTCGAATCGTCACCCCCTGCACACAACGAGGCCCCAGAGCAGTTCCGCTTCCCGGTGCAGCATGTCTGCCGGCCGCGCACGGCGGAACACCACGACTACCGGGGCTACATGGGCCGCATCGAGTCCGGCGAGATCGCGATCGGCGACGAAGTGCAGGTTCTGCCCTCCGGCCGCAAGACCCGCGTGCGCGACATCCGTCTGCTGGACCGCTGCCTCCCGCAAGCCGGCAGCGGGCGCTCGGTGACCCTGCTGCTGGAGGACGAGGTCGACATCTCGCGCGGCGACATGATTGTCAGTCCGTCCAGGACGCCGTCCGTGACGAAACGAATCGAGGCCATGGTCTGCTGGCTGGCGGAATCGCCGATGACACCCGGCGGCAAGTACGTCGTCCGCCATACGACGCGCGAAACGAAGGCGCTGGTGACGGCCATCGAGTACCGGCAGGACATCAACGCGCTGAAACGCTCCGCAGGCGGCCGGCTGGAGATGAACGACATCGGCAGCGTGTCCTTCAAGCTGGCGCAGCCGCTGTTCGTCGATCCTTATCGCGGGAACCGCAGCACCGGCGCCTTCATCCTCATCGACGAGGCGACCAACAACACCGTCGGCGCAGGGATGATCGTCTAGACGCTTTCCGGATAGCCGAACAGGCCAGGCACCCCGCCGGTGTGCACGAACAGCAGGGACTGGTCATTGTTGAAACGGCCGCTACGCGCCAGTGCGATGAGGCCGGCGAAGGCCTTGCCGGTGTAGACGGGATCGAGCACGAGTCCCTCGAATCTTGCTGCCAGCGAGAGCGCTTCACGCATCGAATCGGTCGGTTTGGCATAGCCGGAGCCGACGAAGTCATCCATCACGGCCACTGAGCTGCCAAGGTCGGCGGCATCCCGGCCAAGGAGGTGCAGTGTTTCCATGGCCTGAGCGGCGGCCAGCGCCTCCTGCTCGGCACGTGTTCCCTCGACGGCCATGCCGATCACCGGCGCACCCTCCAGCAGCCGCATGCCGGCAACCAGCCCACCCTGCGTGCCGCCGCTGCCGGTGGCGACCACGACCGCGTCAAAGCGCACATTCATATCCTCCGATTGGGCAATGATTTCCTCCGCGCAGGCCACATAGCCAAGATCCCCCAGCCCGCAGCTGCCGCCGACGGGCACGCAATACGGACGTCGCCCTGCCGCGCGCAAATCCTCTGCCCGCGCTTCCATGCGTTCCTCGCGGCTCTCCTGCGCCTGGAGCAGATGCAGGCGCGCGCCGAACAGCCGGTCGAGCAGGAGGTTGCCGCTGTTGAGATAGGCTTCGCTGGCGTGGCTGCCGCGGCGCAGGACCAGCTCGCAGTCGAGCCCGAGCCGGGCGCAGGCGGCAGCGGTCTGCCGCGCATGGTTGGATTGCAGCGCCCCAACCGTCAGCACCGTGTCAGCGCCCTGCGCCAGCGCTTCGCCGAGGAGGAATTCCAGCTTGCGTAGCTTGTTGCCGCCGAGACCGAGGCCGGTGAGGTCATCGCGCTTGACGAAGAGCCGCGGGCCGCCCATGTGCGCCGAGAGGCGCGGCAGCGGCTCGATCGGCGTCGGCAAACGTGTCAGCGATACACGCGGGAATCGGGTCAAATCCATGGATCTCAGCTTAGCAGCCAAGCCCAGAAACGACAAAGCCCGCCGAAGCGGGCCTTGTCATCAAGCGGTGAAGCCTTATTCCGCTGCGGGCGCCTCGGCGGCCGGCTCCGGGCGATCCACCAGCTCGACCAGCGCCATCGGGGCATTGTCGCCCTGGCGGAAGCCGAACTTCAGGATGCGCAGATAGCCGCCGTTGCGGTTGGCGAAGCGGGGGCCCAACTCGTCGAACAGCTTGGTGACGATGTCGCGGTCGCGCAGGCGGTTGAAGGCCAGGCGGCGGTTGGCCAGCGAAGGCTTCTTGCCCAGCGTGATCATGGGCTCAACGACGCGGCGCAGTTCCTTCGCCTTGGGCAGCGTGGTCTTGATGGCCTCGTGCAGCAGGAGGGAGTTGGTCATGTTGCGCAGCATGGCCAGGCGATGGCTGCTGGTGCGGTTGAGTTTGCGAAGACCGTGACGGTGGCGCATTGGATACCTCTTGTTCTGACGCTGCCGGGATTACGACAGCTTTTCCAGGCCCATCGGGGGCCAGTTTTCGAGCTTCATGCCCAGGGTAAGGCCGCGGGAGGCCAGCACTTCTTTGATCTCGTTGAGCGACTTGCGGCCGAGGTTCGGCGTCTTCAGCAGCTCCGTCTCGGTGCGCTGGATCAAGTCACCGATGTAGTAGATGTTCTCGGCTTTCAGGCAATTGGCGGAACGCACCGTCAGCTCGAGGTCGTCCACCGGACGCAGCAGGATCGGATCGACCTGGCTGGGACGCGGCGCCTCGACGGCGATCGGCGTGCCCTCGAGATCGGCGAAGACGGAGAGTTGCTCCATCAGCACGCGGGCGGCGTAGCGGATGGCCTCTTCCGGCTCGATGGCGCCGTTGGTCTCGATGTCCATGATCAGCTTGTCGAGGTCGGTGCGCTGCTCAACGCGGGCGGATTCAACCGAATAGGCAACGCGGCGCACCGGGCTGAACGAGGCGTCGATCATGACGCGGCCGATGCCCTTGGTCTCGCTGCTGGCGGGGCGGGTATTGGCCGGCACGTAGCCGCGGCCGGTCTCGACCTTGATCTGCATTTCCAGCTTGCCGCCGGGGGCGACATGGGCGATGACATGCTCGGGATTCATGATCTCGATGTCGTGGCCGACTTCGATGTCGCCGGCGGTGACGACCCCCTCGCCCTGCTTGGACAGCGTGAGGATGGCCTCGCCGCGGTTGTGCATCTTGAGCACGACGCCCTTCAGGTTGAGGATCAGGTCGACGACGTCCTCGCGCACGCCATCCAGCGTGGAGTACTCGTGCAGCACACCCTCGATGTTTACCTCGGTCGGCGCCGAGCCGGGCATCGAGGAAAGCAGGATGCGGCGCAGGGCATTGCCAAGCGTGTGGCCATAACCGCGCTCGAACGGTTCCATGACGACGCGGGCATGCACCGGGGAGAGGGTTTGCACATCGATGATGCGCGGTTTCAGCAGCGAAGTCGCTTGCATCTGGTTCCCTTCAGGTTCGTTGCGTCTGCGAGACTCGGATTAGCGCGAATACAATTCGACGACCAGGCTTTCGTTGATCGTCGCCGGCAGCTCAGTGCGCGCCGGGTAGGCCTTGAACACGCCCTTGCCGGCTTTGGCATCGACCTCGATCCACTCCGGGAAGCCGCGCGATTCGGCGGCCTCGAGGGCGGCCTTGACGCGCAAGTGGCCGCGTGTCTTTTCGGCCAGCTCGACGGTATCGCCGGGGCGCAGGTCGTAGGAAGGAATGTTCACGCGCTTGCCGTTGACCAGCACGCCGTTGTGGCGCACCAGCTGGCGTGCCTCGGCACGCGAGGCGCCGAAGCCCATTCGATAGGCGACGGTGTCCAGGCGGCTTTCCAGCAATTGCAGCAGATTCTCGCCGGTCTGGCCCTTGCGGCGGTCAGCCTCGGCGTACACCTTGCGGAACTGGCGCTCAAGCACGCCGTAGGTGCGGCGGATCTTCTGCTTCTCACGCAGTTGCACGCCGTAGCCGGACAGGCGCTGGCCGGATTTCTGGCCGTGCTGGCCAGGGGCATAGGAACGGCGCTCGACTGCGCACTTGTCGGTAAAACACTTCTCGCCTTTCAGGAAGAGCTTCTCGCCTTCCCGGCGGCACTGTCGGCATTTGGCATCTAGGTTGCGGGCCACGATTTGACTCCTGTCGTTCCGGCTCTCAGACGCGGCGCTTTTTCGGCGGGCGGCAGCCGTTGTGGGGGATCGGCGTGATATCGGTGATGCTGGTGATCTTCATGCCGATGGCGTTGAGCGCGCGCACGGCCGATTCGCGGCCGGGGCCGGGGCCCGTGATGCGCACCTCGAGATTCTTCACACCGCATTCCTGCGCGGCCTTGCCGGCGTGTTCGGCGGCGACTTGGGCTGCGAAGGGTGTGCTCTTGCGCGAGCCCTTGAAGCCAGCGCCGCCTGACGTAGCCCAGGAGAGGGCGTTGCCTTGGCGATCCGTGATCGTGATGATCGTGTTGTTGAAGGAAGCATGAACGTGCGCGATGCCTTCGGCAACGTTCTTCTTGACCTTCTTGCGCGCCTTGGCAGCGGTGGATTTGGTTACCATCTGTGTCTGTCCTTACTTTGTCGCACGAATCGCCTTACGCGGTCCCTTGCGGGTGCGGGCATTGGTACGGGTGCGCTGGCCGCGGCAGGGCAGGCCCTTGCGATGTCGCACGCCGCGATAGCAACCGAGGTCCATCAGGCGCTTGATGCTCATCGTCACCTCGCGACGCAGGTCGCCCTCGATGGTGAACTTGCCGACTTCCTCGCGCAACTTGTCCATCTGCGAGTCGGTCAGATCCTTAATCTTCGTTGCGCGCGCGATGCCCGCGGCGTCGCAAATCTTCTGCGCGCGCGTGCGGCCGATACCGTATATCGCGGTCAGCGCGATGGCGGTGTGCTGGTGGTTGGGAATGTTTACCCCTGCGATGCGGGCCATATAATTAGACCTTTCGTCACCCCGAAAAAGCGAAACCGTAAATTATAGCCGAGCCAGTCCGTTCGATCAACCTTGGCGCTGCTTGTGGCGGGGATCCTTGCAAATAATGCGGACCACGCCCTTGCGGCGGATGACCTTGCAGTTGCGGCACAGCTTCTTGACCGATGCGAGAACTTTCATGTTTTTCTCCCGTAATGCTCCTTACTTGACGCGGAAGGTGATGCGGCCCTTGGTCAGGTCGTAGGGCGTCATCTGCACCGTCACCTTGTCGCCCGGCAGGATGCGGATGTAGTGCATGCGCATCTTGCCCGATATGAATGCGTGGATCACGTGGCCATTCTCGAGCTTTACCTTGAAAGTTGCGTTGGGGAGGTTTTCCTGAACCTCGCCCTGCATCTCGATGACGTCTTCCTTGGCCATGCGCCCTATCTGCCGGGGATACCCGCCCCCCTGAAGTTCGCCTTCTTCAGCAGGCTCTCGTACTGATGCGACATGATGTAGGCCTGCACCTGCGACATGAAATCCATGGTCACCACAACGATGATCAGAAGGCTGGTGCCGCCAAAATAGAACGGTACGTTCCACTTGAGAATGAGAAATTCCGGCAACAGGCAAACCAGTGTGATGTAGATGGCGCCCGCCAGCGTCAGGCGCATCAGTATCTTGTCGATGTAGCGCGCCGTCTGCTCTCCCGGCCGGATGCCGGGAACGAAGGCACCGCTCTTTTTCAGGTTGTCTGCGGTCTCCTTCGAATTGAAGACCAGCGCGGTGTAGAAAAAGCAGAAGAAGACGATTGCCGCGGCATACAGCATCACGTAGATAGGCTGGCCAGGCGACAGCGTCGCAGCGATGTCCTTCAGCCAGAACATGCCCTCGCTCGAGCCGAACCAGCCGGCCACCGTGGCGGGAAACAGGATGATCGACGAGGCGAAGATCGGCGGGATCACGCCGGACATGTTCAGCTTCAACGGCAGGTGAGAGCTTTGACCGCCATAAATCTTGTTGCCGACCTGGCGCTTGGCATAGTTGACCAGAATCTTGCGCTGACCGCGCTCGACGAAGACGACGAATCCGGTCACCAGGAACACCAGGGCGATGATGAAGATCGCCGTCAGGGCATGCATGGCGCCCGTGCGCACCAGTTCGAGCAGGCCGCCGATGGCGCTGGGCAGGCCGGCAATGATGCCAGCAAAGATGATGATGGAAATGCCGTTGCCCAGACCACGTTCCGTGATCTGCTCGCCCAGCCACATGAGGAACATGGTCCCAGTCAGCAGGGTCGTCACGCAGGTGACTCGGAACAAGATGCCCGGATCCAGCACCAAACCTGCCTGCGATTCGAGCGCGATGGCGATGCCGGTCCCTTGCACCAAGGCCAGCAGGACCGTGCCATAGCGGGTGTACTGGGTGATCTTGCGGCGGCCGGCTTCGCCCTCCTTTTTCAGCGCCTCCAGGGAAGGCACGGCCACGGTCATCAACTGCATGATGATGGAGGCCGAGATGTAAGGCATGATGCCCAGCGCAAAAATGGTGAAGCGGGAGAGCGCGCCGCCGGAGAACAGGTTGAAGATGCCAAGGATGCCGCCCTGCTGGCCCTGAAAAAGCTCGGCCAGCCGCACCGGGTCGATGCCCGGCACGGGAATATGCGCGCCGACACGGTAGACGATCAGCGCGCCGAGCAGGAAGAACAGCCGGCGTTTGAGGTCGCCGAACTTGCCGGTCTTGCCCAGGGTTGCAGTTTCGTTGGCCAAGGCTTCCCCGCTTACTCCGCCGCGACGCTGCCGCCTGCCGCTTCGATGGCTGCCTTGGCGCCCTTGGTGGCGCCAACGCCCTTGAGCGAAACCTTCTTGGTCAGCTTGCCGGACAGGATGACCTTGGCCGACAACGCATCGCCCGGTACCACGCCCGACTGCTTCAGTACCATCAGATCGATTTCGCCGACCGGCAGTTTTTCCAGGTCAGACAGGCGCACCTCGACATTACGGGCGCGAGTCAGCGAGGTGAAGCCGCGCTTGGGCAAGCGACGGGCAAGGGGCATCTGGCCGCCCTCGAAGCCGACCTTGTGAAAGCCGCCGGCGCGTGACGTCTGTCCCTTGTGGCCACGGCCCGCCGTTTTGCCGAGGCCGCTGCCGATGCCGCGCCCGACGCGACGCCTGGCGTGCTTGGCGCCCGCCGCGGGTTTTAGTTTGTTCAGTTCCATTCAGCCCTCACACTTCACGAGGTAGGCAACTTTGTTGATCATGCCGCGCACCGCAGGCGTGTCGATCAACTCCACCGTATGGTTGCGGCGCTTGAGGCCAAGGCCGCGAACGGTGGCACGGTGATCCTGCTTGGTGCCCATCAGCCCCTTGACCAGGGTGACTTTGACTTTCTTCTCGGTCATGGCTTACCCCAGGATCTCTTCGACGACCTTGCCGCGTTTCGCGGCGACTTCGGCGGGCGTGCTCATCTTGGCAAGCCCATCCAGCGTCGCACGCACCACGTTGTACGGGTTGGTCGAGCCAAGGCACTTGGCCAGCACGTCAGTCACCCCCATCACCTCGAATACGGCACGCATCGGTCCGCCGGCGATGATGCCAGTACCGGCCGAAGCGGGCTGCATCAGGACGCGCGATGCGCCATGCTCGCCGATCACGGCGTGATGCAGCGTACCGTTCTTGAGGGAAATCTTCACCATCTTGCGGCGGGCTTCTTCCATGGCTTTCTGCACGGCGACGGGCACTTCACGGGACTTGCCCTTGCCCATGCCGATGCCGCCGTCGCCATCACCAACGACGGTGAGCGCGGCGAAGCCGAGGATGCGGCCGCCTTTCACCACCTTGGTGACGCGGTTGATGGAGACCATCTTCTCGCGCAGGCCGTCGTCGCGTTCCTCTGACGCCTGCGGTTTTCTCGTCTGCGGTTTTGCCATTGCTAACCTCGCTTAGAACTTGAGTCCGCCTTCACGCGCAGCCTCGGCCAGCGCCTTGACCCGGCCGTGGTACATGAAGCCGGAGCGATCAAACGCGACCGTCTCGATGCCGACGGCCTTCGCGCGCTCGGCAATCAGCTTGCCGACCAGCATGGCCGCACCGACGTTGCCGCCGCTTGGCGCCTGTTTTCGCACATCCGGCTCGACCGTCGAGGCGGACGCAAGCACCTTGGCGCCGTTGCCATCGATGATCTGGGCATAGATATGGCCGTTGGAACGATGCACGCTAAGGCGCACCGCCTTGAGTTCGGCAATCTTGGCTCGGGTTTTGCGAGCCCTGCGCAAACGCGCCTGCTTTTTATCCATTGTGCGGTACCCTTACTTCTTCTTCGTTTCTTTGAGAACGATGACTTCGTCCGCGTAACGCACGCCTTTGCCCTTGTAGGGTTCCGGCGGCCGATAACCGCGAACTTCTGCCGCCACCTGGCCTACGACCTGCTTGTCGATGCCCTTGATGACGATTTCCGTCTGCGAGGGCGTTTCCACCTTGATGCCGACCGGCATGTCATGTGCCACCGGGTGGGAAAAACCCAGCGTCAGGTTGAGCTTGCTGCCCTGCGCCTGAGCACGGTAGCCAACCCCAACCAGTGTTAGCTTTTTCTCGAAGCCCTTGGTAACGCCGGTAACCATGTTGGCGAGGAGCGCGCGCATGGTGCCGGAGTGGGCACTGGCATTCTCGGCGCCGGCTACCGTCTTGCACTGCAGTTTGTCGCCGTCTCGTTCGACGGTGACCGCCGGGTGAACGGCCTGCTTGAGCGTGCCGAGGGGGCCCTTGACGCTGATCTCGCCGGTAGACACCGTGACTTCGACGCCCTTTGGCAGTTCGACGGGATATTTCGCAATACGTGACATCGCTCTCTCCTTACGCCACGATGCACAGCACTTCGCCGCCAACATTGGTGGCGCGGGCGCGACGGTCGGTCATGACGCCTTTTGGCGTCGAAACGATGGCGATGCCCAAGCCGTTCATCACACGGGGCAGGTCGCTGGATCCCTTATAGACGCGCAGACCAGGGCGGGAAATCCGCTCGATGCGTTCGATCACGGGGCGCCCGGCATAGTATTTGAGGGCAATGTT
The DNA here is from genome assembly GCA_011526165.1 of Sulfuritalea sp. Classification (GTDB taxonomy): domain Bacteria; phylum Pseudomonadota; class Gammaproteobacteria; order Burkholderiales; family Rhodocyclaceae; genus Desulfobacillus. The sequence goes on from WYAY01000023.1 coordinate 11,996, forward strand.
AAGCTGGGATTTGCCTTCCGCATCGCGCACGGCAAAGTCGTCGATGTAGCCTTCGTCCTTCAGCACGGCGGCGATGGCCACCTTGAGCTTCGACGACGGCATGGCGACGAAGCCTTTCTGGGCCATCTGTGCGTTGCGGATGCGCGTCAGCATATCGGCGACCGGATCAGTCATGCTCATTCTCGATCTCCTCTTACCAGCTGGCCTTGATCATGCCGGGCACTTCCCCGCGCATGGCCACTTCGCGCAACTTGTTGCGGCACAGGCCGAACTTGCGGAAGTAGCCCCGCGGACGTCCGGTCAGTTCGCAACGATTACGCTGACGCACCGGGCTGGCATTGCGCGGCAATTGCTGGAATTTCAGCCGCGCTGCCATACGCTCTTCGTCGCCAAGCCTGGCATTGTTGATGATGGCGAGCAGTTCGGCGCGCTTGGCGGCGTATTTGGCCACCTGCTTGGCGCGCTTGGCTTCGCGATTCTTGAGTGCAAGTTTCGCCATGGTTCCCTCAGTTCTTGAAGGGGAATTTGAAGGCAGCGAGGAGCGCCTTGGCTTCCTCGTCGGTCTTCGCGGTTGTCGTGATGCTGATGTTCATGCCGCGCAGGGCATCGATCTTGTCGTACTCGATCTCGGGGAAAATGATCTGTTCCTTGACGCCAAGATTGTAGTTGCCGCGGCCGTCGAAGGCCTTGCCGGAGATGCCGCGGAAATCGCGGATGCGCGGCAACGCAACGCTGACCAAGCGGTCGAGAAACTCGTACATGCGACCGCCACGCAGCGTGACCATGCAGCCGATCGGGTAGCCCTCGCGGATCTTGAAGCCGGCGATCGATTTCCTCGATTTGGTCGTGACGGGCTTCTGCCCGGCGATCTTTGCCATGTCGCCCACCGCGTGCTCGAGCACCTTCTTGTCGCCAACCGCCTCGCCCACGCCCATGTTGAGCGTGATCTTGGTGATGCGGGGCACCTCCATGACTGACTTGTAGGCGAACTTCTTGGTCAGTTCGGCCATCACAGTCTGTTTGTAATAATCCTGCAAGCGCGCCATAAGTTTTCTTCCTTACGCTTCCACGGTTTCGCCGCTCGACTTGAACACGCGCACCTTGCGTCCGTCGTCTAGCGCCTTAAAACCAACACGGTCCGCCTTTTGTGTGGCCGGATTGATCAACGCCACGTTAGAGACATGAATCGGCATCTCCTTTTCCAGGATGCCGCCAGGCTGGCCCTTGACCGGGTTCGGCCGCGTGTGGCGCTTGACCTTGTTAACCCCTTCGACAAGCACGCGCTCGTCTTCGAAGCGGCGCAGCACGGCGCCACGCTTCCCCTTGTCCTTGCCGGCGATGACGATGACGCTATCGCCCTTGCGAATCTTGTTCATGGCCTGAATCCTCAGAGAACTTCGGGCGCCAGCGAGACGATCTTCATGAAGCGCTCGGTGCGCAGTTCGCGCGTCACCGGTCCGAAGATGCGTGTGCCGATCGGCTCCAGCTTGTTGTTGAGCAGCACAGCCGCGTTGCCATCAAACTTGACGACCGAGCCATCCGGGCGGCGTACGCCCTTGGCGGTACGCACCACAACCGCGCTGTAGACCTCGCCCTTCTTGACACGACCGCGCGGTGCGGCATCCTTGATGCTCACCTTGATCACATCGCCGATGCCGGCATAGCGGCGCTTGGAGCCGCCCAATACCTTGATGCACATGACCGAACGCGCGCCTGTGTTGTCGGCCACATTCAGCACCGTCTGCATTTGAATCATTTTTCAATCTCCAACTTAATCGCGGCAATCGCCGCGGTCAGTCTTGGAACCCGTTCGGGTTGGACCTGACCGGCGAACCAGCCAAGCGTAATGTCCGTCAGCACCGAAGCGCGGAAGGAGAAAAGAGTCAAAAATTATATCAATATCTGCCGTCAAAGTAAACCGGCTTCAGACAACTCGAGCCTTTTCCACGACCCGCGTAACCCGCCACGCCTTCGTCTTTGAGATCGGGGCGCATTCCTCGATCTGCACGACATCGCCCGCGCCAGCTTCGAGGCCTTCAATATGGGCCGCATATTTGCGGGACCGTGTAACGATCTTGCCGATCGGGTGCTTGACCCTGCGCTCTACCAGAACCGTCACGGTTTTCTGCATCTTGTCGCTGACGACACGGCCGGTGAGGGTGCGCCGTACTTTCTGGATTGCCTCGCTCATTTTACCGCCGCCTTTTCACGCAAAAGGGTTTTCACGCGCGCAATGTCCTTGCGCACCTTGCCAAGCTGGCTGGTGTTCTGCAACTGCTGGGTCGCGACCTGCATGCGCAGCGAGAATTGCGCCTTGCGCAAATCGAGCAACTCCTTGTTCAGTTCGGCCGCGTCCTTGGCTCTGAGTTCTTTCGCTTTCATGATCACCCCACCTGGCGCACGACAAAGGTTGTCTCAATCGGCAGTTTGGCCGCAGCAAGCGCGAATGCCTCGCGGGCCAAAGCTTCGTCCACTCCGTCCATTTCGTAAATCACCTTGCCCGGCTGAATTTCAGCAACGTAGTATTCCGGGTTGCCCTTGCCGTTGCCCATACGAACCTCCGCCGGTTTCTGGGAAATCGGCTTGTCCGGGAAAATGCGGATCCAGATACGGCCGCCGCGTTTGATATGGCGAGTCATGGCGCGGCGGGCTGCCTCAATCTGGCGCGCAGTGATGCGACCGCGCCCTATGGCCTTGAGGCCAAATTCGCCGAAGCTAACCTTGGTGCCGCGAGTGGCGATGCCTTTGTTGCGGCCTTTGTGTTCCTTGCGATATTTTCTGCGTGATGGTTGCAGCATGAGTATTACTCCTTACCTTCCGCCTTGGGCGCAGCCGGCTTGCGAACGCGCTTGGCAGGTGCCTTGGCCGGCGCGGCAGCATCTCCTGCAGGAGCGGCTTCCGGCTTGGCTTCAGCCGTCTTGGTGGCAGGCTTGCGCGGCGCGCGTGGTTTGGCCGCTGGCTTCGCTTCGCCCTCTCCCTCCGCCCTGACGGCAGGGCGGGCGGGCGCTTTGCGCAGTTTCTTCGACGGGTCCTCAGTGGGCTGCGCCTCCGGCACGACAGCCGGCTGCTCGTTGCGCGCCATGGTTTCGCCCTTGAACACCCACACCTTGATTCCGATGATGCCGTAGGTGGTCTTGGCTTCCGAAGTCCCGTAATCAATATCCGCCCGCAGGGTATGAAGCGGCACGCGGCCCTCGCGATACCATTCGCGGCGCGCAATTTCAGCGCCATTAAGCCGGCCGGAACTCATGATCTTGATACCCTGGGCACCAAGACGCATGGCATTCTGCATGGCGCGCTTCATGGCGCGGCGGAACATGATGCGTTTTTCCAGTTGCTGCGCGATCGAATCGGCAATCAGCTGGGCATCGGTTTCCGGCTTACGGATTTCCTCGATGTTGACATGCACCTGCACACCCATGATCTTCTGCAGGTCCGCCTTCAGGTGCTCGATGTCCTCGCCTTTCTTGCCGATGACAACGCCGGGGCGGGCCGAGTAAACAGTGATGCGGGCATTCTTGGCTGGGCGTTCGATAACGACGCGGCCTACCGATGCATGTGCCAATTTCTTCTTCAGATAGCCGCGCACCTCGATGTCTTCATTGAGCATCTTCGGAAACGACTTACTGTTGGCATACCAGCGCGAGCCCCAGTTGCGCGTGACCGAAAGGCGGAAACCGGTCGGATGAATCTTCTGTCCCATAGTTTTCCCTTACTTCCTTCCGGCCTTCCTGGCCGGGGTGTCACCGACGGTGACATAGATATGGCAGGTCGGCTTGAGAATCTTGAAGCCGCGGCCCTTGGCGCGGGGCATGAAGCGTTTGAGCATCATGCCTCGCTCGACGTGGATGGTCTTGACCTGCAACGCGTCAATGTCGGCGCCATCATTGTGCTCGGCATTGGCAATCGCCGACTCGAGCACTTTCTTGATGATCTTGGCGCCCTTCTTCGGCGAGAACGCCAGAACTTTTAGGGCCTGGTCGACCGGCAGGCCGCGGATCTGGTCGGCAACCAGCCGGCCTTTCTGCGCCGAGAGGCGAACGCCACGCAAAATCGCATTCGTTTCCATCGTCTCTCCTTACTTCTTGACCGCGGCTTTTTTCGTGCCGGCAGTATGGCCCTTGAACGTGCGGGTCAGGGCAAATTCGCCGAGTTTGTGACCGACCATGTTCTCGGAGATATACACCGGAATATGCTGCTTGCCGTTGTGCACGGCAATGGTCAGGCCGACGAAGTCCGGCAGGATGGTGGAGCGTCGCGACCAGGTCTTGATCGGACGCTTGTCGTTGGTAGCGCGCGACGCCTCAACCTTCTTTTCCAGGTGTGCGTCGACGAACGGGCCTTTCTTAACTGAACGTGCCATGCTTCACCCCTTATTTCTTGTGCCGGCGCTGGACGATCATGCTGTCCGTGCGCTTGTTGCGGCGCGTGCGGTATCCCTTGGCCGGCGTGCCCCACGGGCTGACCGGGTCGCGGCCGGCGGCGGTCTTTCCTTCGCCACCTCCGTGGGGGTGGTCGATCGGGTTCATCGCAACACCGCGCACCGTCGGACGGATGCCGCGCCAACGCTGCGCACCTGCCTTGCCGATCGAACGCAAATTGTTTTCCTCGTTGCCGACTTCGCCGATTGTCGCGCGGCACTCGACATGCACACGACGGATCTCGCCAGAACGCAGGCGCAACTGAGCGTAGCTGCCTTCGCGCGCCAGCAATTGGACTGAAGTACCGGCGGCACGTGCCAACTGGGCACCCTTGCCAGGCACCATTTCAATGCAGTGAATGGTGGTACCGACCGGGATATTGCGCAGGGGCAGGGCATTGCCCGGCTTGATCGGCGCCTCCGACCCGCTGAGAAGCTGCGTGCCTACTGTCAGGCCCTTGGGGGCCACGATGTAACGGCGCTCGCCGTCGGCATAGCACAACAGGGCCAGATGGGCGCTGCGATTCGGGTCATATTCGAGTCGTTCGACCTTGGCCGGAATGCCGTCCTTGTTGCGACGGAAGTCGACGATCCGGTAATTCTGCTTGTGACCACCGCCTTTGTGACGGGTGGTGATATGGCCATGATTGTTGCGACCAGCCTTGCTGCTCTTCTTCTCGACCAGAGCGGCAACCGGCGCGCCCTTGTGCAGGTCGGGATTGACGACCTTCACGACGGCGCGGCGACCGGCAGATGTAGGTTTGACTTTGACGAGTGCCATGTTTTATTCCCCTGCCGCAAAGTTGATTTCTTGGCCGGGCTTCAGGCAGACGTAGGCTTTCCTGACGTCATTGCGGCGACCAACATAGCGGCCATGGCGCTTTTCCTTGCCCTTCAGGTTGGAAACCTGTACCGAATCGACCTGCACCTTGAAGAGCAATTCGACCGCGGCCTTGATTTCCGGCTTGGTCGCGTCCGGCGCCACAATGAAAATCACTTGCTCGTTCTTGTCGGCAACATGGGTTGCCTTCTCAGAGATTTGCGGCGCCACGAGAACCTGCATCAGACGTTCCTGGTTGAAGGTTTTCATCCCAGCATCTCCTCCATCTTGGCCACCGCGCCCTTGGTCAGCAGCACGTTCTTGAAACGCACCAGCGAGACAGGGTCGGTTTCGCTAACCTCAAGCACGAGCACGTTGGGCAGATTGCGCGAGGACAGATACAGGTTTTCGTCCAGGCTGTCGGTAATCAGCAGAACTGACTCCAGACCCATGCCTTTGAATTTCTCGGCCAACAACTTGGTCTTCGGCGATTCGATCGAGAAATTCTCGACCACGGCCAGACGGTCTTCCCGGGCAAGCTGCGAAAGAATCGCCGCCAGTCCGGCGCGGTACATTTTGCGATTGACCTTGTGGCTGAAATTCTCGTCCGGACGGTTCGGGAAGATGCGGCCGCCGCCTCGCCACAACGGGCTGGAGGACATGCCGGCGCGGGCACGTCCGGTACCCTTCTGCCGCCAAGGTTTCTTGGTCGTGTGGCTGACTTCGCCGCGGTCTTTCTGCGCACGATTACCCGAGCGGGCGTTAGCCTGGTAGGCAACCACGATCTGGTGCACCAGGGCTTCGTTGTAATCGCGGCCGAACAGCGCGTCGGAAGCCTGCAGGGTCGACGCGGCCTTGCCTTGTTCATTGATCAATTTGAGTTCCATCGCGTCGCCCCTTAGCCTTTGATCGCCGGATGGACTACCACGTCGGTGCCTCGGCTACCGGGGACGGCCCCCTTGACGAGCAGAAGTTGGCGCGCTTCATCGACGCGGACCACGACGAGGTTCTGGGTAGTGCGCTGGACGTCGCCCATGTGGCCGGCCATGCGCTTGCCTGGGAAAACCCGGCCCGGATCCTGGTTCATGCCGATCGAACCCGGCTTGTTGTGCGATACCGAGTTGCCGTGGCTGGCGCGGTTAGACGAAAAGTTGTGACGCTTGATGACGCCGGCAAAACCCTTGCCTTGCGAAGTTCCGGTTACATCAACTTTCTGGCCAGCCTGAAAAATGGTTGCCGCGATGACGTCGCCCGGTTTCAGGTTCGCCAACTCGCCCTCGGCAACACGGAATTCCTTGAGGATATGGCCGGCTTCGACGCCAGCCTTGGCAAGATGCCCTGCAGCCGCCTTGATCACGCGGCTCGCGCGGCGCTTGCCATAGGTCACCTGAACCGCGGCATAGCCGTCGACTTGAGGTGTTTTGATTTGCGTGACGCGATTGTTCGACACGTCAAGCACCGTCACCGGGACGGTTTCACCGTCGTCGGTAAAGATGCGCGTCATGCCGACCTTGCGTCCGACAAGGCCCAGACTCATTTTATTCTCCTATCCCCGGTTTCGATTGACCGGGACCTGTTAAAACGAACAACAATCGTAGCAACGTTGCGGCCGCCATTCCGGCCGAAATCCATATCCGTTACTGCAGCTTGATTTCGACATCGACCCCTGCTGGCAGGTCGAGTTTCATCAATGCATCCACCGTCTTGTCGGTCGGGTCGATGATATCCATCAGTCGCAGATGGGTACGAATCTCGAACTGGTCGCGAGAGGTCTTATTTACGTGCGGGCTGCGCAACACGTTGAAACGCTCGATGCGGGTAGGCAGCGGCACCGGGCCGCGCACGACCGCGCCAGTGCGCTTCGCCGTATCCACGATCTCGAGGGCGGACTGATCAATCAGTCGGTAGTCGAAGGCCTTGAGGCGGATGCGGATTTTCTGGTTTTGCATGTCGGTTTCCTAAAGAGCAATGGCTAGCGCATCCTGCGCCGGCCGAGATGTTACTCGATCACTTTTGCCACGACGCCGGCGCCGACGGTGCGGCCGCCTTCGCGGATGGCAAAGCGCAGACCGTCTTCCATGGCAATCGGGGCGATCAGCTTCACCGTAATGGTGATGTTGTCGCCC
>WYAY01000149.1 GCA_011526165.1 Sulfuritalea sp.
AAGTCATCGCCGCCTGCGAGCGGCACCCGTCCAAACCGTCGTGGCAGAAAATCGACGAGGTGCCGCAGCGCATCGCACGCCTGCTCGCCGACGGCCAGCCGGTGGCCTGGTTCCAGGGCCGCATGGAATTCGGCCCGCGCGCGCTGGGCGGCCGCTCCATCCTCGGCTGCCCGAGCGTGCCGGGCGTGGCCGACCGCATCAACGCGCAGATCAAGTTCCGCGAGCGCTGGCGGCCGTTCTGCCCCTCGATGCTCGACACGGTCGGGCCGCAGATGCTCGGCTCGCATCACCCGGCGCCCTTCATGACCTTCACATTCCCGGTGACGGAGGCATGGAAGTCGCGCGTGCCGGAGGTGGTGCACGAGGACGGCACGGCGCGCGCCCAGGTGCTGCGCCGCGAATTCAACCCGCGCTACTACGACCTGATGCTGGAGATGGAGAAGCTCACCGGCAACGGCGTCGTCCTCAACACCTCGCTCAACCGCCGCGGCGAACCGATGATCTGCTCGCCGGCCGACGCGCTCGACATGTTCTTCGGCTCCGACCTGCGCTACCTCATCATGGAGGACGTGCTGGTCACGAAGTGACGGCACGCCATCCCGCGCCATGAACGCCAGCGAGATCGCCGAGTACTACGCCGCCGAGCGGCCCGAGCTGCTGGCCTTCCTGCGCCCGCATGGCCCCTTCGGCGCGGCGCTCGACATCGGCTGCGCCGCCGGCATGCTCGGCGCGGGCCTGCTGCGCGAGGGCAGCGTCGGCGCCTGCGACGGCATCGAGCTCAACTACGCGGCGGCCCGCCAGGCCGAGACGCGCCTGCGCCAGGTCTGGACGGGCTCGCTCGAATCGGCGGCGGCGGAAGTGCCCTGGGCCCACTACGACCTGGTGATCCTCGCCGACGTGCTGGAGCACCTCGCCGATCCCTGGGCCGCCCTGCGCCTGCTGCAGGCGCGCACGGCGCCGGGCTGCAAGCTGATGCTTTCCGTGCCCAACGTGCGCCATTACAAGGTGTCGCTGCCGCTGCTCTTCCGGGGCGAGTTCCGTTACGCCGACGACGGCATCATGGACCGCACCCATCTGCATTTCTTCACGCGCGGCAGCCTCGAGGAAACCGTGCGCGACTGCGGCTGGGTCGTCCGCAGCTGGGGCAGCCACATGAAGGGGCGCTACCGCCGCTGGTACATGCCGACGCGCCTGCTCGAACCCTTCGTCGCCGTCCAGTACATGCTGCTGGCCGAGAAACTGTGAGTGTCCCCGCCGGGCCGTCCCAAGGGGACGCAGCCAATGACATGGAGCGGGCACAGCCCGCGAACGACCGTCACCCCCTTCCTCGGGAAGGGGGGCGGGGGGAAGGCTGCCTTTCACTCGTCAGCGTCGCGATTCCCGCCTACAACCACGCCGCCTTCATCGAGGCCTGCCTCGCCTCGGTCTGCGCGCAGACCAATGCCGAACTGGAACTGGTGCTGATCGACGACGGCTCGCAGGACGACACGCTGGAAGTCGCCCGCCGCTACCTCGAGCCGCACCGCGACCGCTTCCGCCGCATCGTGCTGGAGCGGCAGGAAAACCAGGGCGTCAGTGCTGCCTCCAACGCGGTGATCGCCGCCTGCCGGGGCGAGTGGGTGCACCTGCTCGGCTCCGACGACGTCCTGCATCCGGACAAGGTCGCCCGCATCCAGCAGGCCATCGCCGACTGGAACTGCCCCGACCTGGCGCTGGTGCACGCCGACGCCGACACCATCGACGAGCACGGCCGGCCCGTCGCGCGCCGCCGGCAGAAGCCGCGCCCGGCGCCGGGGCCGGACCGCGAGGCCTGGCGCGTCCTCTTCCTCGGCGACAACTTCGTCATCAACCCGACCGTCGCGCTGCGCCGCGACGCCTTCCTCGCCGTCGGCGGCTTCGACCGCAAGCTGGCGCTGGAGGACATCGACTGCTGGCTGCGGCTGTCGGCGCGCCATGCCATCGCGAGGGTGCCGGAGGTGCTGGCGAGCTACCGCAAGCATCCCGGCAACACCCTGCGCCGGCGCGTGCGCATGCTCGGCGCGCAGTTCCACACCTTCGGCAAATTCCTCGCCGAGCATCCCGGCCTCCTCGCCGAGGACGACATCCGCCGCCACTTCCGCCGCTGCCTCACGCGCTTCTGGCGCCGCATGCGCCGGAAGCAGCCCTGGCTGCTGCCGGCCGTGCTGGGCGCGCAGTTGAAGAGCCGGCTGCGCACGCCGCAGCCGGAGGATTACCGCCGTTTCGGCCGGCTGCTCGACACGGCCGCGGGCTAAGCCCCTGTTCTTCCTGTATCATTCGCATTTTTTGCGCGGCAGCCCATGCAGACCCCCCCGTTTTTCTCCATCGTGATCCCCGTCTTCAACGAGGTGGAGAACATCGAGCCGATGGTGCGCGAGATCCAGGCTGCCTTCCAGGGCCGGACGGAGCCCTACGAAGTGATCTTCGTCGACGACGCCAGCAGCGACGACAGCCCCGCCGTGCTGCAGCGACTGACTTTGGAAACCGGCGGCGTCGTGCGCAGCCTGCGCCATCGCCGCAACTTCGGCCAGAGCGCCGCCGTGGCGACCGGCTTCCGTGCCGCGCGCGGCGAGTGGATCGGCACGCTGGACGGCGATGGCCAGAACGATCCGGCCGACCTGCCGCACATGCTGGACGAAGCGCGCCGGCTCGGCGTCGACTGCGTCACCGGCGTGCGCGCCAAGCGCCGGGACAACTACATCCGCAAGCTGTCTTCGCGCGTCGGCAACGGCTTCCGCAACTGGGCCACCGGCGACCGCGTCAGCGACAGCGGCTGCGGCGTGCGCGTGGTGCGCGCCGCCTGCGTGCGCGAGCTGCCGGTCTTCAACGGCCTGCACCGCTTCATGCCCACGCTGCTGCGCAGCAAGGGCTACAGCGTCGCCGAGCGCCCGGTAAACCATCGTCCGCGCCTGCGCGGCGTGTCGAAATACGGCGTGCACAACCGCCTCTGGCGCGGCATCCGCGACTGCTTCGGCGTGCGCTGGTTCGCCGCCCGCGCGGTGCCGGCCGAGCGGGTCGACGGCGGGGCGGAGCAAGGGCCGGGCAGATGAGCGGTTCCGGGGAGGACATCCCGGAAGGCGCCGAGGACGACATCGAACTCGAAGCGGTGGCGCCCGGCTTCAACAAGGAGCTGCGCCGCCTGCTGATCCTGCTCGCCGTCGCGGCGGCGGCCTTCATCCTGCTCTACTTCACGCCGGTCGGCGCCCTCGTGCGCGACATCCACCGCCTGCGCGCCTTCCTTGCCGGCGACGACCTGTGGGCCGAAGTCGTTTATGTCCTGCTGGTCGTCGGCCTGGTCGCCGTCGGCGCGCCGCGGCTGATTTTCTATGTCCTCGGCGGCCTCGCCTTCGGCTTCTGGCAGGGCCTGCTCCTCGCCCAGGTCGGCGCCGTCGTCGGCTCCGGCCTGACCTTCTGGGCGGTGCGCCATGGCGGACGCGCCTGGGTCGAGCGCCATCTCGGCCGCCATCGCCTGTTCGGTCGCGCCTTCCGCGTGCGCTCCTCGGTGAAGGCGGTGGTGCTGATCCGCCAGTTGCCGCTCACCAGCGTGATGATCAACAGCGGGCTGGCGCTGAGCCAGGTCAGTGCGCGCGCATTCCTCGTAGGTACCTTCATCGGCTACCTGCCGCAGGGCATCATCGCCGTGCTCATCGGCAGCGGCGTCGTCGACGAGAAGGCGATGGACGGCATCGGCAAGCTGGTCGCCGCCGGCATCGTGCTGCTGGTCGGCGCCTTCCTGCTCTGGCGCTGGCGCAAGCGCGGCGGCAGCCCGGGAGAACCCTGATGGGCGGCGCCTGGAACCGGCCGCTGGCCTGGCGCGTCCTGCTGGCAGCGCTGGTCCTGGCGCTCTTCGCGCTTCGCCTCGCCGGCCCGTCCAACCTCGAGGCCGACGCGCAGGACCGCAACGTCGGCTACGTCATGGATGTGGTCTGGGAAGGCCACTGGCTGGTGCAGCAGGACATCCGCGGCCGCATCATGTCGAAGCCGCCGCTGCATACCTGGATCGCCGCCGCCTTTGCGGAAATCGGCGGCATCAACCGCCTGACCCTGGCCCTGCCGTCGGCCCTGGCGGTGCTGGCCATGGCGCTGCTCGTCGTCGAGGTCGGGCGGCGACGCTACGGCATCCTGGCGGGCGGGCTGGCGGGGTTCGCCGTGGTGATGGCGCCGATGATGTCCAAGCACATCGCGCTGGTGCGCACCGATGCGCTGTTCGCGCTGGCCGTCGCGCTGGGCGCCTTCGCCGCGCAGCGTGCCTGGGAACGCGGCGGCGGCTGGACGCCGTTCTGGTTCTGGGCCGGACTCGCCACCCTGATCAAGGGCCCGCTCGGCCTGGTGCTGGCCGCCATGGGCCTGCTGGCCTGGTTCTGGGAGCGGCGCCGCGATGCCGCCACGCCGCGCCCGGCGGGCACGCACTGGGCCGGCGTCGCCGTGTTCCTGCTGCTGACTCTGGGCTGGCTGGTGCCGGCCATCGTCTCGGCCGGCCAGCCGCTCGTGGACAAGCTGTTCTTCCAGGAGCTGGTCGGGCAGGCGGCGGGTGTCGGCAAGGAGGGCTATCCCGGCCGCAACCTGCCCAGGCCGACGCTCTATTTCATCCTGCGCTTCCTGCCCTTCAGCCTGTTCGTCCTCTACGGCCTGTGGCGCATCCTCCGGCGTCCTGCCGCGGAGGCGGCGGCGCGCCGCTTCGAGCGCTTTCTCTTCTGCTGGATCGTCGGCGGCATCGTCCTCTTCTCGCTCGCCTCGCACCATCGCGGCGACCTGCTGCTGCCGCTGTGGCCGGCGGCGGCGCTGCTCGCCGGCCGCGAACTGGCGGGGCTGGCCGAACGGCACGGCCGACGCCCGATGGCCGCCGTCCTGGCGGGACTGACTTTGTTCTTCCTCGCCGGCGCCTGGTGGACCTATCATGTCAAGGCCGCGCGCGACAGCGAGGAGGTGCGCTATACCGTCGCGGCGGAGCGCGCCGCCCGCGCGCTGGCGGCGAGCGGCCTCGACGTGAAGCATCTCCGCCATCTGGACACGCCGGTCACGCTGCAGCTCGGCCTTGGCACCTTCCGCACCTGGATCGGCGAAGAGGAAGCGCTGCGCCTGGCGAACGGCACGGCGCCGGTGCTGCTGGCGGTGGAATCGCCGGAGGATTTTCCGCAGCTGTTCGGACCAGGCGGACCGGCACTGCGGGAAGCGTTCAGCTGGCCGGCGGACGGCAAGGGCAAGGCGGCGGTGAGGGTGTTCGCCACCGGGGGACAAGCGGGCGCAGCGGGGAGGAAGCCATGACGGCGCAGTGGATGACAGGGATGCGGTGGATCGGTCCGCTGCGGATGGCGTTCGTTGGCAGCCTGCTGCTGTCGTTCCTTGCGCTCCAGGGCAGCCTGATCAACCGCGATGGCATCTTCTATGTGGACGCGGCGCGCGCCCTGCTGGAGCCGGCGGCGGGGATTTCCGGCACCAGCTTCGATTGGCAGTTCCTTTCCCTGCTGATGGCCGGCCTGTCCGTCCTGACTGGGCTGGCGCCCGAGACGGCCGGGCATCTGCTCAACGCCCTGTTGCTGGCGGGAACCTGCTGCCTGCTCGTCGCCATCGTGCGCCGGCGCCTGCCGCAAGCCGCATGGGCGGCCTGCCTCGTTGTACTGGCCATGCCGGCCTACAACGGCTACCGCAACGAACTGCTGCGCGAGTACGGCTTCTGGTTCTTCTGCACATTGTCTTTCTGGTTGGCGATGCGCTGGCAGGAGGCGCCGCGATGGCGCGAAGCCATCGCCTGCCAACTGGCGCTCGGTATCGCTGTCCTGTTCCGCCTGGAAGCGGTGGCCTTTTTTGCAGCGCTGATGCTGTGGCAGGCCTTTGCCGCACCGGCAGGGCAGCGCGTGCGGCGCGTGCTCATGATGGGATGCGTGCCGCTCGCGGGCGGCACGCTTGCGGCTGCCTTCTTCTGGACGGGAGTGCTTCCCGTCCCGGATCGCGTAACAAATTATCTTGTTGCCGCCAATCCGCTGCGCACGCTGCAAATCCTCAATGAAGCGGGCAGCAGGATGTCGGAGCACGTGTTCCCGTTCAAGTATTCCCGTGAGGAAGCCGGCTTCATCCTGTTCTTCGGGTTGCTGTCGGTGATTCCCGTGAAGTTCCTCAAGATGGCCGGCGTGTTCGTCGTGCCGCTGGCCTATGCTGTCGTTGCCAACCCGGTTCGGGTCGCGCTGGCGAGATGGCAGCCGCTGCCCTGGGCGTTCCTCGCCTACCTGCTGGTGCTGGCGGCCTTCGTCACCCACCAGTTCTTCCTTGTCGGGCGCTACGTCAGCCTGCTCAACCTGCTCGCTGTGCCGGTCGCCGCCGCTGGATTCGCGCTGCTGATGCAGCGCTTTCCGCGCTGGAAATGGCTGATGGTGGCGCTGGCGCTGCTGACCATGGCGGCGAACGTCGTGTCCTTCTCGCCGAGGAAGACGCACATCGTCGAGGCCGGACGCTGGCTGGGCGCCAATGCCCACGATGCGGCGCGCGTCGGCGTCGACAATGCGCGCCTCGCCTATTACGCTGGCTGGCGGGCTTCGCAAGCCGTCAGTCTGGATCGGGCGGCGCTGGGGGCGGCGCTGGCGCAGAAGCGCATCGACATGGCTGTCTTCGAAGTGTCGCGCAAGGATGCAGATGTGGAGGCTTGGCTCGCCGAACGTGGCCTGAAGGGCGTGCGGCGCTTCGCCAACAAGGCGGGCGATGCGGTGATCGTTGCCGTGCCTGTGCCTGCTCAGGCCAGACCTTCGATCACTGAGCGCAGCCGCTCGAACACCGCCTCGATGGAATAGTCAGCCGCTGCGCGACGGCGTCCCGCCTCGCCCATGCGCCGGCGCAGTTCGGCGTCCCCGGCGAGCTGCGCGATGCGCTCCGCCCA
>WYAY01000150.1 GCA_011526165.1 Sulfuritalea sp.
GTGGGCCAGCTCTCGTGCGCGTTCCGGCGTCATGTTCAGCCCATCACTTGGCCTGGATGATCTGCAGGCCCTTGAGCAGGTTGATGGCCTGGTTGAGCTGGTAGTCGTTCTTCGAGGCGAACTCGAAACGGGACGGCTTTTCCTCGTCTTCCGCCTCGTCCTTGGCCGGCTTGCCCTTGGTGGCCGGCGCCTTGGTCTGCGGCTTGGGCGCCGCCGCCTTGTCCTTGTCGTTCTCCAGATGGCGTTCCAGGTCGGCCTCGCGCAGGCGCGGGCCGGAACTGCCGTTGGCGGTTTCCTCGACGACGATGTCGGGCTCGATGCCCTTGGCCTGGATGGAGCGGCCGCTCGGCGTGTAGTAGCGCGCCGTGGTGAGCTTGATGGCGGTGTTGCCGGCCAGCGGCAGGATGGTTTGCACCGAGCCCTTGCCGAAGGTCTGCGTGCCCATGACGACGGCGCGCTTGTGGTCCTGCAGGGCGCCGGCGACGATCTCGGATGCGGACGCCGAGCCGGCGTTCACCAGGACGACCATCGGCACGGTCTTCACGCCGGCGGGGAGATCCTTGAGGAAGTCGGTGCGCGAGCCGCGCAGGTAGTCCTCCGGACTGGCGAGGTATTTGCGCCTGGCGTCCTCGACGCGGCCGTCCGTGGAGGTCACCAGCGCCTGCGGCGGCAGGAAGGCGGCGGAGACGCCGACCGCGCCATGCAGCAGCCCGCCCGGGTCGTTGCGCAGGTCGAGCACGAGGCCCTTCACCTGGCCTTCCTTCCAGAGCTTGTCGAGGTGTTCGACGAGCTTCTTGGCGGTGTCCTCCTGGAACTGGGTCAGGCGCACGTAGGCGTAGCCGGGCTCGACCGTCTTCGACTTCACGCTCTGCACCTTGATGACCTCGCGCGTGATGGTGACGACGATCGGCTTGGCTTCGCCCTTGCGGGCGATGGTGAGGGTGATCTGGGTCTTCGGCTTGCCGCGCATGCGCTTGACCGCATCGGCGAGCGTCATGCCCTTCACCGGCGTGTCGTCGAGCTTGACGATGAGGTCGCCCGCCTTGATGCCGGCGCGGTAGGCCGGCGTGTCCTCGATCGGCGAGACGACCTTGACGAAGCCGTCCTCCATGCCGACCTCGATGCCGAGGCCGCCGAATTCGCCCTGGGTGTTGACCTGCAGGTCCTTGAAGGCGTCGGCGTCGAGGTATTGCGAGTGCGGGTCAAGGCCGGTCAGCATGCCGGAAATGGCATGGGTGATGAGCTTCTTGTCCTCGACCGGCTCGACATAGCCCGTCTTGACGGCGTTGAAGACGTCGGCGAAGGCGCGCAATTCCTCGATGGGCAGCGGCGCGGCCGCCTCCTTCTGGGCGATGGCCGAGAAATTGAGGCTGACGAAAATGCCGGCAATCAGTCCGAACAGGACGAGGCCGGCTTGTTGCAGCTTGTTGCGCATGGGTGTCTTGTCTCCGCGGGCTACTTCAGCCCGACCCACTTCAAGGGGTCGAGTGCCTGGCCCAAATGTCTCAATTCAAAGTATAAACCCGTTTCAGGGTTGCCGCCGCTGCTGCCTACCGCGGCGATCGCCTCGCCGCCCTTGACCGCCTGGCCGGCCGTCTTGAAGAGGGATTCGTTGTTGCCATACACGGACAGGTAACCGTCGCCATGGTCGACGATGGCGAGGTTGCCGAAGCCGCGCAGCCAGTCGGAGAAGACGATCCGTCCGGCGGCGATGGCCTTCACCTCGGCGCCGCCGGGGGCGCGGATGAACACCCCCTTCCAGGTCGTGCCGCCCTCCTGCCGTGGAGTGCCGAAGCGGTTGGCAAGTTCCCCGCGCACGGGCAGCGCCAGTCGCCCCTTGAGCCGGGCGAAATCCAGGCCGGCGAGCGAGGCGTCCGGCGTGCGCTCGTTGCGCAGGGCCGGCCCCTGCGTCCGCGGTGCGCGCCTGGCCGGGGCGGCGCGCCGGCCGAGATCCGCGATCAGCTTCGCCAGCCGTTTCTCGTCGCGCTTGAGGCGGTCCACCTCGCGCCGCTGCGCCTTGATGCGCTCGGCCAGGCGGGCGAGGACGAGCTGGCGCTTCTGCTGCTGCTCGACCAGGTCGGCGCGCTCGCGCTGCTGGCGGCTCTCGATTTCGGCCAGTTCCGCGCTCTTGGCGCTCGCTTCGCCGGCGAGGCGCTTCTTTTCCTCGAGAACCCCGCCCAGGTCGCGGATCAGGCCGGCCTTGGCGCGCGAGAGCAGGTTCAGGTAATGGGCGTCGCGGGCCAGCTGGTTGGGATCGTTGCCGGAAAGGAAATGGCTCAGCGCATCGGCTTCGCCGGCGTAATACTGCCGGGTGAACAGGCGGCCGAGCTGGGCCTGCTGTGCGGCGATGCGGGCGGAAAGCTGCTGCGACTGGGTGTTGAGCCGGCCCAGCGCGGCCTGCGCCTCGGCGCGCTCGCCGGTGAGCGCGCGCAGCCGGCGGTTCGCCTCCGAGATGGCCTGTTCGGTCTCGCGCAGCTCCTCGGCGGCGTCGGCGCGCGACTCCTCGGTCTTGGCGATGTCCTTCTGCAGGGTCTGGATGCGTCCCTGCACGCCCTTCAGTTCCTCGCGCTTGACGTCGGCTGGGGCGGCGAGGGCGCCCGCCGCCGCCAGCAGGAAGACGAGGAGGATCGGCTTGTTCAGTTTTTCGCCTTGCCCTGGTTGGCGACGGCCTGCATGGCCGCCGCGATGGCCGCCTGGTCGCCCAGGTAGTAGTTGCGGATCGGCTTGAGGCTGTCATCCAGTTCATACACCAGCGGCACGCCGGTCGGGATGTTGAGCTCGACGATGTCGGTGTCCGAGATGTTGTCGAGATACTTCACCAGGGCGCGCAGGCTGTTGCCGTGGGCGGCGACGATGACGCTCTTGCCGGCCGCCACGTCCGGCGCGATGGCCGACCGCCAGTAGGGCAGGAACCGGTCGACGGTGTCCTTCAGGCATTCGGTCGGCGTGGCGGCGGCGGCCGGGTCGGCGGCATAGCGCGGATTGGCCAGCTGGGCGGCGAGGCGCTCGTCGCCCTTTTCCAGCGCCGGCGGCGGCGTGTCATAGGCGCGGCGCCAGACCTTCACCTGCGCCTCGCCGTACTTCTCGGCGGTTTCCGTCTTGTTGAGCCCCTGCAGCGCCCCGTAGTGGCGCTCGTTCAGCCGCCAGGAGTGGTGCACCGGAATCCACATGCGGTCCATCTCGTCGAGCACGCTCCACAGCGTGCGGATGGCGCGCTTGAGCACCGAGGTGTGGGCGACGTCGAAGGCGAAGCCGGCCTCCCTGAGCAGCAGGCCGGCCTGCTTAGCCTCGGCACGGCCCTTGTCGGTAAGATCGACGTCGGTCCAGCCGGTGAAGCGGTTTTCCTTGTTCCAGACGGATTCGCCGTGGCGCAGCAGAACGATTTTCTTCATGATTTCCGTAGAAGGGGAATTTGTCGGGGGGCGATGGACGGCGCGTGGCCGAAACAAAAGTATTTTATAATATTGCCAGTACCAATTGGACACCGCCCCAGTGGACTTCATCACCGACCTGATCGACAAGCAGGAACACATCGAAACCGCGGCGCGCGCGCTGAAGGCGATCTCCCATCCGCTGCGCCTGAAGATCCTCTGCGTCATCGGCGACCAGGAGGCCTGCGTGCAGGAGATCGTCGATGCCGTCGGTACCTCGCAGAGCAACATCTCGCAGCACCTGGCCATCCTGCGCGACAAGGGCGTGCTGCTCACGCGCAAGGACGCCAATCGCGTCTACTACCGCGTCGGCGACCAGCGCACCCTGCAGCTGATCGTGCTGATGCGCGAAGTCTTCTGCGGCGTTCCCCACACGAAGAAATAATCGGAGGCGGTTTGGAAGCTTTTCTCAAGGACAACCTGCACTGGGTCGGTCTTGCCGCGTTCAGCGGCGGCATGTTCCTCTGGCAGAGCTGGCGGGCGTACGCCGGCGGCGCCGGCGTCTCGCCGATGCAGGCCACGCTGATGATCAACCGCGAGGACGCCGTCGTGGTCGACGTGCGCGAGCCGGCCGAATACACCGGCGGCCACATTCCCAATTCGCGCCATATTCCGCTCTCGCAGCTCGACAAGCGCCTGCCCGAGCTGGAGAAGTTCAAGGGACGCAGCCTGATCGTCAACTGCGCCAGCGGCAACCGCTCGTCCGCAGCCTGCGCGCGACTGCGCAGCGCCGGCTTCGAGAAAGTGTTCAACCTCAGCGGCGGCATCTCGGCCTGGGACCAGGCCGGCCTGCCGGTGACCAAGAAATGACAGCCAAAGTCCTCATGTACTCCACGGCGGTGTGCCCGTATTGCGTGCGCGCCGAACAGCTGCTCAACAGCAAGGGTGTCACCGACATCGAGAAGGTGCGCGTCGACCTCGATCCGGCCCGCCGCGAGGAGATGATGCAGAAGACCGGCCGTCGCACCGTGCCGCAGATCTACATCGGCGAGCACCATGTCGGCGGCTGCGACGACCTCTACGCCCTCGACCGCGCCGGCAGGCTCGAT
Source organism: Sulfuritalea sp. (assembly GCA_011526165.1). Lineage (GTDB taxonomy): Bacteria > Pseudomonadota > Gammaproteobacteria > Burkholderiales > Rhodocyclaceae > Desulfobacillus. The sequence goes on from WYAY01000150.1 coordinate 4,481, forward strand.
CCGCTGCTGCGCGGGGAATGATTTTCCAATTGCACCACAACCCGGTTCCACGCCATGTCCGAGACTGAACAGCCCGTTTTCACCATCGAGAAGATCTACGCCAAGGATCTCTCGCTCGAAATCCCCAATGCGCCGCAGATCTTCCTCGAGCGCGAGCAGCCGGCCGTCGAGGTCGGCCTGCAATCCGAGGCGAACGGCCTCGGCGACGGCATTTTCGAGGTGGTGCTGACCGTCACCGTCACCGCCCGCCTGGGCGAGAAGACCCAGTTCCTCGTCGAGGCGGCGCAGGCCGGCATCTTCCAGATCCGCAACGTGCCGGACGAGGAGATCGAGCCGGTGCTGGCCATCGCCTGCCCGAACATCCTCTTCCCCTACGCGCGCGAGACCGTCTCCGACCTCGTCACCCGCGCCGGCTTCCAGCCGGTGCTGCTGGCGCCGGTGAACTTCGAGGCGCTCTACCGCCAGCGCCTGGAGCAGCAGCAGGCCGAACGCCAGCCCGGCGAGATTCCCATCCAGTGAGCGCCGCCGCCCGCCGCGCCGCCGTCCTCTGCGCACTGACTTTTGCCGCGGCGCCCGCCTGGGCGCTGGAGTTCCGCTCGGTGGCCGAGCCCGGGGCGGTGATGTTCGACGCGCCCTCGCAGAAGGCGCGTCCGCTGTTCCTCGTCGCGCGCGGCACGCCGGTCGAGGTGGTGGTGAGCCTGGGCGAATGGATCAAGGTGCGCGATGCCGCCGGCGACCTCGCCTGGGTCGAGCGGCCCGCACTGGCCGAGAAACGCATGCTCATCGTGACGGCCGCCACGGCCGAGGTGCGCGGCCAGGCCGATGCCGCCGCCGCGCTGGTCTTCGAGGCGGAAAAGGACGTCCTGCTGGAATTCGTCGAGCCCGGCCCGCCCGGCTGGGCGAAGGTGCGCCATCGCGACGGCCAGTCCGGCTTCGTGCGTGCCAGCCAGGTCTGGGGTCTGTAAGCCGTCCATGAAGATCGCCGTCCTCGGCGCGGGCGCATGGGGAACGGCACTGGCCATCGCCTTCTCCCGCCGCCATGAGGCCGCGCTCTGGGCGCGCGATGCCGCCCAGGCCGCCGCCATGCGCGCCGGCCGCGAGAATGCCCGCTACCTGCCCGGCGCCCCCCTGCCGCCGGCCCTGCGCATCGAGTCCGACTTTTCCATCGCCGCCAGCAGCGAGCTGAACATCCTCGCCACGCCCCTGTCCGGCCTGCGCGACACCCTGCGCCGGCTGCGCGCCGCCGCGCCGGCGACGCCCCTGCTCTGGGTCTGCAAGGGGCTGGAAGCGGGCAGCCAGATGCTGCCGCACCAGATCGTCGCCGCGGAACTGGGCGAGGGCACGCCGTGCGGCGCGCTGACCGGCCCCAGCTTCGCCGAGGAAGTCGCCCGCGGCCTGCCGACGGCGATCACGCTGGCCGCCGCCGATGCCGGCTTCGCCGAGGCGACCGCGCAGGTTCTGCACGATGCCCGCCTGCGCGTGTATGCCAATCCCGATGTCGTCGGCGCCGAAGTCGGCGGCGCCGTGAAGAACGTCATGGCCATCGCCGCCGGCATCTCCGACGGCATGGGCTTCGGCCTCAACGCCCGCGCCGCGCTGATCACGCGCGGCTTGGCCGAGATCACCCGGCTCGGCCTGGCGCTGGGCGGCAAGCGGGAAACCTTCATGGGCCTGGCCGGCATGGGCGATCTGATACTCACCTGCACCGGCGACCTGTCGCGCAACCGCCGCGTCGGCCTGGCGCTGGCGAAAGGGCTGCCGCTCGAGCAGATCCTGCGCGAACTCGGCCACACCGCCGAGGGCGTTTCCAGTGCGCGCGAAGTCGCCGTGCTGGCTGGCCGGCTCGGCGTCGACATGCCGATCACCCGGGCGGTGCATGGCATCCTGTACGAGAATGTTCCGGCCAGCACGGCGGTCGAGCAGCTGCTCGGCCGCGATCCGAAGCCGGAAACGGCCTAATTTCCGCCCGCGTAACCGTTCTGCCGCCAGGCCTCGAACACCATCACCGCCACCGCGTTCGAAAGGTTCAGGCTGCGGTTGCCCGCCACCATAGGCAGGCGGATGACCTGGCCCGGCGGGGCGGCGTCCAGCATTTCCGGCGGCAGGCCGCGCGATTCCGGGCCGAAGACGAAGGCGTCGCCGGGCCGGTAGCGGGGCGCATCGAAGCGCGTGCCGCCGCGGGTGCTGACGAAAAACAGCCGGCAGCCGTGCAGTATTTCCTGGCAATCGGCCCAGCATTGATGCACCCTCACCCGGGCCAGATCGTGGTAATCCAGCCCGGCCCGGGCCAACTGCCGGTCTTCCAGATTGAAGCCGAGCGGCTGCACCAGATGCAGTTTCGAGCCGGTATTCGCCGTCAGCCGGATGGCGTTTCCGGCGTTGGGCGGGATTTCCGGCTGGTAGAGGACCACATGAAACACTTGAAAGCTCTTTGAATTAAGAGTAATTTGTCAGCAATTATGCGATGTTACGGCATTTTCTAATTAAATTGGTTTAACTTTGGGGCAGACATGGCGCGGCCGGAAAAAGTCAGGCTAGGCGAACTGCTGGTGCAGCAGAAGCTGATCAGCGAAGATCAGCTCAGGCAGGCGCTCGAGGAGCAGAAGCAGAGCGGGCGCAAGCTCGGCCGCGTGCTCATCGACGGCAAGTTCGTCACCGAGGAAGGCATCTCCCTCGCCCTGTCCAGCCAGTTGCGCATTCCCTACGTCGACCTGAAGCGCTTCAATCCCCGGCCGGAGATGGTGCGCCGTCTCTCCGAAGTGCAGTCGCGGCGCTTCCGCGTGCTGGTGCTGGAGGACGACAACGGCCGCCTGCGCGTCGGCTTCGTCGATCCCACCGACCTGCAAGCCTACGACGAAGTCTCCCGCCTGCTGCGGCAGGAAATCGAGCCGGCGGTGGTTACCGAGAGCCAGCTGCTCGCCAGCATCGACCGCGTCTATCAGCGCACCGAGGAAATCTCCGGCCTGGCCAAGGAACTCACCGCCGAACTGGGCGACATCCCGGTCGAGTTCGGCGACCTGCTCGGCACCGCCCCCGGCGCCGAGGATGCCCCGGTCGTCAAGCTGCTGCAGACGGTGTTCGAGGAAGCGCTGCGCCTGCGCGCCTCCGACATTCACATCGAGCCGCAGGAAACCGCCCTGCGCATCCGCTTCCGCATCGACGGCGTGCTGCACGTGCAGACCGAGGCCGCCGCCAAGATCGCCGGCGCCGTGGCGCTGCGCCTGAAGCTGATGTCCGGCCTCGACATTTCCGAAAAGCGCCTGCCGCAGGACGGCCGCTTCGCCATCAAGGTGCGCAACAACCCGGTCGACGTGCGCATCTCGACCATGCCGAACCAGTACGGCGAATCGGTGGTGATGCGCCTGCTCAACCAGAGCACCGGCCTGCTCGGCCTGGACAGGCTCGGCATGCCGCCGCGCGTGCTGGAACGGATGCGCCACGCCATCCGCCGTCCCTCCGGCATGGTGCTGGTGACCGGCCCCACCGGCAGCGGCAAGACCACCACCCTTTACGCCGCGCTGTCCGAGATCAATTCCACCGAGAAGAAGATCATCACCGTCGAGGACCCGGTCGAATACCGCCTGCCCGGCATCAACCAGGTGCAGGTGA
>WYAY01000151.1 GCA_011526165.1 Sulfuritalea sp.
CCACTTCGGTGGGCAGTGGCTTCGGCAACGGCGGCAACATCGACATCGACCCCGTCTTCACCGTGCTGAACAACAGCGTGATCCAGGCCAATGCCTACGGCGGCGACGGCGGCAACATCCGCATCGTGACGGACCACCTGATTGCTTCGGTGGACAGCCGCATCGAGGCGTCGTCCGAACTGGGCATCGACGGCAGCGTCGAAATCAGTTCGCCAAACGTGGATGTCGGCTCGGGACTCACCGTGCTGCCAAGCGGTTACCTGGATCCGGCCTTGCTGGCGCGGGATGCCTGCGCCGGGCGGGCGGGCGGAGTGACCAGCAGTTTCACCGGCAGCGGCCTCGGCGGCCTGCCGCAGGGACCGGGCAGCCTGCTCAACAGCCGTTACGATCTGCTGACGGCGGGCGGCCGGACGCCAGGACTTCAGTCGGCACGACCGTCGGCGCTGCTGGCCTTCCTTTGCGGAGGCCGCTCATGAGAGGCCCGGGCCGGTTTTTCCGGGCGCTGTGCCTGGCCTGCCTGGCGCCGGGCCTGGCGGCGGCCGCGGAGCCATCGCCCGAGGCGCGGCTGGCGGCGGCGGAGCAGATGCAGGTGCAGGGCCGGCGTCAGGAAGCCTTGCGGGCGTTGGAGGCGCTAGCGGCAACCCTGCCTGCTGCCGACAGGTCGCTGCTGGCGCTGTCGGTGGAGGGCGCGCTCGGCAAGGCCCATCTTCTCGCCGGCGAGCGGGAGGCGGCGCGCAAGCGGCTCGATGCGGCACTGGCCGGCGCCCGGGCGCTGCCCCATGCGGCGCTGGAATCGGCGGTACTCAACGATCTGGGCCAACTGGATCTGATCGAGGACCGCCGGCTCGAAGCACTGGCCGCGTTCGAGGCGGCGCGGCGCGCGGCCGATGCGGCCGCCGAGCCCCTGCTTTTCGTCCGCGCCGTCGTCAACACGGTGCGCGCGTCGGCATTCGGGACGAAAGAGGCAGCCGGCGCCCGGCTGGATGAGGCCCGGGGTCGGCTGGCGCAGGCGCCCGATACGCCGGAAAAGGCTTATCTGCTGATCGCGATCGGCAACCTTTACCGCCGCCACGCGGAGGAAGCCGGCGCACGCGAGGGCGCGTTCCGTTCGCTGACTGAGGCCGCCCGCGTCGCCGCGGCGCTCAAGGACAACCGTGCGGAATCCTTTGCTCTGGGTCACCTGGGCGAGCTGTATGCGGCTGCCGGCAGGAAGGCGGAGGCCATGCGTCTGACACGGCGCGCGCTGTTCCTGGCCCAGCTGGCGCAAGCGCCCGATGCACTCTATCGCTGGCATTGGCAACTCGGCCGGATGCAGGCGGCCGAGGGCAAGGCCGATGAGGCGGCAGCCTCCTATGAACGTGCGATTGCCAGCCTGCAGTCCGTCCGCACCGACCTGATGGCCGACTTGCGCATGATCCGTGCCTCCTGGCGCGACGCGGCAGGACCGCTGTTTCTGGAACACGCCGACCTGCTGCTGCAGCGAGCCGCTGCCGAGCCCGGGGCGCAACGCGCCGCCTGGCTGGTCAAGGCGCGCGATTCGGTGGAGCAGTTGAAGACGGTGGAACTGGAGGATTATTTCCAGGATGCCTGCGTTGCGAGCATGCCGGCGGGGAAGAAATCGCTCGATGCGCTGCCGGCCGGCACCGCGGTGCTGTATCCGATCCTGCTGCCCGACCGCGTCGAGATGCTGGTGAGCCTGCCCGGCGGCATCCGCCAGGTCCGCCTGGACATCGACGGCCTGCGCCTCGGCGAGGAGGTGCTGGCCCTGCGCCGTCTGCTCGAGAAGCGCACCACCCACCAGTATTTGCCGCATGCGAAGGCGCTGCATGCGCGGCTGATCGGCCCCGTCGAAAAGATGCTCGCCGAGGCAAATGTTCACACGCTGGTCTTCATCCCCGACGGACCGCTGCGCGGCATTCCCCTTGCGGCCCTGCACGACGGCAGGCAGTTCCTCATTGAGCGCTATGCGGTCGCCGTGGCGCCGGGACTGACTTTGGTGGCGGATGCGGCGGAGCGGGAAGTGCGGCGGGGCAGCACGCTGTCCGGCGGCATTACCGAGTCGGTGCAGGATTTTCCGGCATTGCCGTACGTGGAGCCGGAAATGCAGGCGGTGCAGTCGCTCTATGGCGGCAAGTCGCTGAAGGACGCGCAGTTCATGATTCCGCGTTTCGAGGAGGAGTTGCAGCGGGCCTCCTACTCGGTTGTGCACATCGCCTCCCACGGCCAGATCGAGAGCGATCCCCGCAAGAGTTTCCTGCTGGCCTACGACGGACGCATCACCATGGACCACCTGGAAGGCTACTTGAAGCATAGCCGGCTGCGCCAGGAGTCGGTCGATCTGCTGACGCTGAGCGCCTGTCGCACTGCGGCCGGCGACGACCGTGCCGCACTGGGCCTGGCCGGCATGGCGGTGAAGGCGGGTGCGCGCAGCGCCCTGGCGACGTTGTGGTATGTCAGCGACCAGGCGTCGAGCATGCTGGTGACGGAGTTCTATCGCGTGATGTCAGCCGGCGGAGTCGGCAAGGCGGCGGCGTTGCGCGAAGCGCAACTCAAGGTGCTTGCCGATCCCCGCTATCGCCATCCCAGCTACTGGGCGCCTTTCCTGTTGATCGGCAACTGGCAATAGACGTGGCGCTGCCGTCAATCCTCGCGCGCCTGTTGAAAATGCCGGCGCTGGTGGCCTGTCTGCTGAGCATTGCCGCCTTTGCGCTGATTTACGCCATTCGCCTGACCGGCAGCCTGCAGTCGATCGAACTGATGGCTTACGATCACTTTTTGCGTGTTCGGGCGCTCGCACAGCCGCCCGATGCGCGCATCGTCCTGGTCGGCGCCACCGACGAGGACATGAACCGCTGGGGCTGGCCGCTCTCCGACGCGGTGCTGGCGCGGACGCTTGAGAAACTGCAGCCGCAGCAGCCGGCAGCCATCGGCATCGACCTGTACCGCGATCTGCCGCGCGGGGAAGGCCGCGAGGACTTCGAGCGGGTCATGCTTCAGTATCCGAACATCATCGCCGTCACCAAAATCGGCGACGGCGGCAAGGGCGGCATTCCGCCGCCGCCTTTCCTGCCGCCGGAACGCATCGGCTTCGCGGATGTCGTTCTCGACCGCTCCGACATCGTTCGCCGGGGCCTGCTGTTCCTCGACGACGGTGCGGTGGTCTACACCGGCTTTGCCTTGCGACTGGCGCTGCTTTACTTGCAGCCCTACGGCATTGGCATCGCGCCCGACGCCGATGACCCGGGATTGATGAAGCTGGGGCGGCATACCCTTCCCCCGCTTGAGCCCGATGACGGGGCCTATGTCGACGCGGATGCCGCCGGATATCAGTTTCTGCTCGATTTTTCGGGCGGACCGGTACCTTTTGAACGCCTGACGTTGTCGGACGTGCTGGATGACCGCCTTGCCCAGGGCGCGCTGCGGGGGCGGATAGTCGTCCTGGGGGTTGCCGGCCAGAGCGTGAAGGACTTTTTTGCCACGCCCTTCAGCAGTGGCAGCCTTGCCGACGTGACGGTGCACGGCATCACGCTGCACGGGCACATGGCGGGCCAGCTGGTGCGCATGGCGCTTGACGAGGCTACTCCGCTAAGGACTTGGACGGAGGCGCAGGAAGCGGCCTGGATCGGGTTATGGTGCCTGCTCGGCGGCTTGCTGGGCATCGGTCTGCGCCACCCTTTTCGCTTCGGCTCGGGCTTTTTGATTGGCATCGTCGCGATTTATGCCGCGGGACATGCCGGCATGGGCGTGAGACTGTGGATTCCCGTGCTGCCTCCACTGCTGGGATGGGGGGTGTCTGCGCTCCTCAACGTGACCTACCTGACGATACTCGAGCGTCGCCAGCGCGACCAGCTGATGCAGCTGTTTTCGCGCCATGTGTCAGGCGAGGTGGCGAAAGAGATATGGAACAAGCATGAGGAATTTCTTTCCGGCAGCGGGCGCCCCCTGCCGCAGCGGCTCGAGGTGACGGTGCTGTTTTCCGACATTCGCGGTTTCACCGCCATTTCCGAGCGCCTGTCTCCGGAAGCGCTGATGGACTGGCTCAACGAATACATCGGCGCGATGGCGGACCTGGTGATCGCTCATTACGGCATGGTTGACAAGTACATCGGCGACTCGGTCATGGCGATCTTCGGGGCGCCCCTGCCTCGCCATGGGCCGGACGAGCTGGCGGCAGATGCCACCCGAGCTGTCGATTGCGCGCTGGCGATGGGCGAGGCGCTAGGGGAATTGAACGCCGGCTGGGCGAAGCAGGGATTGCCGCCGATCGCCATTCGGATCGGCATCAATTCGGGGCCGGTCGTGGCCGGCAGCCTGGGCAGCAGCAAGCGGCTTGAATATACAATTATCGGCGATACGGTCAACACGGCGTCCCGCCTGGAAAGCCTTGACAAGGAGTGGGCGGGCTTGGGCGCCGGAGAGGCGTGCCGCATACTTGTCAGCAAGTCGACCATGGCATACTTGGGCGAGTGCTACGAAGCGCACAGCATCGGCAGCATCCGTCTGAAGGGCAAGGATAGCGAAACAGAGGTATTCCGCATCGTGGGGAGAAGCCTGCAGAAGACTTCGTCGCACGATCCGGCTAGCATCTGACTCAAGGAGGAACAGCAATGAAACGATGGCTTATGGGCTTTTCTGTATTGGCAATGATGCAGTTTTCCGCGCAGGCGCAGACGCAGGCGCCGCCCCCTCCACAGCAGCCCAAGCAGGCAACGACGGCACCAACCTATGTGCCGCCGCTGCGCGGGGCGCCAAGCCGGCGCGTGGGCGGAAGCACCCGCAGCGTAGGGCAGGCGATGCCGGCGATATCGGTTATTGCGCCAGATCACACCGGACTGACGATGTCGCCGCAGCCGGTACTGTATTGGTACATTTCGAAACCGACGCGGGTGCGGCTGGAAATCACGCTGATCGATGAGAGCGGCGTCAAACCGATGCTGGAACTTCCGGTCGACCGCGTGGAGGGCCCCGCCATCCATGCGCTCGATCTTTCGAAGCATGGCATTCGGCTTCAGCCGGGCGTGGAATACCAATGGACCGTAGCTCTCGTGCCCGATGCCGCGGAGCGTTCCGGCGATGTCGTCTCGGGAGGCGTGATCAAGCTGGTCGAGCCGCCGCCGGTTCTAGGCAAAACGGCAGGTGCGCCCACCCCCGCGGCGCTGGCGAATGCCGGCCTTTGGTACGACGCCATCCACGCACTTTCCTCTCAGATTGCCGCGCAGCCGGGGAATGCGGAACTGCGCGCGCAACGTGCCGCGCTTGCCGAACAGGCGGGGCTCGGCACTGTGGCCGAATTCGATCGGGGACGTTGAAGCCGTCGGGCTGCAGCGGCCAGGCCTTATGAGGTATGATGCGGCCTTTTCGCGTGGGGCGGCCATTGACTTCGTCGCGCGCCTTGCAGCCAACGCTTTTGGCCACAACGCATCCGACAGAATAATTGTGAACAGGCCCTAGGGAGATGAATAGAGCGGCAGTGGCGCCCTGTTTGCTAAAGCGGTCGTTGCGCGAGCCCGGCGCGATGTGAGGGCAAGTCGATGACGGCCAGTCAGCGGCATAACTACGAATATTCCGTCGATCCAGATGCCGATACCGCCCCGGCCCGCGTGGTGCGCATGGTCGGGCACGGCAAGCGGGTGCTGGAACTGGGGGCCGGCCCCGGCTCGATCACCAGAATCCTTTCCGGGGAGAACGGCTGCCGCATCACCGCCTTGGAAATCGATGCCACGGCGCTGGGCAAGTTGGCACCCTACTGCGAGCGGGTATGTCAGGCGGACCTGAATCGGCCAGACTGGACAGACTGCCTGGGCGGCGCGGCGGATTTCGAGGCCGTTGTACTGGCTGATGTACTCGAACATGTCCGCGACCCGGCGGCGGTGCTTGCCAAGGCCGCATCGCTGCTGGCAGGCTCAGGCCATATGGTGATCTCGCTGCCGCATGCGGGCCATGTCGCCATCCATGCCTGCCTGTTCGAGGAGGACTTCGAGTATCGCGACTGGGGCTTGCTGGATCGTACGCATATTCGTTTCTTCGGCCTGCGCAACATGCAGCAGCTGTTCGAGCAGTGTGGACTGAAAATTATCGCAGCGGAGTTCGTGGTGCGCGAGCCGGAGCAGACCGAGTTTGCCGCGCGCTGGCCCCGCATGCCGGAAGCATTGAAACAAGCGCTGGCGCTCAATCCTTTCGGCAGGGTGTACCAGGTAGTGGTTTCGGCCGTCCCGCTTGCCGCTCCCGGCAAGGCACTGTCGTTGTTGGACATGCCGGTGCAGGGCGTCCAGGGCGCGCCTGCCGCAGCCTTGGCGGCTGCGCCCCTTCCTTCGCCGCCTGCCGCCGGGGCCGAGTCGCGCCTGCGGCTGCTCGCGCGTCACCACTTGAGCCCGCAGACGCGGGCGCGCTTGCGCAGACTGCTGGGCGCCTGCGGCCTCCGCGTCTGATGAACAAGCGCAGATTTTGAGCGGGGCCACCCGCAAGAAGCCGGCATTTCGGAGTCGATGTTGAAACTCATAGCGATGTATTTCCCCCAGTTTCACAGCATTCGTGAAAACGACGAGTGGTGGGGCAAGGGCTTTACCGACTGGCACAACGTCAAGGCTGCGCGACCGCAGTTCAAGGAGCATTACCAGCCGCGCGTGCCGCTTGGCCTCAACTACTACGACCAGTCGCGCGAAGACACGGTCCGCTGGCAGGTGGAACTGGCCCGGCGCTACGGCATCTACGGCTTCTGTCACTATCATTACTGGTTCGACGGCCGCCAGCTGCTGGAAACGCCCACCGAACTGCTGCTGGCCAATCCCGACATCGACATCCGCTTTTGCCTGTCCTGGGCCAACGAAACCTGGTCGCGGCGCTGGGACGGACTGGATCACCATATCCTGATCCAGCAGACCCATACGCCGGACAAGGAGAAGTGGCAAAAGCATTTCGATTACCTGGTGCGAGCCTGGCGGGATCCGCGCGCCATTCGTGTCGATGGCAGGCCGGTGTTCGTCATATACCGTCCTCAGCGCATCTCGCGCATCGACGACATGCTGGCCTACTGGCGCGAGCAGGCGCGCCGGGCCGGCCTGCCAGGCCTTTACTTCGTTTTTCAGAAACAGTACGAGTTGCCAAACAGAAATTGCCTGAAGTCGTTCGACGCGCAATTCCAGTTCCAGCCCTTCGAGGCCATCTACTCGCCCGGCTTCGACAAGCGCTCGATTCGCCACTCTCCTCTCCTGCGGCTCGCCCGCCGCATGCCCGACCGGGTGCAGAACCGGCTGCGCAGCATCCGTGCGCGCTTCTACAAGCAGCTGACCTTTCACGATTACGACGCGGTTTGGAAGCAGATGCTGCAGATCCGCGACGACCACGGCATGGTCACCTTTCCCGGCGCCTTCGTGGACTGGGACAACACGCCGCGCTACAAGAATCGGGCGACGATTTTTCGCGGCGCTTCGCCGGAGCGCTTCCGCCACTGGTTTGCCCAGCTGGCCGCATCGATGCCGCAGCGCGGCCTGCCCGAAGAGCTTGTTTTCTTCAACGCCTGGAACGAGTGGAGCGAGGGCGCTTATCTGGAGCCGGATGAGCGGCATGGCCATGCCTACCTTGAGGCCATGCAGGCAGTTCTGGAAACGGTAAGTTCGGCGTCGTCGAATCAGCTTCCGCCGCTGCGACGAGAACGCGCATAGTCGTAGAGCTCGCGGTCCAGTGCGGTTACGCGGTCGAGCAGGCGCAGGGTGCTTGCCGGCAGGCCGTCCCGTGTCAGCCGTTCTGGAGTGGCGTTGGAGTGCGCCAGGGCGCCCTCATGTCCGATGCCGAGGTTGGCGAAGATGATGCGCAAATCGGCAGGGAATGTTTCGGTGAAGCCGACGTGGGAGAGCCGGTCCAGATGGGCCTTGGCCAATTTCAGGAGACGCGCTTCGGTATAATCGTTGAAGGAGTGACTGCCGCCCCAGCCATGGGCCAGCATCCAGACCTGGTTGTTCCAGACGTGGGAGAACTCGTTTGGGGATTCCAGGGCCATTTCCAGAAAGCGATCCAGCGAATTGCTCTGGACAATCCGGTAGATGTCGAACTCATCGGGGTCGCGTGTGCGGCAGAAACTGTAGAAAGACAGCACCCGTTCGATCGGGTCCCGCAGAAAAGTGAAGGAATAACGGCCGGCCAGCAGATGCCCTGCTATGGCATAGCCGAAGTGCCCTGAGATGAATGGCACGTGGCGATAATTTTCCAAGGGGTATTTCATATAATCGCTGTGCGAAAGGCAATTTCGATCGCCATAGTGCTGGGCAGCGATTTCTATGAGCGTTGTTCCGGCTGTTTTGGGGATATGCAGAAACAGGGCCGGCCGGAGATGCTGAAGGATCATGTCAAAGGTTGGTTATTAATGTGGCTGGATAGTTTTGACAAGGCTTGCGAGTCCGCTGCCCGTGCTTTCCGGCAATGAGGTCGAGATGATTTGCAAGTCCACGTTAGCCGCTCTTTTCGGATGCGCGTCGCCACGCAAGACGCCACCGGCCGGAACCTCCGAGAAGGGCCATTCCGGTGCCGCACCCGCCCTGGAATGGCAGGACGATTATAACCTGACCCTAAATGGCTACCGGTTTCTCCTCTCGTTCGATACGGAAACTTTGGAGAAGGGGAGTTCGGGGCCGGACCGCTTTCTGCTGGGCAAGCCGAGGCATATGGTGGAGTGGGCGGCCGGCATCGCGCAAACAGAGCGCGTGCGTAATATATTCGAGATGGGAATTCTGCAGGGGGGCAGTGTCGTCCTCTACGACCTGTTGTTCCGGCCGGACAAGATCGTCGCCATCGATCATGATCCCACACCCGTACCCGCACTTGCCAACTACATCTCAGGAAGAGGCGAACCGGCGGCAGTCAGGCCGTATTACGGCATCAGCCAGGACGATCGCGTGGCGATGGAGGCGCTGCTGTCCGGCGAGTTTCCGGCGCGGGATATCGACCTGATCGTCGACGATGCTTCGCATTTGTACGTGCCTACCCGCACCGCGTTCAACATCTGCTTTCCCTATTTGCGGCCGGGAGGCCTCTACATCATCGAGGATTGGGCTTGGGCGCACTGGGCGGGGGACTTTTGGCAAGGCAAAGGCTCGCGTTTTGCCGACGAGACCGCGCTGAGCAACTTGCTGATCGAGCTGTTCATGATGTCCGCCAGCCGGCCCGACCTTATCGAAAGCCTGTTCGTCGACCACAACATGGTGATGGTCAAGCGCGGCGCAGGCGCGCTTCCCGTGGGAGAATTCGACATTGCCGCGCATTATCTGCTGCGGGGAAAATCGTTCGGCGCATGGTTGTGAGAACAGTTTGCCCGCGGTCGGCAGGCGGGTGATACTGAAACCGGGAATCACACAAAGAAAACGGCAATGCAGCAGATCGAAACCGTAGTAGTGCAAAAACAGGAGCGGCTGCTGCCGGGCATTCATGGGCTGCGCGGCACGGCGGCGCTGGCCGTCGTGCTCTATCACCTCGTTCATGTGGGCAGCATGAAGCCGCCGGATGTTTTCGGCTTCATCGGCCGCGACTTCGGATACAGCGTGCATCTTTTCTTCGTGCTCAGCGCCTTCTCGCTGATGTATTCGACGCAGCCGACCCTGGGCAGGCCCAATTGGCTTGCCGCCTACCTGACCAAGCGGTTTTTCCGCATCGCTCCCCTCTTCTACTGCATGATCGTCTTCGAGGCGGGCAGGCAATGGGTCATGGGGGGCGCCGCGCCGCCATTGACGACCCTGCTGCTCAACTTCAGCTTCGCTTTCGGTGCAGTGCCGTTCTCCGGCATCGTCTGGGGCGGCTGGTCGGTCGGCGTAGAGATGATCTTTTACGCGATTTTCCCGGTGCTCATTTTGCAACTGCGCGATCATCGATCGGCGCTGGCCTTTCTGTTGCTGAGCCTGCTGGTCAGCTATGTGACGCGCGCCGCGCTCACCGCCCAGCATCTTGCCCTCACGCCGCAGCCCAAGTGGGATTGGAGCTATTTTTCCTTCGCTCCGAACCTTTGCTTTTTCGCCATGGGAATCTACGCTTTTCATGTCAGCCGGCGGTTTGCCGCTTCCGCACCGGTGCTGAATGGACTGGCCGCGGCAGCGATCGTGCTGATCGGCGCCTTGCTGCTGACCAACCTCGGCAAGCGGATATACACCCTTGGCCGTCCCGACATCCTTCTCTGGGGCGCCGGGCTGGCCTGCCTCTGCGCCTGGCAGAGCCTGCGGCCAAGCCGCATCTTCGCCAGTCCTGCGATGGCCTATCTCGGCGAGCGCAGTTTCAGCATCTATCTGCTCCATCCGGTGATCATTGCCGCAGCCAAGGACCGACTGGCCGGGTTCTATGAACTGCTGCAGCCGGCTCTCGGCGCCTATGCCTATTTCGCCTGCGCGATTCTGGTCGTTGCCATTGTGCTGGCCGCCTCCGAGGTCAGCTATCGCCTGGTGGAAGCACCCGGCATCCGGCTCGGCCGGCGACTGATCGTGCGCAGCACGGCATGAGGCCATGACAGGGGCGGCCGGATATTTCGCCTACTTGCGCAAACGCAGTCCGGCCGCGCTGGCCTACCGTCGGTTCTGGCTTTATCCGCATTTGTGCCGCGAGTTGTCCGGGCGGGTGCTCGATGTCGGTTGCGGCATTGGCGACTTTCTGCGCTATCGCCCCGGCACCGTTGGCGCCGATGTCGACTCCGAGGCCGTTGCCTGGTGCCGCGGACTGGGCCTGGATGCGCGTCCGATGCAGCCGGACCGGCTGCCTTTCGGTGACGCCGAGTTCGACGGGGCGGTCCTTGACAACGTGCTGGAGCATCTCGCGTCCCCTGCCGCACTGCTGTCAGAAATCCGGCGCGTCCTGCGCGCGACCGGCACGCTGCTGGTAGGGGTTCCGGGCCGGCGTGGCCATCTGGCCGATCCGGATCACAAGGTGTTCTACGACGAGGCCGCGCTTCGCGCCGTTGTCGGGCAAGCCGGCTTTTCGTGTCGCCGAATCATCCATATGCCGTTTCACAGCGGCTTCCTTGAGCCTCGTCTGCGGCAATACTGTCTTTACGGGACTTTTCGCAGCCACGGCGCTTAAGCTTGTTTTTTGCGATAGTAGTTGAGTTTTTCCTCTCGGGATGTAGAATCTCGATTTATAACAAGCCGTTATAAATGGAACGGTGACAATGAGCCATAAATTCAGTCGCATTGCATTTGCCTTGCTCGCAGCATCTATTTTTGTGACTGCTGTGCAAGGCCAGACGCCCCCTGCTCCCGTTTCATCCCCCCGTTTCGACATAGCAACATATCGCATCGAGGGCAACAGCCTGATCGAAACCGCCACGCTGCAGGAGGCGATCAGGCCATTTACCGGCAAAGAGCGCGACTTCGGCGACGTGCAGCGCGCCGTCGAGGCGATCGAGGCAGCCTATGCACGCGCCGGCTGGGGCTCGGTGCAGGTGCTGCTGCCCGAACAAACGTTGGAGTCTGGTACCGTCGCCATCCGCGTGATCGAGGGGCGCATCGCCAGGATCAC
>WYAY01000152.1 GCA_011526165.1 Sulfuritalea sp.
CCAAGATCTTCATCGAGCAGGGCAAGGCGCTCAACGCCGTCGCCTCGCGCAAGGTGCGCGTGCTGGTGGTCGGCAACCCGGCCAACACCAACGCCTACATCGCCATGAAGTCGGCGCCCGACCTGCCCAAGCAGAACTTCACCGCCATGCTGCGCCTCGACCACAATCGCGCCGTCTCGCAGCTCGCCACGCGCACCGGCAAGGCCGTCACCGACATCGAGAAGATGATCGTCTGGGGCAACCACTCCCCCACCATGTATCCGGACGTCCGCTTCTGCACCGTCGCCGGCCAGGCCGCGCCGCAGGCCATCAATGACGAGGCCTGGTACCGCAACGAGTACATCCCGAAGGTCGGCAAGCGCGGCGCCGCCATCATCGAGGCGCGCGGCGCCTCCTCGGCCGCTTCCGCCGCCAACGCCGCCATCGACCACATGCGCGACTGGGCGCTCGGCACCAACGGCAAGTGGGTCACCATGGGCATCCCCTCCGACGGTTCCTACGGCATCCCGCAGGACATCGTCTACGGCGTGCCAGTCACCTGCGCCAATGGCGAGTACACCCGCGTGACGGGACTGGCCATCGACGACTACTCGCGCACCATGATGGACAAGACGCTGGCCGAGCTGAAGGAAGAGCAGGCCGGCGTCGCCAGCATGCTCGGCTGAGAATCCGGAACGGGGTGAATGCAAAGTGAACGCCGCGCTTCACCCCGCTGCCGTCCTTTACCGCGAAGCCAGGCCCTTTCCCGCCCTGCCCGCCTGCGAGCACTATGCCGGCAGCGAGAAGCTGATCGGCAAGGGACTCGCCCTGCAGCAAACGCTGGGGCCGGTCTTCGACCTCACCTGCGACTGCGAGGACGGCGCCCCCGCCGGCGCGGAAGCCGCGCATGCCGAGATGGTGGCCGCCGCCATCGCTTCAGCCGACAACAAGTTCGGCCGCGTCGGCGCCCGCATCCACGACATCACCCATCCGCACTGGCGCAGCGACCTGGAGATCATCGTCGGCGCCGCCGGCGCGCGCCTCGCCTACGTCACCTTACCCAAGGTGGCCGGCCGCCAGGACGCGCAGACCATGCTGATGGCGCTCGCCGCCATTTCGAAGAATTGCGGACTGGAACGGCAAATTCCCGCCCACGTGCTGATCGAGACCCACGGCGCGCTGCGCGAGGTGGAGGAGATCGCCGCCCTGCCCGGCATCGAGACGCTGGACTTCGGCCTGATGGATTTCGTCAGCGGCCACCACGGTGCGATTCCGTCCTCGGCCATGAAGAGCCCGGGCCAGTTCGACCACCCGCTGGTGGCGCGCGCCAAGTGCGCCATCGCCGCCGCCGCGCTCGGCCACGGCCTGGTGCCCTCGCACAACGTGACGACCGAACTGCACGACACGCAGGCGGTCTACGCCGATGCGCGGCGCGCGCGCGAGCAGTTCGGCTACCTGCGCATGTGGAGCATCCATCCGAACCAGGTGCAACCCATCATCGACGCCATGCGGCCGAATTTCGACGAGGTCAACGAAGCTGCCGGAATACTCATCGCGGCGCAGGCCGCCGAATGGGGGCCGATCCGCCGTAACGGCCGCCTGCACGACCGCGCCTCCTACCGCTATTACTGGGAACTGCTCGCGCGCGCCCACGCCACCGGCATGGAACTGCCGGCCGGCGTGCAGCAGCAGTTCTTTTCGACCACGCATCAACCATCCTGACTGAGAGGACACACCCGTGCTAGAAGCCTACCGTGCCCATGCCGCCGAGCGCGCCGCCCTCGGCATCCCGCCACTGCCCCTCACCGCCAAGCAGACCGGGGAACTCGTCGATCTGCTGCTGAACCCGCCGAAGGGCGAGGAAGCCTTCCTGGTCGACCTCCTCACCCTGCGCGTGCCGGCCGGCGTCGACGACGCCGCCAAGGTCAAGGCCGCCTTCCTGGCAAAAGTCAGCACCGGCGAGACGGCGTGCGCACTGCTTTCCCGCGAGAAGGCCACCGAGCTCCTCGGCACCATGCTCGGCGGCTACAACGTCAAGCCCTTGATCGACCTGCTCGACGACGCCGCGGTCGGCGCCGTCGCCGCCAGTGGCCTGAAGGGCACGCTGCTGATGTTCGACTACTTCCACGACGTCGCCGAGAAGGCGAAAAAGGGCAACGCCAACGCCAAGTCGGTGATGCAGTCCTGGGCCGACGCCGAGTGGTTCACGCAGCGCCCGGAAGTGGCGAAGAAGATTTCCGTCACCGTCTTCAAGGTCACCGGCGAGACCAACACCGACGACCTTTCGCCCGCGCCCGACGCCTGGAGCCGCCCCGACATCCCGCTGCACGGCCTGGCCATGCTGAAGAACGCCCGTGAGGGCATCGTCCCGGAGAAGCCCGGCGAGCGCGGCCCGATCCAGCTGATCGAGGACCTGAAGAAGAAGGGCCATCCAGTCGCCTACGTCGGCGACGTGGTCGGCACCGGCTCCTCGCGCAAGTCCGCCACCAACTCGGTGATCTGGTGGACCGGCGACGACATCCCCTTCGTGCCGAACAAGCGCTACGGCGGCTTCTGCCTTGGCGGCAAGATCGCGCCGATCTTCTTCAACACCCAGGAGGACGCCGGCGCCTTCCCCATCGAGTGCGACGTGTCGCAGATGAACATGGGCGACGTGGTCGACATCTACCCCTACGACAAGAAGGTCGAGAAGAACGGCCAGGTCATCGCCACCTTCGCCTACAAGTCGGAAGTGCTGCTGGACGAAGTGCGCGCCGGCGGCCGCATCAACCTGATCATCGGCCGGGCGCTGACCGCCCGCGCGCGCGAGGCGCTGGGCCTGCCCGTCAGCACGCTGTTCCGCCTGCCGCAGGCGCCGAAGGATTCCGGCAAGGGTTTCTCGCTCGCCCAGAAGATGGTTGGCCGCGCCTGCGGCCTGCCCGAGGGCAAGGGCGTCCGCCCGGGCACTTACTGCGAGCCGAAGATGACCACCGTCGGCTCCCAGGACACCACCGGCCCGATGACGCGCGACGAACTGAAGGACCTCGCCTGCCTCGGCTTCTCCGCCGACATGGTGATGCAGTCCTTCTGCCACACCGCCGCCTATCCGAAGCTGGTGGACGTGCGCATGCACCGCGAATTGCCTTCCTTCATCTCGACGCGAGGCGGCGTGGCGCTGCGCCCCGGCGACGGCGTCATCCACTCCTGGCTGAATAGATTGCTGCTGCCCGACACGGTCGGCACCGGCGGCGACTCGCACACCCGCTTCCCGATCGGCATCTCCTTCCCGGCCGGCTCGGGCCTGGTGGCCTTCGCTGCCGCCACCGGCGTGATGCCGCTCGACATGCCCGAATCCGTGCTGGTGCGCTTCAAGGGCCAGCTGCAGCCGGGCGTGACGCTGCGCGACCTGGTGAACGCCATCCCCTACTACGCCATCAAGCAGGGCCTGCTCACCGTCGAGAAGAAGGGCAAGAAGAACGTCTTCTCCGGCCGCATCCTCGAGATCGAGGGTCTGCCCGACCTGAAGGTGGAACAGGCCTTCGAGCTCTCCGACGCCTCGGCCGAGCGCTCCGCCGCCGGCTGCACGGTGCATCTCGACAAGGCGCCGATCATCGAGTACATGCGCTCGAACATCGTGCTGATGAAGTGGATGATCGCCAACGGCTACCAGGACAAGCGCTCGCTCGAGCGCCGCATCAAGGCCATGGAAGCCTGGATCGCCAACCCGCAGCTGCTGAAAGGCGACGCCGACGCCGAATACGCCGCGGTGATCGAGATCGATCTCGCCGACGTCAAGGAGCCGCTGGTGGCCTGCCCGAACGACCCCGACGACGTCAAGCTGCTCTCCGAAGTCGCCGGCGACAAGATCGACGAGGTGTTCATCGGCTCGTGCATGACCAACATCGGCCACTTCCGCGCCGCCGGCAAGGTGCTCGACGGCAAGAGCGACATCCCGACCCGCCTGTGGATCGCGCCGCCGACCAAGATGGACGCCATGATCCTCAACGAGGAAGGCTACTACGCCATCCTCGGCAAGAGCGGCGCGCGCATGGAGATGCCCGGCTGCTCGCTGTGCATGGGCAACCAGGCGCAGATCAGGAAGGGCAGCACGGCGATGTCCACCTCGACGCGCAACTTCCCCAACCGCCTCGGCATCGACACCCGCGTCTACCTCGGTTCGGCCGAGCTGGCGGCAGTCTGCGCGCTGATGGGCAGGATTCCGACGGTGGCCGAGTATCTGGAGCAGGTGAGCATCGTCAACCAGAAGGCCGGCGACATCTACCGCTACATGAACTTCGACCAGATCGCCGAGTTCAGGGAAGTGGCGGATACCGTCACGGTGTAAGTCGCCGTCCTGCGCAGACGGACTTTCGGCGCTTCAAAAAAACAACCCCGCCGCGGCGGGGTTGTTTCATTCCGGGGATGCGACGCAGTCGCTTCAGCCGCGCCACTGGTTGGCGCGCTTCAAGGCGATCTGATTCTGCTCCTTGACCCGCGCGCGATAGGGAATCTCGTAGAGCAGGCAGGCGCCGATGAACACCGCCACGACCGCCAGGGCCTGATTGAACCCCATCGAGACCAACATCTTGTAGGCAGGATAGGCCAGACCGGCCGATATCAGCAGCCAGATCATTCCCAGCATCCTGCTGCCGGATCCGGTTGCGTCGTTGCGCTTGCTTGCCATGCCGTTTTCTCCTTTCCGTGCCAAAGCGTGACTTTCTGCACATTTCGCAATGGTCATGCCAACTAACCATCCCATTGATTTACATGAAAATGCATGAAGAGCACGGCGATCTACCGTGACGGCCAGCGCCAGAATCCGACAAGAAACGGCAGTCTCACTCGCCGGGTTGCAGCGTGATGGTGGCCTCGGCGCTCCGGCCCTGGCGCAGCAGGGTCAGGCGGATGCGGTCGCCCGGTTTGTATTCATCCAGCCGTGCGGCGAACTTGCCAACGCTGTCGACGGGCTTGCCATCGACGGCGGTGATGATGTCGCCGGGCACGATGCCTTTGCGCGTCATGGTGACGCCCTGCAGTCCCGCCCCCGCCGCCGGCGAGCCGGGCTTGACGCGCAGGATCACCACACCCTTCGTCTCGAACGCCGCCGTCAGGCGCTGGTTGGCGCCCTCGTCGAGTTCGATGCCCATCGCCGGGCGGCTGTACTTGCCGTGGCGAATGATGTGCGGCACCACGCGGTTGAGGGTGTCCACCGGCACGGCAAAGCCGATGCCGGCGCTCGCCCCGCTCGGGCTGTAGATCGCCGTGTTGATGCCGATCAGGCGGCCGGCCGAGTCGAGCAGCGGGCCGCCCGAGTTGCCCGGATTGATCGCCGCGTCGGTCTGGATCAGATGCTCGATGGTGAGGCCGGTGCCGCCGTCGAGCGAGCGATCAAGCGCCGAGATGATGCCCTTGGTCAGCGTCCAGTCGAGGCCGAAGGGATTGCCGATGGCGTACACGCTTTGGCCGACGCGCAGGTCGTGGCTGCTGCCCAGCGGCACGGCTGGCGGCAGCCGGCGGCCGGCGCCAATCTTCAGCACGGCGAGATCGTGCGCCGGGCTGACGCCGACCAGGCTCGCCTTGTGGTCGCTGCCGTCGGCCAGCTTCACCGTCGCTTCGCTGGCACCCTGGATGACGTGGAAGTTGGTGACGACGTGGCCGCCCTCGTCCCAGATGAAGCCGGAGCCGGTTCCGCGCGGCACGGAGAAGACGTTGCGCGTCCAGAAATCGCGCACCTGCTCGCGCGTCGTGATGAACACTACCGTGTCGCGCGCCCTCTCGAACAAACCAATGACGGCCCGCTCCTCCATCGAGAGCTCTCCTCGCGGTGCCAGCGGCCGCGGCGTACCGGCACGCTCGGCGGCCGCGGCGGAAACAAAAGTCAGGCTCGGCAGGACGGCGAGCAACAGCCAGCGCAGGACAGTCTGCATATTCGGTTCTCCTCGGCCAGGTTCGTCAAGGCCGCATCATGGAAAAAAGCCCGGTGCGAATGCGAAGTCGGGCGTGGCAGGGCAACGGCGGAGGCTCTCTGCAGGACAAGCCTCAGGAACATCCGTCCGCGTCGTCGTACTGCCGACGCAGGCGCTGCAGGCCCTGGCGGAAGGCCTCGGCGTCGCCGTAGTCGAAGAAGCGCGGATAGCGCTCGTGCGCGGCATGCAGGCGCCGGGCGTGCTTGATCGGGCACCAGTACTGCTCGGTGCGCGCCGCCACCTCGCGCGCATAGGCCGCCACGCCATTGCCGTAGGAGCAATAGAAGCAGTTGAATTTCTCGATGGCGTTGAGGTAAGGCAGGTCCTCTCGGCCGAACACCAGGAAGTCGGCCCGCCGCACCTTCGGGATGCGGTAGATGGGAAAGCAGACCGACTGATAGACCGTCACGAAGAGGTCCATCAGCAGGAAGGGAATCCAGCCGATGTAGATCACCGGCGAGCTGAGCACCACCAGCAGGCGCGAGCGGCGCAGGAAACGGAACAGGCCGACCTTGTAGCGGCGCTGCTGGCGCTGGAATTCCCCGGCCAGGCCAGCCCGGCGCGCCTCGAACTCCTCCAGTGCCCTGCGATACTCCTCCTCGACCTCCTCCTGCAGTGAACGGATGCGGCCGAGCAGTTCCTCGATATGCTGTTTCATGAATTGCCTTCCCTTGCTGACTCAGATGTTCCATCGAAAGACGGGACGCCATGCCCAAGCATGGGACGCTGCCCGGGAGGTTATCACCTGCCGGGCACTCAGCGCGGCGGGGTGTTGTCTACCGCCTTGCGCCGCCACACCCAAACGTAATGCGCGCCGGAGACCAGCACCGAGGCGAACAGCAGGATGAACAGCGGCACCAGCCAGGCGCTGGCGTCGACCAACTGCCCGGCACCCGCCATGACCAGCGCCAGCACGCCGAATTCGAGGAAGGTGTTGGCTTTGGACAGGCGGGTCGGCGCCATCTCGATGTGGCCCACCACGAAGCGATAGGCGATGGCGCCGGCGACGATGATGGCGTCGCGCATGACGATCACCACCGCCAGCCAGATCGGCAGCATCTCCTGCGCCGCCATGATGATGGCAACGATCATCATGGTCATCTTGTCGGCGACCGGGTCGAGCACGGCGCCGAGCTGCGACATCTGGTTCAGGCGCCGCGCCAGGAAGCCGTCCACCCAGTCGCCCAGCGCTGCCGCCATGAAAACCGCGAAGGCCAGCTTGTAGTCGTGGTCGAGCAGCAGGAAGGCCACCACCGGGATCAACAGGATCCGGGCGATGGTAATGAGGTTGGGCAGGGTGAACACGACGGACTGCCGATCGCGGTCTATTTTCGCAACAGCGTCTCAAAGACGTCGACCGGAACCGGCTGGCTAAAGAGGAAGCCCTGAAAGGTCCTGCACTCGTTGTTGCTGAGGAAGCGCTGCTGTGCTTCGTGCTCCACCCCTTCCGCGAGGACATCGAGGCCCAGCGCCTGTGCCATGGCGATGATGCTCTTGACGATCTCCGCGTCGCCGCTGTTGCCGTCCAGATCCTGGAGGAAGGAACGGTCGATCTTCAGCTGCTCGATCGGCAATTGCCTCAGGTAGGACAGAGAAGAATAGCCGGTGCCGAAATCGTCCATCGAAAAGCCGATGCCCATCGACTTCAGCTCCTGCATCTTCTCGATGGTGTCCTCGATGTCGTCGATGATGACGTTTTCCGTCAACTCCAGTTTGAGCCGGGACGGGGCGGCGCCGGTTTGCTGCAGGATCTGGC
>WYAY01000153.1 GCA_011526165.1 Sulfuritalea sp.
ACTCGCCCGAGCCGAGCGCCGCGTGCGCGCCGGCGCTGTTCAGGCGCCCGCCGATGACGAAGGTCGGGTCGAGGCCGCCGGCGGCGAGGATGCTCGCGACGAGGCTGGTGGTGGTGGTCTTGCCGTGCGTGCCGGCCACGGCGATGCCCTGCTTCAGGCGCATCAGCTCGGCCAGCATCAGCGCGCGCGGCACCACCGGGATCTGGCGCGCGCGCGCCGCCAGCACCTCCGGGTTGTCGTCCCTGACGGCGGTGGACACCACGACGGCGTCGGCCTCGGCGATGTTCTCGCTACGGTGACCGATGTCGACGCGGGCGCCGAGCCCGGCCAGGCGCCGCGTGGCGGCGTTCTCGGCGAGGTCGGAGCCGCTCACCTCGTAGCCGAGGTTGAGCATCACCTCGGCGATGCCGCTCATGCCGGAGCCGCCGATGCCGACAAAGTGGATGCGGCGGACTTTATGTTTCACCTGGCCACCTCCATGCACGCCTCGGCGACGGCGCGCGTGGCCTCGGGCTTCGCCAGCGTGCGCGCCTTCTCCGCCATCCCGGCGAGCTGCCCGCGCGTCAGTTCGCCGAGCAGCGCGGCGAGCTTCTCCGGCGTCAGTTCCTTCTGCGGCAGCAGGATGGCCGCGCCGGCTTCGGACAGGAAGCGCGCGTTGCCGGTCTGGTGGTCGTCCACCGCGTGCGGGAAGGGCACCAGCACGCTGGCGACGCCGGCCGCCGCCAGTTCGGCGACGGTGAGCGCGCCGGCGCGGCAGATGACCAGGTCGGCCTGCGCGTAGCGCGCCGCCATATCGTCGATGAAGGGCAGCAACTCCGCCTCGACGCCGGCCACGGCATAGGCTGCGCGCAGGGCGTCGATCTGCTTCGCGCCGGACTGGTGCGTCACGCGCGGCCGCTTGTCGGCGGTAATCAAAGTCAGTGCCCGCGGCACGGCGTCGTTGAGCGCCTGGGCGCCGAGGCTGCCGCCCACCACCAGCACATCGAGCCGCCCGCTGCGGCCGGCGTAGCGCTGCGCAGGCTGAGGCAGCGCGGCGATCTCCGCGCGCACCGGATTGCCGGTCCACTCCCCCTGCCCCAGCACGTTCGGAAAGCCGGAGAGGACGCGGTCGGCGACGCCGGCCAGCACCCGGTTGGCCAGCCCGGCCACCGAGTTCTGCTCGTGCACCACCAGCGGCCGGCCGGTCAGCGCCGCCATCATGCCGCCGGGGAAGGTGACGTAGCCGCCCATGCCGAGCACGACGTTCGGCCTGACGCGGCCGAGTTCGCGCAGCGCCTGCCAGAAGGCGCGCAGCAGGTTCACCGGAAGCAGCAGCTTGCGCAGCAGGCCCTTGCCGCGCAGGGCGGCAAAGCGCAGCCAGGCCATCTCGTAGCCGCGCGTCGGCACCAGCTTCGCCTCCATCCCCTCGGGGTTGCCCATCCAGACGATGCGCCAGCCGTGCGCATGCAGGTAGTCGGCCACGGCCAATCCGGGGAACACATGCCCGCCCGTGCCGCCGGCCATGACGAGGATGGTTTTCATACCTGCGCCCCCCGCATCAGCGCGCGGTTCTCGTAGTCCACCCGCAGCAGGATGGCGAGCGCCACGCAGTTGGCCAGGATCCCCGAGCCGCCGAAGCTCATCAACGGCAGAGTCAGGCCCTTGGTCGGCAGCAGGCCCATGTTGACGCCCATGTTGATGAAGGCCTGCACGCCGATCCAGATGCCGATGCCCTGCGCCACCAAGCCGCCGTAGGCACGCTCGAGCAGCAGGGCCTGGCGGCCGATGGCGAAGGCGCGCTGCACGATGAAACCGAACAGCACGATCACCGCCAGCACGCCGACGAGGCCGAGTTCCTCGGCGATCACCGCCAGCAGGAAGTCGGTGTGCGCCTCGGGCAGGTAGAACAGCTTCTCGACGGAGCCGCCCAGGCCGACGCCGAACCATTCGCCGCGGCCGAAGGCGATCAGGGCGTGGGAGAGCTGATAGCCCTTGCCGTAGGCGTCCGACCACGGGTCCATGAAGCCGAAGATGCGCTCGCGCCGGTAAGGCGAGGTCCAGATCAGCACGACGAAGGCTGCGGCGAGGAAGAGGAACAGCAGCGCGAACAGCCGCGCGTTGATGCCGCCGAGGAAGAGAATGCCCATGGCGATGCAGATGATCACCACGAAGGCGCCGAAGTCCGGCTCGCGCAGCAGCAGGCCGCCGACCAGCGCCATCACCAGCGCCATCGGCACGAAGCCGCGACGGAAGCTGCCCATGTCGGCGAGCTTGCGCACCGTGTAGTCGGCGGCGTAGAGCACGGCGAAGAGCTTCATCAGTTCCGAGGGCTGCAGGTTGACCAGGCCGAGCGGCAGCCAGCGCCGCGCACCGTTCACCTCGCGGCCGATGAACGGCACCAGCACCAGCACCAGCAGCGCCACGCCGAGCAGGAACAGCCAGGGCGCGCCCTGCTGCCAGACCCGCAGCGGCACCTGGAACACCACCACCGCGGCGATCAGGCCGATGACCAGGAAGACGCCGTGGCGCACCAGGAAGTAGGCCGGCTGGTGGCCGGTGAAGCGGCTGCCCTCGGCCGTGGCGATCGAGGCCGAATACACCATCACCAGCCCGAACAGCAGCAGCGCCAGGGCCGGCCACAGCAGCAGCGGGTCCAGCTCCTGCGGCTGGGCCGAATCGCCGGCGCGAAAGCGGCGCATGGCGGCGGCGGTCATGTTGCTTCCCTCTGCCGCGCCGCGGCCAGCGCACGCACCGCCTGCGCGAACACTTCGGCGCGATGCACGTAGTTGCGGTACATGTCGAAGCTGGCGCAGGCCGGCGAGAGCAGCACGGCATCGCCCGCCCGCGCCGCCACCGCCGCCTTGCGCACGGCCTGCTCCATGTCCTGCGCGTGCATGACCGGCACGCCGCAGTCGCCGACCGCGGCCTCGATCCTCATCGCATCGCGGCCGATCAGCAGCAGGGCGCGGCCGTGCGCGGCGAGCGCCGGGCCGAGCGGGGCGAAGTCCTGTCCCTTCCCGTCCCCCCCCGCTATCAGAACAATCTTGCGATTGTTCTGATAGCGGGAATCCGCCGTAAATGCGCCCTCCCTCCCGGCCTCCCTCCCCGGGGGAGGGAGGTGACTAGCTTGGGCGGCCATCTGGCCGCCGAGGCCCTCGAGGGCGGCGACGGTGGCGCCGACGTTGGTGCCCTTCGAGTCGTCGTACCAGGCGACGCCGTCGATCTCGGCGATGCGCTCGACGCGGTGCGGCAGCCCTCCGAAGGCGCGCAGCGCCGGCAGCAGCTTCGCCGGCGCCAGGCCGACGGCATGGCAGAGGGCGAGCGCGGCCAGCGCGTTGGCGGCGTTGTGCAGGCCGGCAATGGCCAGCTCGTCGGCGCGCAGCAGGCGATCGTTGCCCTGCATCAGCCAGCCTTCGGCGAGGCCGAAGTCGTCCGGGCCCTGCGGCGCATCCAGGCCGAAAGTCAGCCGCCGCGGGACGGCGCCGGCCATTGCCATGACGCGCGCGTCCTGGCGGTTGAGCACCCGCGCACCGCCGCCTTCGAAGATGCGCGCCTTGGCAGCGGCATAGTCGTCGAGGCTGGCGTAGCGGTCCAGGTGGTCGTCGCTGACGTTGAGCACCGCGGCGGCGTCCGCCGCCAGGCTCAGCGTCGTCTCCAGCTGGAAGCTCGACAGCTCGAGCACCCAGATGTCCGGCAGCTTGCCGGCGTCGAGGCAGGTCATCAGGGCGGAGAGCGCCGCCGGGCTGATGTTGCCGGCCACCGCCGTCACCTTGCCGGCGGCGCGGCAGAGCGCGCCGGTCAGCGCGGTCGTGGTGGTCTTGCCGTTGGTGCCGGTGATGGCGAGCACCTTGCAGGCGTCGCGCGCACCGAGCTCGCGCAGCGCGCCGGCGAACAGCTCGATCTCGCCGACGACGGGAATGCCGCGCCGCGCCGCTTCCAGCACCACCGGCTCGTTCAGCGCAAGGCCGGGCGAGAGGCCGATCAGCTCGGCGCCGTCCAGCAGCGCATCGTTGAAGGAGCCGGTCAGCAGCCGGGCGCCCGGCGCGCTGCGCTTCAGTTCGGCGGCGAAGGGCGGCTCGCTGCGCGAATCGGCCACGCGCACGCGCGCGCCCTGGCGCGCCAGCCACTGCGCCATGGCCAGGCCCGACTCGCCGAGTCCCAGCACCAGCACCGATTTGCCTTGCCAGCTCATCTCAGTTTCAAGGTGGACAATCCGAACAGCACCAGCATGATCGTGATGATCCAGAACCTCACAACGACCTGCGTCTCCTTCCAGCCCTTCAATTCGTAATGGTGGTGCAGCGGCGCCATGAGGAAGATGCGCTTGCCGCCGGTGGCCTTGAAGTAGGCGACCTGGATCATCACCGACAGCGTCTCGACGACGAACACGCCGCCCATGATGAACAGCACGATCTCCTGGCGCACCACCACCGCCACCGTGCCGAGCGCGGCGCCCAGCGCCAGCGCGCCGACGTCGCCCATGAACACTTCCGCCGGATAGGCGTTGAACCAGAGGAAGCCGAGGCCGGCCCCGCACAGCGCGCCAAGGAACACCGCCAGCTCGCCGGCGCCGGGGATGTAGGGCAGGCCGAGGTACTTGGAGAAGCCGGCGTGGCCGGCGACGTAGGCGAAGATGGCCAGCGCGCCGGCCACCATCACCGTCGGCATGATAGCCAGGCCGTCGAGGCCGTCGGTCAGGTTCACCGCGTTGCTGGTGCCGACGATGACGAAGTAGGTGAGGATGACGAAGCCGACGATGCCGAGCGGATAGGCGACGGTCTTGAAGAACGGCACGATCAGCTCGGTGTGCGCCGGCAGCGTCGCCGTCGTGGCGAGGAAGATCGCCGCCGCCGCGCCGATCAGCGACTGCCAGAAGAACTTCGCCCGCGCCGACAGCCCCTTCGGGTTGCGATGCACCACCTTGCGCCAGTCGTCCACCCAGCCCACCGCGCCGAAGCCCAGGGTCACCAGCAGCACCACCCAGACGTAGCGGTTGGAGAGATCGCCCCACAGCAGCGTGGTGACGCCGATGGCGATGAGGATCAGCGCGCCGCCCATGGTCGGCGTGCCGGTCTTGGCGAGGTGCGACTGCGGACCGTCGTCGCGCACTGCCTGGCCGATCTTCTTCTCCGCCAGCCAGCGGATCACCGCCGGGCCGAAGAGGAAGGAGATCACCAGCGCCGTCATTGCCGCCAGCACCGTGCGCAGCGTGATGTAGTTGAAGACGTTGAAGACGCGCAGGTCCTTCGCCAGCCATTGCGCCAGTTCAAGCAGCACGGTTTGGCTCCTCCGCTGCATGGAGAGTGCGGAAGGCAAGGGGGTTCCGCATGGTCGCGCCTAGCAGCCTCCTCCGGGCCTCAGCATCAATGCTGGCTGGTCTTTCCATCGTTGTTGCCCCCATGCCTTCCGCACTCTCCACGTTCAATGCAGGCCGTTTCCGGCCTGGCTGTCCTGCGCCAGCAGATCGGCCACGCGCTCCATGCGCATGAAGCGCGAGCCCTTCACCAGCACCACCGTGTCGCCTTCGAGCTGCGGCGCGAGCGCCGCCAGCAGCGCGTCCGCGCTGTCGAAATGCCGGCCGCCGGCGCCGAAGTTGCGCGCCGCCAGCTCGCTGTGCTCGCCCAGTGCGAGCAGCAGGTCCACGCCCTGGCTCTTGGCGTAGCCGCCGATCTCGTCGTGGAACTGCCCGGCCTGCCCGCCGATCTCGCCCATGTCGCCGAGCACGAGGATCTTCCTGCCCGGCGTGGCCGCCAGCACGTCGATGGCGGCGCACACCGAGTCCGGGTTGGCGTTGTAGCTGTCGTCGATGAGCAGCGCCCCGCCCGCGGCCTGGCGGACCTGCAGCCGGCCCTTGACGCCGGCAAAGGAAGTCAGTCCCGCCGACACGGCGGCCAGCGTCGCCCCCGCAGCCAGGGCGGCCGCCGTCGCGGCCAGGGCGTTGCGTGCGTTGTGCACGCCGGGCACGGCGAGCGCCACCTCGAGCGCGCCCTGCGGCGTCTCCATCGCCAACAGGCTGCCAAGTCCCTTCGGCTCGGCACGGCCGCGCACGTCGGCCGGCTGGGCGAGGCCGAAAGTCAGCATGCGGCGCCCGGCGTTCATCCCGCGCCAGAGGTCGCAGAATGGGTCGTCGGCGTTGATCACCGCCGTGCCGCCGGCGCGCAGGCCGTCGAAGATCTCGCCCTTGGCGCGCGCCACCTCGGCGACGCCGCCGAGTCCCGCCAGGTGGGCGCGCTGGGCGTTGTTCACCAGCGCCACCGTCGGCTGCGCCAGGCGGGTGAGGTAGGCGATCTCGCCCGGATGGTTCATGCCCATCTCGATCGCCGCGGCGCGGTGGCTGGCATGCAGGCGCAGCAGCATCTGCGGCAGGCCGATGTCGTTGTTCAGGTTGCCCGCGGTCGCCAGCACAGCGAGCGCCGGGTCGTAGCCGTCGGCGCGCGCCTGGGCGCGCAGGATCGCGGCGGTCATCTCCTTCACCGTGGTCTTGCCGTTGCTGCCGGTGATGCCGACGAGCGGGATCTCGAAGCGGGCGCGCCACCAGGCGCCGAGGGCGCCCAGCGCCAGGCGCGTATCGGCCACCGCCAGCAGCGGCAGGCTGCTCTCACGGCCCTCCGCCCAGCTTTGGTCGACCATCGCCGCCGCGGCGCCGCGCTCGGCGGCGGCCCCGACGAATTCGTGGCCGTCGAAGTTCTCGCCTTTCAGGGCGACGAACAGCTCGCCGCTGGCGATGGTGCGCGTGTCGGTCGACACGCCCTCGATGCGCGGATTTCCGTGCAGGGCCGTGCCGCCGGTGGCCACCACTGCTTCCATCAGGCTCATCATGACGCAGCCCCTCCGAGCTTCGCGCCGCAGGCGCGCACTGCGCTCCCCTC
>WYAY01000154.1 GCA_011526165.1 Sulfuritalea sp.
GTCGTGGTAGGCGACGTAGAGCGGATCCTCGCCGCACCAGCCGCAGCGCAGGACGGCGCTCATGGCAGTGTGAACCAGAAAGTCGCGCCCTGGCCGGGAGCGCCCTCGGCCCAGATCCTGCCGCCGTGGCGCCGCACGATGCGCGCGGCGGTGGCCAGGCCGATGCCGGCGCCGGGGAACTCGTCGGGCCGGTGCAGGCGCTGGAAGGGCTGGAACAGCTTGTCGGCATAGGCCATGTCGAAGCCGGCGCCGTTGTCGCGCACGAAGAACACCGTTTCGCCTGCGCGTTTTTCGGCGCCGAACGCGATGCGGGGTTCCGGCTGGCGGGCGGTGAACTTCCAGGCGTTGTCGAGCAGGATGCCGACGAGGCTGGCGACCAGGGTCGGATCGGCCGTGGCCTGTAAGCCGGGCGCGATGCTCAGCTGCGCGGCGCGCGGGCTGGCCTCGCGCAGGTCTCCGGCGCAGGCATGGGCCAGCGCGGAGAGGTCGACTTCGCGGCGATGCATCTCGGCGCGCGAGATGCGGGCCAGTTCGAGCAGATCGTCGATGGTCTGCGACATGCGCTTGGCCGCCTGGCGGATGCGCTCCAGGTGGTCGCGTCCGGCTGCGCCGAGGCAGTCCGCGTAATCCTCGCCGATGACGTGGGCGAAGCCTTCGATGCCGCGCAGCGGCCCGCGCAGGTCGTGCGAGACGGAGTAGGAGAAGGCCTCCAGCTCGCGGTTGGAGGCTTCCAGTTCGGCGGTGCGCTCGCGCACGCGGCGCTCCAAGCCGGCGTTCATGGCGCGGATCTCCTCCTCGGCGCGCTTCAGCTCGGTGATGTCGGTGAAGATGCCGACGTAGTGGAGCGGCCGGCCCGCTTCGTCGCCGATGCAGGTGATGCTGAGCAGTTCCGGATAGACCTCGCCGTTCTTGCGGCGGTTCCAGATTTCTCCGCTCCAGGAGCCGTCGCGCTGGATGGCCTGCCACATGTCCGCATAAAAGGCCGCGTCCTGGCGGCCCGAGGAGAGGAAGCGCGGGTTCTTGCCCATTGCCTCGTCCGCCGCGTAGCCGGTGATGCGGGTGAAGGCGCGGTTGACGGAAACGATGTTGCGCGCGGCGTCGGTGATGGCGACGCCTTCCAGGCTGTTCTCGAACACGGAGGCGGCGAGGCGCTGCTTCAGCTCGGCTTCCTTGTGCGCGGTGATGTCGTACACCATGGCATGCACGCCGCGGGGGCCGCTGCGGACGTTCGCCTGCGGCACCAGCCAGACATCGATGTGCATGGTCCGGCCGCCGGGGGCGTCGATGCCGCGCTGGTAATTCAGCGTCTCGCCCGACTCCACGCGCACCCAGTAATGCTCCAGGCTGTCGTGCGCCGTCCGCCCGATGATGTCGCGCAGATGGCGTCCGACGATCTGTTCGGGGGTGAAACCGAAAAACCCGGCATAGCGCGTGTTGGCGTACTCGCAGATGCGCCCGGGACGGAAGGAGGCGAACATCGCCGGCATGTTTTCGGCGATCAGGCGCAGCTGCCTTTCGCTGCGCCGCAGGGCTTCTTCCGCCTCCGCGGCGGCGGTGATGTCGCGGCCGGTGCCGCGGTAGCCGAGGAAGGCGCCGTCGGCCGCGAACACCGGCCGGCCGCTGGTCAGGAAGGTGCGCAGGGAACCGTCCTCGGCGCGAATCCGATAGCGCAGGTCGTGAAACGGCTCGCGGCGGTCGAGGCATGCGCGGTGGGCCGCCCAGTCGGCTTCGCTCAGGCCCTCGATCGGCAGTTCCCAGCGCGTCCTGCCGACGACGCTCTCCAGGCGCAGGGCCCCCTTTCGTTCCACGCCGCCGGACAGGGCGGTGAAGCGCAGTCCGGCATCCTGTTCCCAGTACCAGTCCGAGGAAAGCTCCAGCAACTCGCGGAAGCGCGCGCTGCTGTCGCTGGCCTCGCGCATCGCCGCCTCGGCGCGGGCGGTTTCCCTGGCGGCGCGGCGCAGCGTCCAGGCCAGCAGCCCGGTCATGGCCAGGGTGGTGAGCGCCAGCGCGACAAAGATCTGCAGTCCGGCAGCCTCGCCCGGGGCCGTCGCGGCGTACCAGGCGATTGCGGCCGAGATGCCCAGTCCGGCGAGCAGAAGAATGGGAATCGTGCGCAGCGTCAGGCGGTCGAGTGCGTCGAGGCGGGACATTTCATGAAGTTCATGGTCAATGGCGCGTTAACGGCGCTGCGCTTAAATACTGAAGCCTTAGGGCAAGGTGAAATAGAAGCTGGCGCCTTGTCCGGGGGCGCCTTCGGCCCAGATGCGTCCGCCGTGGCGTCGCACCACGCGATGGACGATGGCCAGCCCGATGCCGGTGCCCTCGAAGCGCTTGGCGTCGTGCAGCCGCTGGAAGGGCTGGAACAGCTTGTCGGCGTAGGCCATGTCGAAACCGGCGCCATTGTCGCGCACCCGATAGACGGTCTCGCCGTCCTGGACGGCAGCTTCGAACTCGATGTCGGCCTGCTCCCGCTCGGCGGTGAACTTCCAGGCGTTGCGCAGCAGGTTTTCCAGCAGCACCTTCGCCAGCACCGGGTCGGCATGGGCCTGCAGGCCGGGGGCGATGCGCCAGGCCGCCTTGCGTTCGGGCGACTGCTCGGCGAGCGATTCCTTCACCTCCTCGGCGATCCGACTGAGGTTGACAGGGACGCGCTTCAGATCCTGGCGGGTGATGCGGGCCAGGTCGAGCAGGTCGTCGATGAGCAGTCCCATGCGCTCGCTGGCAGCCCGGATGCGCGAAAGATAGTGCTGCCCGTTGTCGTCCAGCGCGTGCGCGTACTCCTCGCCGAGCAGGTGGCTGAAGCCGTGCAGGGCGCGCAGCGGCGCGCGCAGATCGTGCGAGACCGAGTAGCTGAACGACTCCAGCTCGCGGTTGGAGGCCTCCAGTTCGGCGGTGCGCTCGCGCACACGCTGTTCGAGGGACTCATTGAGTTCGCGTATGGCCTGTTGAGCCTGCTCCTGCTCGGTGACGTCGGTATAGGTGGTGACGAAGCCGCCGCCGGGCAGTGGATTGCCGCGTATTTCGACGATGCGGCCGTTGGGCCGTCTGCGGCGGAAGCAGTGCGGCGTGACATGCCGGGCGCGCTCGACCATTTCGGCCACCTTGGCGTCCACGTCGCAGGGGCCGTACTCGCCGCGCTCGGCGTTGAAGCGGCAGAAGTCGGCGAAGCTGGCGCCGCTGAGCGCCAGTTCTTCAGGAAACTCGAGCAGCTCGCAGAAACGGCGATTCAGCGCGGTCATGCGCAGGTCCTTGTCGACCACGCTGATGCCCTGGTCCATCGCCTCGAGGGTGGCTTGCAGCACGGCCGTCTGGCGGGCGAGGGCGTCTTCGGCCTGCTGCCTCTCCGTCATGTCGATGCCGACGCCGACCAGGCCGGGTCGGCCGTCCTCCAGCGTGATGCGCTGGCCGGTGAAATGGAACGGGCGCTTGCTGCCGTCCTTGCCTGTCATGAACGCATCGGCGGTGCCCGAGCCGGTAGTAAATACCGTGCCGATGCGCTGCTCGATCAGGTTGCGGTTTTCGTCCTTGAACAGGTCGAGGGGATGGAGCGAGTTGAGCTCTTCGGCCGAATATCCGGTCGTCTTCTCCAGATTGCTGTTCCACAGGAGATAGTGCCCTTCCGCGTCGAACAGGTAGAACACGCCGGGAATCGATTCGATGAGGTGCTGGCGGAAGTCGCGCTCGCGGCGGACCGCTTCCTGCGCCTTTTCCTGTTCGGTGACGTCGGAATAGGTGGTGACCATGCCGCCGCCGGGCAACGGGGTGCCGATGACTTCCAGGACGGTGCCGTCCGGACGGGCGCGCTTGAAGCGGTGCGGCAGGAAACGCCCCGCCAGTTCCATGCGCTCGCGCACCTTGGCCTCGATGTCGCCCGGGCCGTATTCGCCGCGCTCGGCGTTGTAGCGGACGAATGTCTCGAAGGGGGTGCCTTCGGCGCCGTATTCTTCCGGGAAGCCAAGCAGTTCGAGGAAGCGCCGGTTGCAGCCGAGCAGGCGCAGTTGCCCATCCACCACGCTGATGCCCTGGTTGATGTGATCGAAAATGGCATGCAGCAGGTTTGCCTGTTCGCGCAGGCGGGTTTCCGAATGGACGCGCTCGGTGATGTCGCGTCCGGTGCCGCGGTAGCCGCAGAAACGGCCTTCGGCGTCGAAGATCGGGCGGCCGCTGATGCTGAACCAGCGCAGGCCCCTTTCGGGCGAGCGCATGATGTAGTTGAAATCGTGGAACGGCTCGTGGCGCTCCAGCAGGGCGCGGTGCGCCGTCCAGCCGTCCTCGTCGACGCCCTCGATCGGCAGTTCCCAGCGCGTTTTGCCGAGGGTCGAGACGGAAGCGACGCCGCTCTTGTTTAACACGCCGACGGACATGTGCGTGAAGCGGAATTGCGCATCCTGCTCCCAGTACCAGTCGGCGGAGAGCTCGGTGAGATCGCGGAAACGCGCCTCGCTTGCGCGCAGCTCGCTTGTCATGTTTTTGGCCAGTTGCAGTGCGGTGGCCCGGCCACGGGCCAGCACGAAGTAGAGGATCGCCAGCAGCAGGCTGATCGCGCTGCCGTCGCCGAGGATTAGCCAGGGAATCATCCGGTCCGGAATCCGTGCCAGCCAGGCATCTTCGGCGATAAATTCGATGTCCCAGTCGCGGTCGGCAAAACGCATACGCAGTGACCGGGAGGGACGCACACTGCCGGGCGCGTGGGCGGCACCGCCGGGATGGCTGTCGAGTATCACGCTGTCGCCGTCGCGGATGACGGTGCGCAGGCCCTGGAGAAAATCGACTTCGAGGAATTCCGAGAACAGCTTGCCGCTTCTCATGACTATGCCGACGAAACCGAGGAAGGCGGCGCGCCGCCGTTCCACCGAATCGATGGGGGCGCCGTTGCGATAGACCGGTGCACGCAGGATCAGATGGCTCTGTCCGGGGGGCGTTTCAACCAGTTGGAAGGGCGGCGTCAGGGTGACGGCGCCGCTGTCGCGCGCCTGCGGCAATTCCCGGTTGGCCGGCTGGGTGCCGGCGTCCAGTCCGAAGGCGGACCGCGTCTCGGCGAAGGGCTCGATGTAGTCGATCACCCAGTATTCGGTGCGCTCGCCCGGTGGGTGGATGTCGAAATCCGGGAAGCCCGCCGGATCGAGATGCGTGTCGCGGCGCACACGGGATACGTACGCCGCTCTGCCGGAGTTCGGCACGAGGCGGGTGAAGGAAAACGCATGGAAGCCGGGCAGGCGTTTCTTGAGTTGCAGGTTTTCATAGTAGCGGTGGAATTCGCCGCGGTCGACCTCCTCCGAGGCCAGGAAAAAGCCCTGGGTGGAAAGCAGCAGGGTCTGGTAGTCCGCGATGCGCTCGCCAATGCCCTTTTCCACGAACTCGGTATGGGCGCGGAAACGCTCCTCGGTCTGGGCGTCAAGATGAGTGACGGCCTTGTGCCAGAGCGCCAGGGTGAGCGCCAGGCCGATCGCAAGCACCAGCGCGGCACCTTTGAAGGGCATCGCAGGCCTGATCGTGCTGTCCGGAGCGGGGGCGGGCATGAGCGAAGCTTATAATCGGGCGGAAAACGGTGCAATTGCTTATTTCGGCAAGAAACTTGGAAGACTTGAGGCAAAGCCATCTCCCGGTGCCCTCGGCGTGGGTGCGGCGCTTCGCGCCCCTGATCGTCGGTGAAGGTGCAGTGCTCGATCTCGCCTGCGGCGCCGGTCGTCATGCGCGCTTTTTCGCGGATGGCGGCTGGCGCGTGACGGCGGTGGACCGCGATGCGCAGGCGCTGGCGGGCCTGCGCGGCCATGTCGGCGTGGAGGTCGTCGAGGCCGACCTGGAAGCCGGCGACTGGCCGCTCGGCGCGCGGCGCTTCGACGGCATCGTCGTGGCGAACTACCTGCACCGGCCGCTGTTCCCGCATCTGCTCACGGCCCTGGCCGAGGGCGGCGTGCTCATCTACGAGACCTTCATGCTTGGCAACGAACGCTTCGGGCGGCCGTCGAGCCCGGATTTCCTGCTGCGGCCGGGCGAATTGCTCGAGGCCTTCGGCAGCCTGCAAATCGTCGCCTTCGAGCAGGGCGAGGTGGCAATGCCGAAGCCGGCCGTGCTGCAGCGGCTGTGCGCCGTCAGGACGCGGGGCGCGATGCCCCGGCTGCCAGAATCTTCCTAGCCAGCTTTTCCAGTCCGGCCGGCGAGAGGTCGTCGGCGGCGAAGCGCGGCGCCTCGGCGAAGTGCGCGTAGTTCTTCCCCTGCGAGCGGCGGTAGAGCGGGTCGTAGTGCCTTTCCAGCAGTTCCGCCACCAGCGCCGGCCAGTCGCGCGCGTCGATGAGCGCATGCCAGCGCGCCAGCGTCTCCGCGCTCTGCAACTCCTGCAGGCAGTCGAGCTTGTCCTTGAGCGCCGCCGGCTCGGCGAGGAAGTAGTCGTAGTCGCCGATGAGGAAGACGACGCGCGCCGCATCGGTGGCCTCGATGCGCAGGCAGGGGCTGGCGCGCATGGTTTCCAGCAGCGCGTCGGGCAGTTGCAGCCGGCCGATCTTGCGGCTCTCCGCTTCGACGAATACCGGTTCGATAAAAGTCAGTCCCTGCAGCACGGCGAGCAGGCGGCTTTCGAACATCTTCTGCGAGGGTTGCGCTTCATCCGGCAGGCCGCCCAGCACCGAGCCCTTGTGCGCGGCGAGCGCCTCCAGATCGAGCACCTGCGCGCCCTGCGCGGCGAGGGCTTCGAGCAGGCGGCTCTTGCCGCTGCCGGTGGCGCCGGTGACGACGCGGAAGGTGAAGCGCCGCGGCAGCTCGGACAATTCGGCGACGGCATGGCGGCGCCAGGATTTGTAGCCGCCCTCGAGGGCGCAGGCCTGCCAGCCGATCTGGCGCAGCACGTGGGTCATGGCGCCGCTGCGCTTGCCGCCCCGCCAGCAGTAGAGCAGCGGCTTCCACTCGCGCGGCCGATCGAGAAAGCGCGCTTCGATGTGCTCGGCGATGCGGCGGGCGACCAGCGCCGCGCCGAGCTTCTTGGCGGCGAAGGGCGAGTCCTGCTTGTAGAGCGTGCCGACGCGGGCGCGCTCCTCGTCGGAGAGCGCCGGGCAATTGACCGCGCCGGGAATATGGTCTTCGGCGTACTCGGCCGGCGAGCGCACGTCGATGATCTCGTCAAATTCGCCCAGCTGTGTTACGTTCGCAATGCCTGTCGATTTCATTCTTGTCATGGAAATTAAACTCACGCAATTCTCCCACGGCGGCGGCTGCGGCTGCAAAATCGCGCCGGCCGTGCTGACCGAACTGCTGGCCGACACGCCGCTGCGCAGCATGCCGAAAGAGCTCATCGTCGGCACCGAGACCGCCGACGACGCGGCGGTATACAAGCTTAACGACGAGCAGGCCATCGTCGCCACCACCGACTTCTTCACGCCGATCGTCGACGATCCTTACGACTTCGGCCGCATCGCCGCCACCAACGCTATCTCCGACATCTATGCCATGGGCGGGCGGCCGATCATGGCGCTGGCGGTGGTCGGCATGCCGCTCGACAAGCTGCCGCTGGAGGTGATCCGCCGGATTCTCGCCGGCGGCGAGTCGGTCTGCGCCGCCGCCGGCATCCCCATCGCCGGCGGCCATTCCATCGACGTGCTGGAGCCGATCTACGGCCTGGTGGCGCTGGGGCTGGTGGATCCGAAGCGCGTCAAGCGCAACAGCGGGGCGCAGGCGGGCGACGTCATCATCCTCGGCAAGCCGCTCGGCGTCGGCATCCTTTCCGCCGCGCTGAAGAAGGGCCTGCTCACGCCGGCCGGTTACGGGACCATGATCCGCCACACGACCAAACTCAACACGCCGGGCAGCCGGCTGGCGGAGCTGGACGGCGTGCATGCGCTGACCGACGTCACCGGCTTCGGCCTGGCCGGCCACCTGCTGGAGATCTGCCGCGGCTCGCGGCTCGGCGCGACGCTGCGCTTCGCCGACCTGCCGCTGATTGCCGAGGCGGTGGCTTTCGTGCAGGAAGGCATCTCGACCGGCGCGTCGACGCGCAACTGGAACGGCTACGGGGCGGACGTGGCGCTGCCGGCCGGCGCGCCCGACTGGCAGCAGAAGCTGCTCACCGACCCGCAGACCAGCGGCGGGCTGCTCGTCGCCTGCACGCCCGAGGCGGCGCCGGCGGTGCTGGCCGAGCTGCATGGCGACGGCTTCGCCGAGGCGCGCGCAATCGGCCGGCTCGAGGCCGGCGCGCCGCGGCTGCGGGTCACCTGAGCAGCGGCCTCAGCACTTTCCAGACATTGTCGAGGATGAGCGGCTGCGCCGCGGCCGTCGGGTGGATGTTGTCGGGCAGGAACAGCTCGCGCCGCTCGCCGACGCCGTCGAGCAGAAACGGCACCAGCGCCGTCTTGTGGCGGCGCGCCAGATCGGCATAGGCTTGCTCGAAGGCCCGCGTGTAGTCGCTGCCGTAGTTGGGCGGCAGCTTCATGCCGGCCAGCACGACGCGCGCCTTGCGCGCGCGGGCGGCCGCGACCATGGCGTCCAGGTTGTCGCGCATGGCGGAGACGGGCAGGCCGCGCAGCCCATCGTTGCCGCCCAGGGCGATGATGACGATGGCGGGCTTCGCCTGATCGAGCGCGGCGGCGATGCGGCTGGCTCCGCCCGCCGTGGTGTCGCCGCTGATGCTGGCATTGACGACGCTATAATCCAGCCGCGTCTCGCGCAGCCGCCGCTCGAGCAGCGACGGCCACGACTGTCCCTGCGCCAGCCCGTAGCCGGCCGAGAGGCTGTCGCCGATGACGAGGATGTTGCCCGCCGCCTGCGCGGCGCAGGAAACCAGCAGAAAGAAACCGACAGAAATGAATTTCAGCATCGACACGTCGTCACCCATGATCGAGGCCGTGTCGCTCGGCAAGGAAGTGCCGAGCGGCGACAGCCGTTTGACGATTCTGCACGAGATTTCCTTCAAGGTCATGGCCGGCGAGGCGGTGGCCATCGTCGGCGCTTCCGGTTCGGGCAAATCGACGCTGCTTGGACTGCTCGCCGGCCTGGACGTTCCGAGCCGGGGCCGGGTGCTGCTGGCCGGGAGCGATCTCAGCACGCTGGGCGAGGATGCGCGCGCCGCGCTGCGCGGCGCCATGCTCGGCTTCGTCTTCCAGTCCTTCCAGCTGCTGCCGGCGCTCACCGCGCTGGAGAACGTCATGCTGCCGCTGGAGCTGGCTGGGCGCGACGGCGTACGCGCCGATGCCGAGCAGCTGCTGGCGCGCGTCGGGCTTTCCGGCCGCCTCGGCCACTATCCCAAGCATCTGTCCGGCGGCGAGCAGCAGCGCGTCGCCATCGCGCGCGCCTTCGCCATGAAGCCGGGCCTGCTGCTCGCCGACGAGCCGACCGGCAACCTCGACGCCGCCACCGGCGCCGGCATCATCGACCTGATGTTCGCCATGAACGCCGAGCAGGGCACGACCCTGGTGCTGGTGACCCACGACGAGGCCATCGCCCGCCGCTGCGGCCGCGTGCTCAAGCTGGACGGCGGCCGCCTGGTGAGCGAATGAGGCGTGCGCAGGCGACGCCGCTGCGCACGGCGGCTTCCAGCGTCGCCGGATAGTCCGAGGCGACGTAGTCCCCGCACAGATAGAAGTTGGCCAGCGGCGTTTCGCAGGCCGGCCGCCGCACGCCGGGCCGGCAGGCGAAAGTGGCGCGCTTCTCGAGGATCACCTGCGACCAGGCGGGCGGCGATGCCTCGCCGACGATGCCGCTGACCTCGGCATGGAGACGCGCGACGAGTTCGGCGCGGGGCAGGTCGAGATGGGCGCCGCGTGCGCTGGTGACGGCGGCGAGGATGTCGTCCGCCCGCTGGAACAGGAAGTGCGCCGTGCCGCCCACGCCGACCATGGCGGCAGGCAGCCGCAGCGGCCGCCCGTAGCCCAGATAGGCGGTTAGGATCGGCTCGTAGTCGAAGCGCGCGATGTCCTCCAGCAGCGGCTGCAGGCGCGGCAGCCCCGCCGCCAGACGCGGCAGGTGGTAGGGCGCCACGGCGGCGACGACATGGCTGTAGCTGCGGCCGGAGGCGTCGCCTTCGAGGCGGAAGCCGTAGGGCGACCATGCCACCGAGCGGATGGCGGCGCCGCGCAGCACCTCGCCGCCGCGATCCAGCACGAAGCGCTCGGCCGGTTCGGGAAACAGCGCTGAAAAGTCGGTGCGCGGCAGCAGCAGGTCGCTCGCCTCGCGCGCCGCCGCCAGGCTGTCGCGCAGGACGTTGAGAAACACCTGCGCCGAGGCTTCCTGCGGGGGCGTGTTGAGCGCCGAGACGCACAGCGGCTGCCACAGGTAGCGGATGGCCGCCTCGTGCTGGCCATGCCGCCGCATCAGCTCCGTGAAGCTCGTGTCGCGGTCGAGGCGGAAGCCGTCCTGCTTCA
>WYAY01000155.1 GCA_011526165.1 Sulfuritalea sp.
GCAGCGCCAGCTCCTTGCCCAGGTATTTCAGGTACTTGGCCGAGCGGCCGTGGTCCTTGGTGATGATCTTGTTGCAGGCGCAGTAGTAGCAGATGGTGTTGCAGAAGGGGATGTGCACGTATAATGACAACGGCCGGCTGATGCCGCCCACCGTGCGCTTGCCCAGCCAGAGCCGGTAGGCGTCGGCATCGAAGGCCTCGACGAAGCGGTCGGCCGTCGGATACGAGGTGTAACGGGGCCCGTTCACATCGTAGCGGCGGATCAGCTGCGGGTCGAAAATGACATCCTGAAAAGTCGCGTTCATGTGGTACGGATGGTATTGCCGCCACTCTGCGGAATCGGTTCAAGAAGATGCCGCATCGTGCCGTATATCGTATTGACATGGATCAAAGCGACAGACCCAACGAGAGAGAAAGAGAGGCGGCTTTGCCCAACAAGTCCGCAGTCCCCATCAGCCTGGTCACCATCAAGGCGGCCTGCTCCCAATGCAGCCTGCATGAACTGTGCATCTCCGAAGGCCTCAGCAAGGAGGAGCTGGCGAAGCTCGACAGCCTGGTCGGCGCCCGCCGCAAGCTGAAGCGCCAGCAGAACCTCTACCGCGCCGGCGACCCCTTCGAAGCCCTCTACGCCATCCGCAGCGGCTTCTTCAAGACCGACGTGCTGCTCGAGGACGGCCGCGACCAGGTCACCGGCTTCCAGATGGCGGGGGAAATCCTCGGCATGGACGGCATCGGCACCGAGGTCCACAGCTGCAACGCCGTGGCGCTGGAGGACAGCGAGGTGTGCGTCATCCCCTTCGCCCAGCTCGAGCAGCTCTCGCGCGAGATCCAGGCCCTGCAGCACAACTTCCACAAGGTGATGAGCCGCGAACTGGTGCGCGACCAGAGCCTCATGATGCTGCTCGGCACCATGCGCGCCGAGGAGCGCCTGGCCGCCTTCCTGCTCAACATGTCGCAGCGCTTCACCACGCGCGGCTATTCGCCGGCGGAGTTCCACCTGCGCATGACGCGCGAGGAGATCGGCAGCTACCTGGGGCTCAAGCTGGAGACGGTGAGCCGCGCCTTCTCGCGCTTCCAGGAAGAGGGCCTCATCGCCGTGCAGCAGAAGCACATCCGCATCATCGACGGCGCCGGGCTGAAGCGGCTGCTCAACGCGCGACCCAGGTGAGAAAACCGAGCGGGTCCTTCGTCAGCGCCACCGAGACGATGTAGGCGAAGCTGGCGAGCGAAGCCAGCCAGAAGCCGGTCCGCAGCGCCTTGCTGCGCCCGCGCCGCAGGGCGAACATGCCGAGGCCGATGTAGGCCAGCAGGCCGAGCACCTTGGCCGTCACCCAGCCGTGCACGAACGGGTACTGCTCCAGCACCAGCGAGAGGCCGATGGCGCCGACCAGCAGCAGCGTGTCGTTCACGTGCGGCACCACCCGCACCCAGAGGCGGTCGAGCAGCGGCGAGTCGGTCAGCATCCACACCCCGCGCAGGAAGAAGCCGGTGATCGAGATCACCACGCAGGCGACGTGGAGATGCTTGAGCAGGAAATAGGCGTCCATCGCGTCCGATTCTATCCGGGCTGACCGTCGGCGCGCGGCCTCAGGTACACCGGCGCGAACTTGACGTACCAGGCGCCGAACGCCGCCAGCCAGCCGAGCGCCGCCAGCAGCATCAGGTTGGCCGCGCCCGTCAGCCGCACGAACTCGGCGGCGACGCGCAGCACGGCCACGCCCTGCATGCCCCAGAAGATCAGCCAGGTGGCGCGGTCGGCGGCCAGTGGCCGGCCGGAATGGCCCAATGTCACGCGCGTCACCATGCCGATCACGGCGGAAGCGAAGAAGCCCAGCGTCAGTGCGTGCAGCGGCGCCAGGCCCAGCGTGCCGGTGCCCGTCAGCAGCAGCAGGCTGCCCGCCGCATGCAGCGCCAGGCCCACGCCCAGCCAGAGGAAGGCGACGTGCAGCACCGCCAGCAGCCGCACGGCGAGGCAGCGGCGCAGCTGCCAGGCCCACGACAGCCAGAGGGCCGCCAGCGCCGCCGGCAGGTCGGCCAGCCAGGTCCACTGCGGCAGCCCCGCCAGCTCGAGCGCGCCGTGCACGGCATAGCAGGCCAGCAGCAGGTGCAGCAGCCACAGCGGCCGCACGACGCGGTATTGCGGGATCACCGCACTGGAGAAGAACGGCACCATGCGGTGGCACAGCGCGGTGAACACCGGCAGCAGGAAGAACCACGGCGCGCCCTTCACCGCCAGCTGCCCCAGCCAGGCCGGCGCGCCGGCGGCGAAGGCGAGGAAGGCCGCCAGCAGGACCGCGCCGAAAGTCAGCCCCCCCACCACGGCGAGGATGTGCGTCTGCTCGTTGCTCGGCGTGCGCGCCACGCGCCACAGCGCCGGCAGGCCGGCGCACCAGCCGGCGACGACCACGGCCAGCGCGGGGACGAGCAGGGCCGGCAGCCACAGCGCCGCATAGAAGCCCAGCCAGCCGGCGCCCATCAGGGCGAAGGCGGCGAGGTAGGAGGCCCGGCCCACCGACGCCGCCGCCTGCCAGCGCGGACCGGCGGTCATGACGAAGCCGAAGATGAAAAAGGTGAAGAAGCCGAGGCCCATCAGCACGGCATGCAGCCAGGGCGCGGGCAGCGGCCAGGCCGGCACGGCATGCAGGCCGCCATGCCGGGCCGCCAGGTCGGCCGCCCACCACAGCATGGCCAGCAGCCCCTGCGTCGCCCCGGCGAGGAACATGACGCGGTGCGGCGCGCTACAGAACACCGGCAGGTTCATGGCCGTCCGCCCCGCCGGCTCGCCCGATCAGCCCGTTCCGTGGTATTTTCCAGTCGCCGAGCCCCCGACTGCGCCGACCAGAGCCCCGCAATGCACAACGACAAACTCGACATCGCTCAAATTCTCCGCAGAATTTCGCTGTTCCAGGAACTCAGCCCGGAACAGATCGAACGCCTCGCCACGCAGACGCGCGAGAAGCGCCTGCACAAGGGCGAGATGCTGTTTCAGAAGGGCGACCAGCCGCGCGGCTTCTACGCCATCGTCTACGGCCAGATGAAGCTCGCCTTCCCCTCGGCCGCCGGCAACGAGAAGGTGGTCGAGATCCTCGGCCCGCAGCAAAGCTTCGGCGAGGCGGTGATGTTCATGGACCGCCCCTACCCGGTCTTCGCCGAATCGCTCGCCGACTCGCTGCTGCTGCACATCGCCCGCCAGGCCGTCTTCGAGATGCTCGAGACCGACGCCTCCTTCGCCCGCCGCATGCTGGCCGGGCTCGCCCTGCGCCTGCACGGACTGATCCGCGACGTCGAGTCCTACTCGCTGCGCTCCAGCACCCAGCGCGTCATCGGCTTCCTGCTGCAGCGCAGCGGCCACGGCGACGAAGAATCCGGCGACGTCGAGATCGACCTGCCCACCAGCAAGCAGGTGATCGCCTCGCGCCTCAACCTCACGCCGGAAACCCTCTCGCGCATCTTCCACGACCTGACCGCCGCCAAGCTGATCAGCGTGCACGGCAAGCACGTCACGGTGCACGGCGTCAAAAAATTGCGCGAATACGAGCCCTGATCAGGCTGCCCGCGACGAACTCTCCCGGAGCGAAGCGAACACCCGTCACCCCCTTCCCAGGGAAGGGGGTCGGGGGGAAGGCTCCACCTGCTCCTGGGCCAGGCGCTCCTCCAGCTCGCGGCTGAAGCGGGCGTAGTTGCGCGTCGCCTCGACCAGGTTCCACTCCAGCCAGGCGCAGGAGGCGATCAGCGCCAGGGCGCCCGGATACACCAGCAGCGGCAGCGGCACCGCAGCCAGCAGCAGCGCCAGCGCCGCCAGGTGCAGGCGGAACTGCATCATCATGCGCGCCTCGGGGATCATCTGCCGCATGTTCGGCACCACCAGGCCGGGCTTGCCGATCTTCTGCAGATGCAGCCAGTTGAGGAAGGGCATGATCTTGTAGAGCATGCCGCTGATCACCGGCATGAACACCCCCACCATCAGCAGCACGCCGAGCAAAAAGGGCGTGCCGGCGTAGTCCTCGCCCTCGCCCGGCTTGAGCTGCTGCAGGATCACCCCGGCCGCCGCCGCCACCAGGCAGGCCATGGCCAGACGCCAGAACAGCAGCGTCGGCTCGGTCACCTTGCGCCGCCGCTGCATCTGCAGGCGCAGCGTCACGACGGCGAACACCACCGCCAGCAGCGCCGCCGCACTGCCCAGCGCCACCTGCAGCGCGTCGGGCCGCTGCAGCGGCAGCCAGGTGATCGACCAGGCCGCCAGCAGGAAGAACAGCGCCACCGAGAAGCTGCGCGTAAACCATTGCGGATAGGGCGGCGTCAGCTGGAACATCGGCACCACCAGGTAGCCCACTCCCGCCACCAGCAGCAGGCTCCAGCCGCCCAGGCCCCAGGCGGCATGCACGTGGGTGATCTCGGTGAGCGGCAGCGCCAGTTGCCAGCCGAAGGCCGAGGCCAGCGTCGCGCCGAGGCTGATGGTCACGATCAGCCCGAACACGGCGATGCGCAGGGCGATGATGGTCGGCCCCTTGGCGGGCGTGCGGAACAGCGCGACGAGCACGATCAGCGCGAAGGCGCCGAGCGAAACGGTCATGAAGGGCACGGCGATGCGGAAGAAGAGCGCCTGCTCGGAGAGGAAGCCGGCCAGCAGAAGCAGGGTGCCGATGGTGAGGCCGGCGTGGGTCAGGTGCGTGACGCGCT
This sequence comes from Sulfuritalea sp., assembly GCA_011526165.1. GTDB lineage: Bacteria > Pseudomonadota > Gammaproteobacteria > Burkholderiales > Rhodocyclaceae > Desulfobacillus. Next base: position 4,680 of record WYAY01000155.1, read on the forward strand.
GCGGCTGCCAGATGTTGGCGCCGGCCGCCACCGGCAGCATCTGCATCATCGCGCCGCACATCGCCTGCAGCATGAAGCCGACCGCGATGAGATGGGTGAGCGCCAGTGCGACGCCGGTCCAGCGCGAGGCGAGCGCCGCCGGTCCCTGCCAGAGCAGCAGCAGTCCCGCCGCCATGCCGAACAGCGGCGCGGTGAGGAAGAAGCGGAAGGGCACCGAGATGGGCGGTGCCTGCTCGAAGGACAGGCCCGGCTGCATCTCAACTCTCCCTTTTCTTGATCCTGATTTCTACGGTGCCGTCGGGGCGGCTCTGCGAGCGGTGGGCATAGCCGTTCTTCTCGAGGATGGCGTAGAGCGGATGCGGCTCGACGTAGAGCAGCAGGAGCAACTCCTCCCCCTCCGGCAGCGTGTCCAGCGCGGTGAGGGTGAGTTCCATCGGCTCGGGGGGCATCAGCCCCCTGCCGTCGACGATGCGCTCCTCGCCCACGGCGATCCCGTTCAGACGGCCAGGCCCGCCGCCATGCGCGAGGACAGCTCGCCGTCCTGCCCGATGGCCTGGTCGATCATCGGGTAGAGGATGTTCTCTTCCTTCATGTTGTGCTGCTGCATCATGACGAGCAGGGTCTCCGCCGCGCCGCCGAAGCCGTCGGCGTTCTTCTGCTCCATGGCCGCGTCCATCTGCCCGATGAGGTCGCGCATCTGCGCGTGCTCGTGGCGCATGACCTGGGTCGGCCCGCCGGTCATGCCGGTGCGCTCCTCGAAGGCGGGGAACAGCGTGTCCTCCTCGACGCCGAAGTGCGCCAGCAGTTCGGCGCGAAATTTACCGTAGGTCGCCGCACAGGCCGCCCAGTCGCCCTTGTGGGCGGCTTCCTCGGCGACGGCGAAGTCCTCGTCGCACAGCTTGTGGTGGTCCTGCATTACGCTGGTGATGCCGCTCATTCGTGGGTTCTCCAAAGATTTTCCCTGAGCGGATTCTGCGGGTTGGGCCGGTGCGCCGGCCTTGACGGCTGTCAAGAACGGATGCACGCATAAGCCCTGCTGATCGAAGGGGCGGGGGAAAAGTCAGTCCCCGCAGGACGGCGATTGACTTTCGGCGAAGGCTAACCTCGGCATGACCGAGGTTAAGCCGCGAAGCGGCGGCCGAAGCCAAAAGTCAGTCCCCGCAGGACGGCGGCCGAAGCAACCCGCGGACATTCAAGCGAGGAAGAACGCGTTATGCGCCGTTTCCCGACCAGGCAGAAGAAGCCCCTTAAGCCGCAAGCAACCCGCGCACGTGAGCGATTTCTCCCTTGCGCACAGGACGCACCTTATCGGCCGCCAAAGTGGCAATGCCGGCCGTTTCGCCCTCGAGGGTCAGGAATTCGACTTCGTAGGCCTTCCCCCCGCCATAGACATGCACGACCACGCCCACGTCACCGGCTTCCAGTGCCAGATCGGGCAGGTTTTCCGTCAGGACGACTTGATCGTGTTCTTGAATCATGCGGTTCTCCTCAGAGCGGATGCGCCGTGATCAATCTTGGATACTCCGCGCCTTGCTCGACGATCCAGACGGTACGGACAACCGGCCGCCGTCCGGAAGGGGTCTCGAGCGGCCCGTCGACACTGTAGCGCGTGCCATGTTCCGATTCAACAATCGCAGCAACCGCCCCATTTCTGCCGTGGTCGGCCAGCGCCCGGGCCATCGCCCGCCAATCTTCGATGGAAAAACCGAAGCGCAGGAAGAACCCCGCCTTGCCCCGGCTCTTGGCGGGATTGAGCAGTTAGTCCGTAATTTTCGACTCGTCGATGCGCGCCTTGTCGGCCAAGGGCAGTCCGTGACTCATGCGGCCGCCCCGCTCCCCTCCACCACCGCAATCTCCGCGTCCGTCAGCCCGTACAGCGCATAGACCAGCCGGTCGATCTGCTTGTCGGTGGCGGCGATCTGGCGTTCGGCGAGGGTCTTGTCGTGGGCGGTCTTGGC
>WYAY01000156.1 GCA_011526165.1 Sulfuritalea sp.
CCGATTCCTTCCAGTACACCTGGTTGGAGAGGAACAGCAGGCTGGCGCCGGCGTGCTTGGCGAGCAGCTTGTAGTCCATCGGCGAGAGGGCGAACCAGCCGAAGAGCAGGAGCAGCGCGCACAGCGCGGCCAGCGCCGGGAAGATGCGGCGCGCCCGCGCCAGGTAGAAGCCGAGCACCGAGAAGCGCGCCGCGGCGAGCGGGCCGAGGATGATGCGCGTCATCAGGTAGCCGGAGATGACGAAGAAGACGTCCACGCCGACGAAGCCGCCGCCGAAGCCGGCCACGCGGAAATGGAACAGCACCACGGCGATCACCGCCACGGCGCGCAGGCCGTTGATGTCGGCGCGGAAGCCGGACGCGTCGGGCTTCATCGCCGCTGCGCTTCCAGGGCTGCGCGGTAGGCCGCGTCGAAGGCCGTGTCGGCCAGCAGCCAGGCGCGGTCCTGCGCGTCGCGCAGCAGGTGCTGCAGGTTGCGCCGCCGGCGGTGCGCCGGCAGCGGCCGCTTCCCGGCGCGCAGGTCGGCGATGTCGATGAGGCCGAGCGTGCCGGCCGGGGTGAGCACGATGTTGCCCAGGTGCAGGGAACGGAAGTAGACGCCCGCCCCGTGCAGTTCGGCGACGAAGCGGCCGAGTTGCGCGCGCAGTCCGGCGGCATCCGCGCCCGAGCGGACCAGCTGGCGCAGGGTCTGCCCTTCCAGCGGACGGTAGCGTACGGCATCGCGGCGCACGCCCGGGATGCGGTAGAGACCGATCACCCCGGGGCAGGGAATCTTCCGCTCCGCCAGCGCCAGCGCGTTTTCGGCGAAGCGCTTGGCATAGGGATACCAGGCGGCGGAGGAGATGAGGCGCTTGCGGCGGAACAGCTTGAGGTAGCTGCCGTCGGCCAGCGCCAGCACCTTCTCGCCGTAATGATCGCGCTCCAGCACCCGGGCGTCGGCGCGCAGGGCGAGATAGTCGTCGTGTTCCAGGGTCTGCAAGGGAGCGGCTCCGCGGCCGGGCGTATCGAAGGACGGCATTTTACCAGCCGGATGAGGGGGTACGCCCCATGCTAGAATGCCGCCATCCTTTCGCCGTGCGCGCCGCCCAAAGCACGTCACATGCACGCTCCAGAAAAGCCCGCCAGCGTCACTTCCAGCCTGAGCCTGTATTTCCGCCTGTTGGGCTATGTCCGGCCCTACGTCGGCTGGTTCGCGGTGAGCATCCTCGGCTACGTCATCTTCGCCTCGGCCCAGCCGATGCTGGCCTCGGTGCTGAAGTATTTCGTCGACGGCCTGGCCGATCCTTCCGCGGCGATGTTCACCGGCATGCCGCTGCTGGGCGGCCTGCAGATGATGCATGCCGTGCCGCTGCTGATCGTGCTGATCGCCGCCTGGCAGGGCGTCGGCTCCTTCCTCGGCAACTACTTCCTCGCCCGCGTCTCGATGGGCGTGGTGCACGACCTGCGCGTGGCGCTGTTCGACAGCCTGCTGACGCTGCCGGACCGCTATTTCGACATGCACAACTCCGGCCACCTGATCTCGCGCATCACCTTCAACGTCACCATGGTGACGGGCGCCGCCACCGACGCCGTCAAGGTGGTCATCCGCGAGGGACTGACGGTGATCTTCCTCTTCGCCTACCTGCTCTGGATGAACTGGAAGCTGACGCTGGTGATGGCGGCGCTTCTGCCGGTGATCGCCCTGCTGGTGGTCAGCGCCAGCCGCAAGTTCCGCAAGCAGGCGAAGAAGATCCAGGTGGCGATGGGCGACGTCACGCACGTCGCCTCCGAGGCCATCCAGGGCCACCGCGTCGTGCGCAGCTTCGGCGGCGAGGATTACGAGCAGCGCCGCTTCCGCGAGGCGAGCAGCAACAACATGAGCAAGCACCTGCGCATGGTGCGAACCGGCTCGGTCTACACGCCGGTGCTGCAGCTGCTCATCTACAGCGCCATGGGCGTGCTGTTCTTCCTCGTGCTGTGGCTGCGCGGCGACGCCTCGCCGGGCGAACTGGTGGCCTACATCACCGCCGCCGGCCTGCTGCCCAAGCCGATCCGCCAGCTCTCCGAAGTCAGCTCGACGATCCAGAAGGGCGTGGCGGCGGCGGAGAGCATCTTCGAGCAGCTCGACGAGCCGCCGGAGGCCGATGCCGGCACGGTGAGCCGCGAGCGCGTCGGCGGCCGGCTCGAGGTGCGCGACCTCTCCTTCGCCTACCCCGGCGGCGAGCGGCGCGTGCTCGACGGCGTCAGCTTCGCCATCGAGCCGGGGCAGATGGTGGCGCTGGTCGGCCGCTCGGGCAGCGGCAAGTCCACCCTGGCCAACCTGATCCCGCGCTTCTATCACCACGACACCGGGCAGATCCTGATCGACGGCACGGATGTCGAGGACTACACCCTGCGCAACCTGCGCCGCCACGTCGCCGTCGTCACCCAGCAGGTGACGCTGTTCAACGACACGGTGGCCAGCAACATCGCCTACGGCGACCTCGCCGGTGCGCCGCGCGCCGACATCGAGCGCGCCGCCGAGGCGGCCTTCGCCCGCGAATTCATCGACAAGCTGCCGCAGGGTTTCGACACCCTGGTCGGCGAGAACGGCGTGCTGCTCTCCGGTGGCCAGCGCCAGCGCCTGGCCATCGCGCGGGCGCTGCTGAAGGACGCGCCGATCCTCATCCTCGACGAAGCCACTTCGGCGCTCGACACCGAGTCCGAGCGCCACATCCAGGCAGCGCTCGACCGCGTCATGCGCGGGCGCACCACGCTGGTGATCGCCCACCGCTTGTCCACCATCGAGCGCGCCGACGTCATCCTGGTGATGGAGCAGGGCCGCATCGTCGAGCGCGGCACGCATGCCGAACTGCTGGCCTTGAATGGCCACTACGCGCGGCTGCATGCCATGCAGTTCCGCGAGGCGGCAGAAGAGTCGATTCAGTAAGGCAGGGAACTCAGGCGGGCGGCAGCGCCGAATCCATCTCGCGTTGCAGGATGCTGCC
>WYAY01000157.1 GCA_011526165.1 Sulfuritalea sp.
AGTGCGCCGCCGGCACCGGCGGCGAGGTCGCCGCGCGCGGCCGGGCGGCGAAGCTGGGCGAGACCTACCTCGGCCTCGACGACGCCGGCCGCCACGAGTTCCTGCGGCGCATCGCCCTCGACTTCGGTCCCGAGCCGGCGAAGGTGGACGCCGCGCACCGTGCCTATCAGGCCGCGGCCGGCACGCCCGGCCAGTGGGACGCCGAGGCCGACCTGCGCGCCGCGCTGCGCTCCTCGCGCATCCGCATCCTGACCCAGTTCAACGCCCTGCCGCAGGGGGTGAAGTTCCTCGTCGACCTGCGCGCCGACCTGCTGCGCTTCCTCGACAAGGACGAGGAGCTGGCGGTGCTCGACCGCGAGCTGGAGTCGCGGCTGACCGCCTGGTTCGACGTCGGCTTCCTCGAATTGCAGCGCATCACCTGGAATTCCCCCGCCTCGCTGCTGGAGAAGCTGATCCAGTACGAGGCGGTGCACGAGATCCGCTCCTGGAACGACCTGCGCAACCGGCTCGGCTCCGACCGCCGCCTGTATGCCTTCTTCCATCCGCGCATGCCGGCCGAGCCGCTGATCTTCGTCGAAGTGGCGCTGACCAAGGAACTCTCCGGCAACATCCAGGCGCTGCTCGACGAGCACGCCCCGGTGCTCGAGACCGAGCGCGCCGACACGGCGATCTTCTACTCGATCTCCAATACCCAGGCCGGCCTGCGCGGCGTCACCTTCGGCAACTTCCTGCTGAAGCGCGTCATCGACGACCTGAAGCGCGACTTCCCGCAGCTGAAGACCTTCGCCACGCTGTCGCCGCTGCCGCAGCTTGCCGCCTGGCTGAAGCGCACGCCGGAAGCGCTCGACGGCCTCGGCCTCACCCTGGCCCAGCTGCAGTCGGGCGAGTGGGCGCAGGACAAGGAGGCGGCGCGCCGCCTGCGCGACCCGCTGGAGCGGCTGGCGGCGCGCTATCTCTACACCGTCCGCCAGAACGGCCGCCCCTTCGACCCGGTGGCGCGCTTCCATCTCGGCAACGGCGCCCGCATCGAGCGCATCGACTACCTGGCGGATACCTCCGCCAAGGGATTCAAGCAGTCCTGCGGCCTGATGGTGAACTACCTCTACGATCCCGACGAGATCGAGCGGAACGTGGAAGCCTTCGTCGGCGAGGACCGCATCGCCGCCACGGCCGCCATCCGCCGGCTGGCCAGGGCATGAACCTGTACGCGCTGCTGGCCGCGCGCTTTCCGCGCGAAGCCGACGCGCCCTGCCTGATCCTGCCCGGCGGAAGGCGGGTGAGCTACGCCGAACTGGAAAGTCAGTCGGCGCGCTACGGCGCCCTGCTCGCCGAGGCCGGACTCAAGCCGGGCGACCGCGTCGCCGCCCAGGTGGAGAAATCCGCCGAGGCGCTGTTCCTCTACCTCGGCTGCCTGCGCGCCGGCGGCGTCTTCCTGCCGCTCAACCCGGCCTACACGCGCGGCGAGGTGGCGTACTTCCTCGACGACGCCGGGCCGCGGCTCTTCGTCTGCGATCCGCAGCGCATGGAAGAAGCGCAGGAACTGGCCTGGGCCGCGCGCCTGCCGCTGGTGCACGACCTGGGTTCCCTCGGCGAGGGCAGCCTCGCTGCGGCGGCGGCGCAGATGCCCGATTCCTTCGACACCCTGGCACGCGCCGACGACGACCTGGCTTCGATCGTCTACACCTCCGGCACCACCGGCCGCTCGAAGGGGGCGATGCTCACCCACCGCAACCTGGCCGCCAACGCGCGGGTGCTGCACCAGTACTGGGGCTTCCGTCCCGGCGACGTGCTGCTGCACATGCTGCCGACCTTCCACGTGCACGGCCTCTTCGTCGCCACGCACTGCGCGCTCCTGAACGGCAGTCCGATGCTGTTCGAGCCGAAGTTCGACGCGGCGCGCGCGCTGCGCCTGATGCAGGCGGCGACGGTGTTCATGGGCGTGCCGACCTACTACGTGCGCCTGCTGCAGGAGCGGGGGCTGACGCGGGAAGCCGTGTCGCACATGCGTCTCTTCATCTCCGGCTCGGCGCCGCTCCTGCCGGAGACCTTCAATGAATTCCGCGAACGCACCGGCCACACCCTCCTCGAGCGCTACGGCATGACCGAGGGCGGCATGTTCACCTCCAACCCGCTCGAGGGCGAGCGGCGCATCGGCACGGTGGGCTTCCCCCTGCCGGGCACGGAAGTGCGCGTGGTCGACGCCGCCGACCGGCCGTTGCCGGCCGGCGAGATCGGCCACATCCAGGTGCGCGGCGACAACGTCTTCGACGGCTACTGGCAGATGCCGGAGAAGACGCAGGAGGAATTCACGCCGGAGGGCTTCTTCCGCACCGGCGACATGGGCCGCTTCGACGCCGAGGGCTACCTCGCCATCATCGGCCGCAACAAGGACCTCATCATCACCGGCGGGCTGAACGTCTATCCGAAGGAGATCGAGGAGGCCATCGACGCCCTGCCCGGGGTGGCCGAGTCTGCCGTGATCGGCCTGCCGCACCCGGATTTCGGCGAGGCGGTGACCGCGGTGGTGGTGCGGGCGAAGGGCACCGGCGGGCCCGATGCCGAGGCCATCATCGCCGAACTGAAGGGCCGCATCGCCGGCTTCAAGGTGCCGAAGGCCGTCCATTTCGTGGATGACCTGCCGCGCAACGCCATGGGCAAGGTGCAGAAGAACCTGCTGCGTCAACGTTTCGGCGCTTGACCCGTTCTTCACAAAACCAGAACCTGTTGCGCAAGGGATGCAGCGGAACCGATCGTTCCGTCACGCTCCCGCCAGGCGCGACGCCAGGCGAGATGGAGGAGGCGGGAGTGATTCGGAAAATCGTCAAAGGGCCGGCCAGCCCGTGGAAGCACAAGGCCAAGGTGTTGCTGGCCTATCTTGCGCTGTGTGCAATTACCGCTTTTTCCGGCCTCGGTTCTGCCGCGGGCCACGATGCCCCGGCCGGCAGCCGGCCGGGGATTCAGATCTTCAGGTAAGTCCAGCCCTCGCGCACGCGGTCGACGATGTGCTCGACGGCGGTGCGCTCCACCCGCGCTTCCGGCACCAGCGTGACATCCAGCCCGGCGCTGCGATAGCGCGCGATGGCATGGCCGCAGGCGACGAAGGCCAGCATGTCGTAGCGCGCCGCCAGCGCGGCGATGCGCTGGGCATGGGGGGTGGTCTCCTCGCGCAGCAGGTCCAGCCCGGAATTGTTCACCACCAGCTCCACCTTGGCCTTGCCGGCCTTGGCGAGGTAGGCCTCCGCCATGTCCAGCGCCTCCTGCATGCGCTCGGTCTGCGAGCTGTCCAGATGGATCAGCACGCGCGACGGCTGCGGTGCGAAGAGGCCGGCGAGCGAGGCCGTGATGTCCGTTCCGCCCTGGCTGGCGCGGTGCCCCTGCCAGCCGGCCACCACGCCGACGGCCAGGGCCAGGCCGGCGACCAGCGCGCCGCTCCACAGCGAAACCCGGCGGCCGGTACGGTGGCGCGCGGCGGGCAGGCGGCCGTAGGCATGGCCGACCAGTTCCTTGGCCGCCCGCAGGGCGCACAGGCGCTGGCCGAGTTCGGCATCCTCGGCCGCCGCGGCGAGGATTTCCTCGCGTTCCTGGGCGCCGAGCTGGTCGTCGACGAAGGCATTCAGCTGCTCGTCGGAAAAAGTTCGCTTGTCGTTCATTTCACGCTCCTCAGGCGCGGCTGCGCCGCGGCCGCCTCGAGCAGGCCGCGCAGCGCCTCGCGCGCGCGGCACAGCCGGCTCATCACCGTGCCGATCGGAATCGCCAGGGCTTCGGCGACTTCCGCATAAGTGAATTGCTCCAGGTCCACCAGGGTGAGCACCTGGCGCTGACCGAGCGGCAGCGCCTCGATGGCGGCGCGCACCCGCCGCGCCGTTTCCTGGGCCTCCGCCTGGCCGTCCGGTCCCGGCAGCTCGCAGGGCAGTTCGGCCAGCGCCTCTTCGTCGAGGTCGTCGCGCCGCCCGCGCAGGTGGTCGATCCAGCAGCGGTGCAAGATGGAAAACAGCCAGCTCGACAGCCGCTCGGCCTCGCGCAGCTGGCCGATGCGCGCCAGGCCGCGCGCCAGCGCCTCCTGCGCCAGGTCGTCGGCCAGCGCCGCGTCGTGGCTCCAGGCAAAGGCGATGCGATAGAGGCGCTCGCGGCTCGCCTCGATCTTCCCCGCCAGTTCGCGCTGGGCGCGCGTCTGCAGCCATTTCACCATCGTTCGTCCCTCCCGCTCCACCATTATGACGCGGCGCGGGGCACTTTTATTCCCGGAATAGCCGGGGCGTCTGCGGCGTCTTCATTGATGCCGGCACCGCCGGGAAAACCATGACAAGACAAAGGAGACTATCCCCATGAGACACGAGACGAAACCGATTCGGGGCGCCCTGCTGGGCGCGCTGGCCCTGCTTTCCCTTTCCGCCTGCGCCACCGGCCAGGGCGGCGCGGCGGCGCAGGCGGCCGCGTCCGTCAAGGTCGTCTATCACATCAACGAAGGCCTCGACCAGGCCAGCAACGGCCTGCGCAACATCCGCAACCACCTGAGTGCCGATCCGCAGGCGAAGATCGTCGTCGTCACCCACGCCGGCGGCGTCAATTTCCTGCTCGAGGGCGCCAAGGACAAGAACGGCAACACCTACGCCTCGACGGTGGACGACCTCTCGCTCAAGGGCGTCGAGTTCCGCGTCTGCAACTTCACCCTACAAAGCCGCAACATCGAGCGGAGCAAGGTGCATTCGGACGCCAGGATCGTGCCGTCCGGGGTGGCCGAGGTGAGCCGCCTGCAGGCGCAGGAAGGCTACGTCTATCTGAAGCCCTAGCCGACCAGACCGTGCAGCATCTTCGTCGCCAACAGGGCGAGGAAGACGCCGAAGGCGCGCTTCAACTGCTTCACCGGCAGCCGGTGCGCCGTCCTTGCGCCGAGCGGCGCGATGAGCATGGTCATCGCCGCCACGCCGACGAAGGCCGGCAGATGGATGTAGCCCAGGCTCCCGGCCGGCAGGCCGGTGGCCTGCCAGCCGGCGGCGAGGTAGCCGATCGTGCCCGCCACGGCGATGGGGAAACCGAGCGCCGCCGAGGTGCCGACGGCGTGGTGGATCGTCACGTTGTGCCAGACCATGTAGGGGATCGAGAGGAAACCGCCGCCCGCCGCCACCAGGCTGGAGACGGCGCCGATCGCCGTGCCGACGAGGAACAGCCAGGCCGTGCGCGGCAGGGCGCGCGTCGGCTTCGGCTTGAAGTCGAGCACCATCTGCAGCGAGGCGTAAAAGACGATGGCGGTGAAGGCGAAGGCCAGCGGCCGCGTCGGCACATGGCTGGCGAAGAGCGAGCCGCCCAGCGTGCCGAGCACGAGTCCCGGCGCCATCGCCTTGACGATCTCCCAGCGCACCGCGCCGTGGGCATGGTGGGCGCGCATGCTGGAGATCGAGGTGACGACGATGGTCGCCATCGAGGTGCCGAGCGAAAGATGCATGACGTGCTCGGGCGGGAAGCCCTGCGCGGCGAAGAGCATGAACAGCAGCGGCACGATGGTCAGCCCGCCGCCGACGCCGAACAGGCCGGCGATGAAGCCGGCGAAGCAGCCGAGCAGCGGGTAGGCCAGCCACCACCAGCTCATTGCTTCATGCCCATCAGCTGTTCGGTGATGAACGTCCACTCGTCCGGATCGACCGGCGTGATCGACAGGCGGTTGCCCTTCGCCAGCACGCGCATGTTGGCGAGGGCCTTGTGGCTGCGCAGTTCGGCGAGGGCCACCAGTTTTGTCTTCTTCACCAGCTTGACGTCCACGTTCAGCCAGCGCGGATCGTCCGGCGAGGACTTCGGGTCGTAGTACTTGTGCTTCCTGTCGAACTGGGTGGCGTCGGGATAGGCCAGCTTCGACACCTCGACGATGCCGACGATGCCCGGCTCGGCGCAATTGGAATGGTAGAAGAAGCCGCGGTCGCCCAGCTTCATCTGGTCGCGCATGAAGTTGCGCGCCTGGTAGTTGCGCACGCCCCACCAGGCGGTCACCTTGTCGCGGGCGAGGTCGTCGATGCCGTAGGCCTCGGGTTCGCTCTTCATCAGCCAGTAGCGCATGGGCCGCTCCGCAAAAACAAAGCGCGGAACATTCCGCGCTTTTAGAGGGATCCCCCGCCTGTGCCGCTAGGCCGGCATCCTGAACCTAGGGTCCAGAGCGGCCGCTTTCCGGTCACCGCAGGTGCATCCGGGCTCACGAATGAGGGACGCGCACAAAAGTGACGCTGTGGTCCGCAGCCAATGCCAAGTCATTGGTTCAAGGAATGTATGACCTTGGCGAACACCGCAGGGGAAATCTTGACGCCGCCCGGGAGGGTCGGGAGGGGAGGAGGCTAGAACAACTGTTCCTGGCTGGCCATCGCCTCGTCGAGCCGCGCCTGCATGGAACCGATTCTACGCCGGAACTCCTGCATGTCAAAGCCGCCGGGCAGCTTGATGGAGAGCAGTTCGTGGGCGAGGTTGAGCGCCGTCATGACGGCGAGGCGCTCGCCGGTGGATTTGGTCTTTTCGCCGATCTCGCGCATCTTTTCGTCGACGAAGGCGACGGCGGTCTGCAGGGCCTCGCGCTCATCCGGGGCACAGGCGACGCGGTATTCGCGCCCCATCAGGACGATGTCGAGGGTGTTGGCTTCCTTCTTGGTCATTGCTCGGGCACGCGCTCCATGAGGGCCTCCAGGCGGGTGCAGGCCGTCTCGATCTTTTCATTGAGGCGGTTGCGCTCGACCTCGAGGCCGGCCACCCGCGTGCGCAATTCCTGATTCTCCGTGCGCAGGTTCTGGCACAGCGTGATGAATTGCTCGATGCGTTCCTCGAGGGCGAAGAGTTCCCGGTCCATCGCGACAAACTAACAAAAAAAGCAGTTTCACGTCAAGCAATAACAGGGAATTCTGAATGTTGTTTGTGACGCCGTCGCCGTCCTGCGGGGACTGACTTTGATTTTTTCCCGCTATAATCCGTCGCGCCGTGTGGTTTTTTGCCATGCGGCATCCTGTTCCAGGTGCTCCGCCGGTCTTCCGCCGGCGGGTTAAACGGGAACGAGGTGCGCCGGCCCTGCCGGCAATGCCTCGGCTGCCCCCGCAACGGTAAGCGAGTGCGGGTCCGCCATACAGCCACTGAGCGATTTGCTTGGGAAGGCGGCGGATCAAGACTCGCGAGCCCGGATACCGGCCTCGGACAGACCAGTTCGGAATCGCCGCGGGGGTGCGGCCACCGGCACCGGGTCCTGCCCGCACCGATCCAGCTCCCTCACGCGTTCCGTTTTATCGACACTGTCCGGCAGCGGGGACGCAGGCCGGACTTGAGGGAGCCCTCCACATGCACTTCAGGCATCGAGCCGCGGCGCTTGCCATCGCCGCCCTGTTCCATCCATCCAGCCATGCCGCAGCCGACGAGGCGACGGTCATCGTCAGCGCCACCCGTTTTGCCGACGCCGATCCGCGCGTGCCGGCCAACATTTCCGTCATCACGCGCGAGGACATCCGCAACACGCCGGCCTTCGACCTGCCCGCCGTCCTGCGCAATCATGCCGGGGTCGACGTGCGCACCCTCTACGGCAGCCTGGGCGTCGATGCCGCCGTCGACCTGCGCGGCTTCGGCGACACCGCCGCCAGCAATACCCTGATCCTCGTCGACGGCCAGCGCCTCAACCCCATCGACATGGGCTCCATCAGCTGGTCGGCGGTGCCGCTCGAGAGCGTCCAGCGCATCGAGATCATCCGCGGCGCCGGCAGCGTGCTCTACGGCGACCGCGCCAGCGGCGGCGTCATCAACATCGTCACCGACAAGTCCGGCCGCCCGCGCGCGGCGGTCACCGTCAGCGCCGGCAGCTTCGGCCACCGCGGGCTCGATGCCCACGGCGCCGCCGGCAACGACCGCGGCTACTTCAACGTCTTCGCCCACCACGCCGAGACCGGCGGCTGGCGCCGCAACAGCCAGCAGGACCAGCAGTCGCTGTCCGGCCGCGCCGGGATGTACCTCGGCGCCGGCGAGGTCTTCGTCGACTGGGCCGCCTACAAGGACTCCTCCGGCCTGCCCGGCTACCTGACCCGCGCCGCCTGGCGCGCCGATCCGCGCTCGAGCACCTCGCTCGACGACTGGCAGAAGCGCGACGGCCATCGCCTGCGCCCCGGCGTCAAGCTGCCGCTCACCGATGCGCTGACGCTGGAGGCGGAACTCTCCGCCGAGCGGGAGGACCAGCACGCCGACTACGCTTCCTTCGGCAGCGCGTCCGACCGCGCCAAGGACATGCTGTCGTTCACGCCGCGGCTGCACTGGCGCCATGGTCTCGGCGGACTGGCCAGCGAGACCGTGCTCGGCCTCGACCACTACGACGGCGACGTCGACGCCCGCTACACGACGGCGCCGCGCCAGACCGCGGCGCAGACCAGCACTGCCGCCTATTTCCAGAACACCACCAGCCTGACCGAGGCCTGGGCAGTCACGTTCGGCGGACGCAGCCAGCGCATGGAACAAAGCGCCCACCAGGACGCCTATGCGCCGTGGTTCTCGCCGGCGATGGACGGCAGCGCCACCCGCCGGCGCAACGCCTGGGACCTCGGCGCCAGCTACAGCGGCCAGGGCTGGCGCGCCTACGGCAAGCTCGGCACCACCTTCCGTTTCGCCAACACCGACGAGCTGTTCAGCTTCAACCCGCTCACCGGCAATCCCGCCTTCGCCGGCGACCTGCGCCCGCAGCACGGCCGCATCGGCGAGATCGGCGGCAGCGCCAGCCTCGGCCCGGTGCAGGCGCGCGCCGCGCTCTACCGCATGCATCTCAAGGACGAGATCGGCTACGACGGTGCGCTCGGCGCCAACGTCAACTTCGACCCGACCCGCCGCCAGGGCCTCGAAGCCGAGCTCGACTGGCGCATCGCAGAATCCCTCAGGGCGAAGCTGGCCTACGCCTACACCGACGCGGAATTCCGCAGCGGGCCCTACGAGGGCAAGCGCGTGCCGCTGGTGCCGCGCGACAAGCTCACGCTGCAGCTGACCTGGGATGCCGGGCGGGCGGGCAGCTACTCCGCCGTGGCGAACCACGTCGGGTCGCGCCGCTACAGCGGCGATTTCAGCAACCTGCAGGGCACGCTGTCCGGCTACACGACGCTCGACCTGCAGGCGGCCTGGAACCTGAAGCCGTGGACCGTCACGGCGCGGCTGCTCAATGCGCTCGACAAGCGCTACGCGCCCTATGCCGGCTACTCGCCCTGGATCGCCGACCATTACTACTATCCGGCCGACGGGCGCAGCTTCCACTTGAGCGCGCGCTACGACTTCAAATAGGAATAGTCAGCCGTGCCCACCCGCCGCCGCGCCCTGCTGGTGATCCTGCTCCTGGCCCTGGTCGGGCTGGCGAGCCTGGTCGTGGCGCTGGCGGCGGGCAGCCTGCCGGTCTCGGCGGCCGACATCGGCCGCGCCCTGCTCGGCGACACGGCGGAGATGGCGGCGGAAGTGGTGCGCGAACTGCGCCTGCCGCGCGCGACGGCCGCCTTCGCCTGCGGCGGCCTGCTGGCGCTGGCCGGCGCGCTGATGCAGGTGCTGCTGCGGAACCCCCTGGCCGACCCCTACGTGCTCGGCATTTCCGGCGGCGCCGCGGTCGGCGCACTCGCGGCCATGCTGTTCGGCCTGCCGCTGCTGCTGGTCAACGGCGGCGCCTTCGCCGGCGCACTGGGCGCCACGCTGCTGGTGTTCGGGCTGGCGCGCGGCGACGGCTCGTGGACGCAGACGCGCCTGCTGCTCACCGGCGTCATCGTCGCCGCCGGCTGCGGCGCGGCGGTGGCGCTGATCCTGTCCATCGCGCCCGAGAACCAGCTGCGCGGCATGCTGTTCTGGCTGATGGGCGATCTGTCGCATGCGGTGACGCCCTGGCCGGCGCTGGCCATGCTGGCGCTCGGCCTCATGGCTGCGCTGCCCTTTTCGCGCGACCTCAACCTGCTGGCGCGCGGCGACCTGACGGCGCGCGCGCTCGGCGTGCCGGTGTCGCGGCTGCGCGGCGGCGTCTACGTGCTGGCGGCGCTGGCCACCGCCGCGGCGGTGACGACCACCGGCTCGGTCGGCTTCGTCGGCCTCATCGTGCCGCACCTGGTGCGACTGGCCATCGGCAACGACCAGCGCGTGCTGCTGCCGGCGGCGGCGCTGGCCGGCGGCGCGCTGCTGACGCTGGCCGACACGCTGGCGCGCACCGTCGTCGCGCCGCAGCAGCTGCCGGTGGGCGTGCTCACCGCGCTGATCGGTGTGCCGGTGTTCCTCTACCTGCTGACGCGCAGCCCCCGTGGAGGCGCGTCATGACCGCGCTGCTCTCCGTCCGCGATCTCGACGTCAACATCGGCGCGGTGCGCGTCTCCGCCGGCCTCGGTTTCGATCTGGCCGCCGGCGAGCGCCTGGCCATCCTCGGCCGCAACGGCACCGGCAAGACGACGCTGCTGACGACCCTGGCCGGCCTGCGCGAGGCGGAGGCCGGCAGCATCGCACTGTGCGGCGAATCCTACGCGGCGCTCGGCGCGCGCCGCGCCGCCCAGTTGCGCGGCCTGCTGCCGCAGGGCCACCTCGACGCCTTCCAGTCCACCGTGCTGGAGACGGCGCTGATCGGCCGCCATCCGCATCTCGGCCGCTGGCACTGGGAGGGGAAGGAGGACGAGCGCATCGCGCGCGAGGCGCTGGCGGCGGTGGACCTCGCCGGACTCGGCGGCCGCGAGGTACACACCCTCTCCGGCGGCGAGCGCCAGCGCCTTGCCATCGCCGCACTGCTGGCGCAGCGGCCGCAGCTGTACCTGCTCGACGAGCCGCTCGCCCACCTCGACCTCAACCACCAGATCGCCGTGCTCGAACTGCTCTCGCGGCGCGCGCGGGGGGACGGCGTCGGCATCGTCATGGTGCTGCACGACATCAACCTCGCCCTGCGCCACGCCGACCGCGCCCTGCTGCTGTTCGGCGAGGGCCGCACGCTGGAGGGGCCGGTGGCGGAGGTGCTCACCGCCGAGTCGCTGTCGCGCCTCTACGGCCATCCGCTGCGCGAGATGCGCGACGACGGCGCGCGCTACTTCGTGCCGGCCTAGTGTTGTAGAAACTACTGCTGCTGCGGCAGCTGCACGTTGCGGCGCACTTCGACGCGGGGGTTTTGCAAGGCGACCTCGGCCGCCCGCAGTGGCTCGATCGAAAGCCGGTATTCGCCGCTTTCGCCGACGGGGTGCACCAGCATCGTCATCACCTGGTCGGGATTGGCCGGTGGCAGGTCGACGGTGCCGGTGTAATTGACGTTGAAGTTGCGGCTGGCCACCGTCTGTCCGCCGCGGGAGAGGCTGGCCCGGTAGGCATTCCACTTGCCCATTTCGTGCGGGTTGTTGCCCAGTTCGGCGCGGAAGTTGAGGGACACCGGCGACATCTCCGTGGTGAGCTTGATGGCGACCGGCTTGAAGCCGCCGCCGGCATCCGGCTCGAGCGGGATGGTCTCGGCCGAAGTGCCGGTGAAGATGCCCTCGCAGGCGCCCAGCAGGAGCGCCGCGCAGCCTGCGGCCAAGATGAGCTGCCAGTTGATGCCGACGAATTTCATGAAAGCCTCGCTTGAAAGAAATTACTGCCCTTTGGCGGGCGCCGGTCGGCGCGCCCGCGCCGTTTCGAGATGCTGGCACAGCCGCTCGATGCCGTCGAGGATGCGCGGCGTGTGGCGCTGGATGTGGTCCGGATGCACGAAGAACAGGTTGCCGCGGGCGACCGCCGTGAGACGGGGCCAGCGGCGCCATTCGTCGAGCCATTCGGGATGCTCTTCGCCCATGCCGCTGGCGACGATGGCTTCCGGGTCGGCGGCCAGCACCGCTTCCACCGTCACCGCCGCCGCCATCGGCTTGAGCGCCTCGAAGACGTTCTCGCCGCCGCACAGGCGCATCGCGTCCGAAATGATCTGGCCGCCGCCGACGGTCATCAGCGGCTGATGCCAGACCTGGTAGAACGCGCGCACCTTCGGCCGCTCGCCATAACGGGCGCGCAGCGTTGCCAGCCGTTCGCGGAACCTCGCCGCCGCGGCGCGCGCGCCGGTGCCGGCGCCGGCGAGGGCGCCGAGGCGCTCCAGATCGGCCGGCACGTCCTCGATGCGCCGCGCCTCCGTCACCGCCACGTTCAATCCGATGGCCCTCAGCCGGGCGACATGCGAGGCGCTGTTGCCCGACTCCCAGGCGAGGACGAGGTCCGGCCGCAGCGCCGCCACGGCCTCCAGGTCGATCTTTTCGTAGCTGCCGATCTGCCGGATCCGCTTCGCTTCTTCCGGGTAGTTGCTGAACTCGACGGTGCCGACGACGCGACTGCCGGCGCCGATGGCGAACAGGTTCTCGGTGATGTGCGGCGACAGGCTGACGATGCGCCGCGCCGGCTGGGTCGGGCCGGTGCCGTTCGTGCCGGCGTCGCCCGCCGCCGCGGCGGCGCACCAGGCGGCAGCGAACAGCCAGGCCCACTGCATGCGCCACCTCATTTCAGTTCCAGCGGCAGTCCCGCCGCGACCAGGGTGACGCGCGCGCAGGCGGCGGCGACGCGCTGGTTGAGCCGGCCCTGTTCGTCGGCGAACCGGCGCGAGAGCGGCTGCATCGGCACGATGCCGCAGCCGACCTCGTTGCTGACGAGGAGGATGCGCCCGGGCAGCCGCGGCAGGGCGTCTAGGAGCGCGACCGTCTCGTCGGCGAGCAGGGCGCAGTCGAAAGGCCCGCCGGCCTCGGCCTGGGCGGCCGCGCGGCCGGCGAAGAAGAGGTTCGTCAGCCACAGCGTCAGGCAGTCGACGATCAGGCAGGCGTCCGCGGCGGCGTGGACCTGCAGCGCCGTGGCGAGCGCCAGCGGCGCCTCGACGCAGCCCCACGCGGCCGGCCGCCGCGTGCGGTGATGCGCGATGCGCCGCGCCATTTCCGCGTCGCCGGCCTGAGCCGTGGCGACGTAAACGACGCGCAGCCCGCTTTCCAGCGCGCGTTTTTCCGCCAGCGCGCTCTTGCCCGAACGGGCGCCGCCGATGATCAGTTCCGCCATGGAACAAGGTTAGCATCTTGGCGCTGTGGCCGCCTTGCGGCATGATGAGCGGGTCGTGAAATCCATAGGAGGGCGCCATGGGCGGCAATGTGCAGGAAAGCGAGGGCAGTTACGTCTCGGGCTGGGTCGCCCTGCCGTTGTGGCTGGCAGGCTTCGCCTGGGCGCTCTGGCAGATCGTCTCGCCGGTCGTGTATCGCCACATGCCCCCCTCGGTGGCGGGCATCCTCGCCATCCCGCTGCTGGCCTTTCTCGCCAAGGGGTTCCTCGTCCTGCAGCCGAACCTCGCCGCCGTGCTGGTGTTCTTCGGCCGCTACGTCGGCAGCGTGCGCGCCGACGGTTTCTTCTGGGTCAACCCCTTCACCAGCAAGCAGAAGATCTCGCTGCGCGCCCACAACCTCAACACGCCGACGCTGAAGGTGAACGATCGCGCCGGCAATCCGGTCGAGGTGGCGGCGGTGGTGGTCTGGCGCGTGCAGGACACCGCGCGCGCCCTGTTCGACGTCGAGGACTATCAGTCCTTCGTGCATATCCAGAGCGAGTCGGCGCTGCGCCAGGTGGTGAGCGGGCGCTGGTACGACGGCGACGCCGAGGGGCGCCAGTCCCTGCGCGGCGACCTCGATGCCGTCGCCCAGCTGCTGATGGAAAGCATCCAGGAACACGTCGGCCTGGCCGGGCTGGAGATCCTCGAGGCGCGCATCGCCCACCTTGCCTACGCGCCGGAGATCGCCTCGGCCATGCTGCGGCGCCAGCAGGCCGAGGCGGTGGTGGCGGCGCGCGCCCACATCCTCGAGGGCGCCGTCGGCATGGTGCGCATGGCCATCGAGCAGCTGGAGGGCCAGCGCATCGTGACGCTTTCCGACGCCGACCGCATCAAGCTGGTGACCAACCTGATGACGGTGCTGGTCTCCGACAGCGAGGCGCAGCCGGTGCTGCCGGTGGGGAGGGAGTCATGAACGCGCCGCAGTCTGCGCAGAAGCTGCCGCCGTCGTTCTTCGCGCTGAGCACGGCGGCGTCGCTGTTCCTGGCCGGCGGCGTGCTCGGCCTGTTCGCGCCCTGGGTCCTGCCGCCGCTTGCCGCCCCGCCGGTCGCCTGGTCGCTGCTCGGCGTCGGCGCGGCCTTCGAGGCCTGGGCGGTCGCCATCCTCATCGGCACGGCGAGGCGCAACGCCGGGAAATGATCCGGCATGGCCCTGCGCATCAATTACAAGTGCATCAACTGCGCCGCCTGCGAGCCGGTGTGCCCGAACGGGGCCATCGACATCGGCGTCGAGATCTTCGAAATCGACGCCGGGTTGTGCACCGAATGCGTTGGACAATACGACGCTCCGCAATGCATCGTGGTTTGCCAGGTCGAGTGCATCGAGCCGGTTGCGCCGGGGGCTCCATGCCCGGATAATCCGACCTGACCGAACAATTCGGAACACGGTGCAATTCCGTGGCGGGCCCGCCGCTGTAACCGGGGACGGCCGCTGCACATCACGACGATAGCCACTGGACAGGCCCACCTGTCCGGGAAGGCGCAGCGGACCGGGCGATCCGGAAGCCAGAAGACCTGTTCGGCCGTTTTCGAAACTCCGTGCGCATGCACTCCGGCGCTGGCCGCGCCAAGGTGTCCTGCGCGCCCATCGAAAGGACGAATCGGATGCATTCCCACACCCCGGCGGGCGCACGGCCCGCGCTCGGCTTCGACATCACCCCGCCCGACGCTGCGCTCGCCGAAGCGCTCAGGCACAAGATCGACCAGAAGACCAAGCCCCTCGGCGCGCTCGGCCGGCTTGAAGCGCTGGCCCTGCAGCTCGGCCTCATCCAGCAGACGCTCACGCCGGAACTGCGCGCGCCGCACATCCTGGTCTGCGCCGGCGACCACGGCGCCGCCAAGGCCGGTATCTCGGCCTACCCGCAGGACGTCACCTGGCAGATGGTGGAGAACTTCCTCGCCGGCGGTGCCGCCATCAACGTCTTCGCGCGCGCCAACGGCATCGAGCTGGTGGTCGCCGATGCCGGCGTGGCGCACGATTTCGGCCGGCGCGAGAATCTCGTCGACGCAAAAGTCAGTCCCTGCGGCACGGCGAACTATCTCGAGGGCCCGGCCATGAGCGCGGAACAGTGCGCGGCGGCAATGGCGCGCGGCGCCGAGATCGTCGCCGGCCTCCATGCGCGCGGCTGCAACGTCGTCGGCTTCGGCGAGATGGGCATCGGCAACACCGCCTCGGCCTCGCTCGTCACCCACTTCCTCGCCGGCATCCCGCTCGCCGACTGCGTCGGCCGCGGCACCGGACTGGACGATGCCGGCGTGTCGCGCAAGCTGACTTTGCTGCAGCAGGCCGCCGGGCTTTATCGCGGCGACTACACGCCCCCCTCCGTGCTGGCGCACTTCGGCGGTTTTGAAATTGCGATGCTCGCAGGAGGCATGCTCGCCGCCGCCGAGCGGAAGATGCTGCTGCTCATCGACGGCTTCATCGTCACCTCGGCCCTGCTGGTCGCGGCGACGCTGCACCCGGCGACGCTACAGTACTGCGTCTTCTCGCACCGTTCGCAGGAGCGCGGCCACCGCCTGCAGCTCGAGCACCTCGGCGCCCGCCCGCTGCTCGACATGGACCTGCGCCTGGGCGAGGGCACCGGCGCCGCGCTGGCCTGGCCGCTGGTGCGCGCCGCCTGCGCCTTCCTCAACGAGATGGCCAGCTTCGAGTCGGCCGGCGTGAGCGAACGCAGCGAGTCCTCGGATGTTCAGGCAGGAAGCTGAAGCCTTCTTCGGCGCCGTGCGCTTCTTCACGCGCCTGCCGGTGCCGGCCTGGGTCGGCCACTCGCAGGAGGCGCTCGACCGCGCGGCGCGCTACTTCCCGCTGGTCGGCATCCTGGTCGGCGCCCTGGGCGGACTGACTTTTCTCCTCGCCGCCTTCGTCCTGCCGGTGTCGATCGCCCTGCTCTTCAGCATGGCGGCGACGCTGCTCGTCACCGGCGCCTTCCACGAGGACGGGCTGGCCGACGCGGTCGACGGCTTCGGCGGCGGCTGGACGAAGCCGCAGGTGCTGGCGATCATGAAAGACTCGCGCATCGGCAGCTACGGCGCCCTCGCCATCGCGCTGATGCTGCTGGCGAAATTCAACGCCCTCTACGAGCTGCCCGACGATTGGATCGCGCCGGCCCTCGTCGCCGGCCATGCCGCCTCGCGCTTTTTTTCCACGCTGCTCATCTTCTC
>WYAY01000158.1 GCA_011526165.1 Sulfuritalea sp.
AGGTACATCTCGGTGGTCAGACGTGCCACGTCATTGGCCTTGTAAACGTCGTGAATCTGCTGGCAGAGGTCGCGCAGGCCGACGCGCTCATAGCGCGGATGCTTGGCCACGAACTCGGGCAGCACTTTCCACAACGGATGGTTCTTGTCGTAATCGTCCTTGAACTGCTGCAGTTCGGTGACCATCGTGTTCCAGCGGCCCTTGGTGATGCCGATGGTGAACATGATGAAGAAGGAATAGAGGCCGCATTTCTCGACGATGACGCCGTGCTCGGCGAGGTACTTGGTGACGATGGCGGCCGGGATGCCCCAGTCGGCGAAGTCGCCGCCGACGTCGAGGCCCGGCGTGATGACCGTGGCCTTGATCGGGTCGAGCATGTTGAAGCCGGGGGCGAGGTCGCCGAAGCCGTGCCAGCGCTCGCCGGGCTTGAGCATCCAGGCTTCGCGCTCCTCGATGCCTTCCTCGGAGAGGTCGTCCGGCCCCCACACCTTGAACCACCAGTCGGCGCCGAACTCCTCGTCGACCTTGCGCATGGCGCGGCGGAAGTCGAGCGCCTCGGCAATGGATTCCTCCACCAGGGCGGTGCCGCCCGGCTCTTCCATCATCGCCGCCGCCACGTCGCAGGAGGCGATGATGGCGTACTGCGGCGAGGTCGAGGTATGCATCAGGTAGGCCTCGTTGAAGACGTCGCGGTCGAGCTTGCGGCTCTCGGAATCCTGCACCAGGATCTGCGAGGCCTGGGAGAGGCCGGCCAGCAGCTTGTGCGTCGACTGGGTCGAGAAAACGATCGATTCCTTGCAGCGCGAACGGTCGGCGCCGATGGCGTGGTAGTCGCCGTAGAAGTCGTGGAAGGCGGCGTGCGGCAGCCAGGCCTCGTCGAAGTGCAGGGTGTCGATCCGGCCGTCGAGCATCTCCTTGATCTCCTCGACGTTGTAGAGGATGCCGTCGTAGGTGGACTGGGTGATGGTGAGCACGCGCGGCTTGCCCTTGACCTTGGCGGCGAAGGGATGCGCGGCGATCTTCTTCTGGATGTTCTTCCAGGCGAATTCCGATTTCGGGATCGGCCCGATGATGCCGTAGTTGTTGCGCGTCGGCATCAGGAACACCGGGATCGCCCCGGTCATGATGATGGCGTGGAGGATCGACTTGTGGCAGTTGCGGTCCACCACGACGATGTCGCCCGGCGCCACCGTCGAGTGCCAGACGATCTTGTTCGAGGTCGACGTGCCGTTGGTGACGAAGAACAGGTGGTCGGCATTGAAGATGCGCGCCGCGTTGCGCTCCGAGGCGGCCACCGGGCCGGTGTGGTCGAGCAGCTGGCCGAGTTCCTCGACGGCGTTGCAGACGTCGGCGCGCAGCATGTTCTCGCCGAAGAACTGGTGGAACATCTGGCCCACCGGGCTTTTCAGGAAGGCGACGCCGCCGGAGTGCCCCGGGCAGTGCCAGGAATACGAGCCGTCGGCGGCATAGTGGGTCAGCGCGCGGAAGAAGGGCGGCGGCAGCGAGTCCAGGTAGGCTTTCGACTCGCGCACCACGTTGCGGGCGATGAACTCCGGCGTGTCCTCGAACATGTGGATGAAGCCGTGCAGCTCGCGCAGGATGTCGTTCGGAATGTGGCGGCTGGTGCGCGTCTCGCCGTGCAGGAAGATCGGAATCTCGGCGTTGCGGGTGCGAATCTCGGTGACGAAGGCGCGCAGCTCGGCGATGGTCTCCTGCTCCTCGTTGGCCAGTTCCTCGTCGTCGATGGAGAGAATGAAGGCCGAGGCGCGGCTCTGCTGCTGGGCGAAGGAGGACAGGTCGCCGTAGCTGGTGACCCCGAGCACCTCCATGCCCTCCGCCTCGATGGCCTCGGCCAGGCGGCGAATGCCCAGGCCGGAGGCGTTCTCCGAGCGGAAGTCCTCGTCGATGATGATGATGGGAAAATGGAAGCGCATATGGGCTCCTGAAATGCGGCGACCCGCACGCAGCGGGTCGCAGAAATGTTGGATACGCTAGTCGCTAGGAACTAGATTTTCGGCAAGGTCACGCCGACCTGCCCCTGGTACTTGCCGCCGCGATCCTTGTACGCGGTCTCGCAGACCTCGTCCGACTCGAAGAACAGGACCTGGGCGACGCCCTCGTTGGCGTAGATCTTGGCCGGCAGCGGCGTGGTGTTGGAGAACTCCAGCGTCACGTAGCCCTCCCATTCCGGCTCGAAAGGCGTCACGTTCACGATGATGCCGCAGCGGGCGTAGGTGCTCTTGCCGAGACAGACCGTCAACACGTTGCGCGGAATGCGGAAGTATTCCACGGTGCGCGCCAGAGCGAAGGAGTTGGGCGGGATGATGCAGTAGTCGTTCTTGATCTCGACGAAGGAATTCGGGTCGAAATTCTTCGGGTCGACGATGGTGCAGTTGATGTCGGTGAACAGCTTGAATTCGTTCGAGCAGCGGATGTCGTAGCCGTAGCTGGAGGTGCCGTAGGAGACGATCTTGCGGCCGTCGACCTCGCGCACCTGGCCGGGCTCGAACGGCTCGATCATCCTGTGCTCCGCCGCCATGCGGCGGATCCACTTGTCGGACTTGATGCTCATGGGGGCGCCCAAAACGAAAGAGCGGAATTATCCGCTCTTTCGGGGGTGGGTCAATACGGCGCAACCAGGGGTAAGCCGCCGTGCCGCAGGGACTGACTTTTGCCTCAGGTGTTCTGAATGACGATGTTGGGAAACTTCGCCGTCATGTCCTTGGCCTTGTCGGCGATCTTCACCGCCACGCGGCGGGCGATGCCGCGGTAGATCTCGGCGATGCGGCCGTCGGGGTCGGCCGCCACGGTCGGCTTGCCGGAGTCGGTCTGCTCGCGGATGGCGATGTCCAGCGGCAGGGCGCCGAGGAACTCGACGTCGTAGTCCTGGCACATCCTCTCGCCGCCGCCGGAGCCGAAGATATGCTCCTCGTGGCCGCACTTCGAGCAGATGTGGATGCTCATGTTCTCGACGATGCCGAGGATCGGGATGCCGACCTTCTCGAACATCTTGAGGCCCTTGCGCGCATCGAGCAGGGCGATGTCCTGCGGCGTGGTGACGATCACCGCGCCGGTCACCGGCACCTGCTGCGCCAGGGTGAGCTGGATGTCGCCGGTGCCCGGCGGCAGGTCGATCACCAGATAGTCGACGTCGCGCCACTGCGTGTCGCCGAGCAGCTGCTGCAGGGCCTGCGTCACCATCGGGCCGCGCCAGACCATCGGCGTCTCGGGGTCGATGAGGAAGCCGATCGACATGGCCTGCAGGCCGTAGGCTTCCATCGGCTCCAGCGTCTTGCCGTCGCGCGATTCGGGCTTGTCGACGATGCCCAGCATCTGCGGCTGCGAGGGGCCGTAGATGTCGGCATCGAGCAGGCCGACGCTGGCGCCCTCGGCGGCCAGGGCCAGGGCCAGGTTCACCGCGGTGGTGGACTTGCCCACGCCGCCCTTGCCGGAGGCGACGGCGATGATGTTCTTGACGTTGGGGATGAGCTTGACGCCGCGTTGCACGCTGTGCGAGACGATCCTGCTGTAGACGTTGGCGGAGACATTGCCGGCGCCGGGGAGGGCCTTCAGCTTGTCGATGACGGCCTTGCGGATGCCGTCGATCTGGCTCTTCGCCGGATAGCCCAGTTCAACGTCGAGGGAGATGTTGCCGCCGTCGATCTTGATGTTTTTCGCGGAACGTGAGCTGACGTAATCCTTGCCGGTGTTCGGGTCGGTGATTTCCTTGAGGGCCGTCTGGACCTGGAGTTCGGAGAGGGACATGGATGCCTCGGCTGGAATCGTTGAAAACGAGGCCGCGATTATCCCACCGCGGCCTTACTTGAGTAATTTTGTCGGATTATATATCAGGCTTTGCTGATCCAACAAGGGTCAGCGCATTGCGTGCGGGGCGATCGGCCACTATACTAACTAGTCAGAAGACTAGTCAGATCGGATCGTGCCATGAATACCTGGCCTGTACAGGATGCGAAAGCCCATTTCAGCGAATTGCTGGATGCCTGCGTCAGCGAAGGCCCGCAAGTCGTCACGCGGCGCGGCGCGGAAACCGCCGTCCTCGTCCCCATCGCCGAATGGCGTCGCCTGTGCGCGGCGGCGCGTCCGTCCCTCAAGACGTTGCTGCTCTCCGACGACGGCCGCGCCGACATCGAGCTGCTGTCGCGCGGCAAGGCGCATCGGCGCGCGGCAACCGCATCCTGAGCGACATGTATCTCCTCGATACGAACGTCGTCTCGGAGCTGCGCCGCGTCCGCCCGGACGGCGCGGTGCTCGCCTGGCTCGAAGGCATCGCCGAAGCGGACCTGCACCTGTGCGCGCTGTCGCTGGGCGAGATCCAGGCCGGCATCGAGCTGACGCGCGAGCAGGACCCGGACAAGGCCGCGCAGCTGGAACGCTGGGCCGACCAGCTCGCCACCGCCTACAACATCCTGCCGATGGACGCCGCGACCTTCCGGCTGTGGGCGAAACTGATGCACCGCAAATCGGATACCCTCTACGAAGACGCCCTGATCGCGGCCTGCGCGCTCGCCCACAAGCTCACCGTGGTCACCCGCAACGTGCGCGACTTCGCGCCCTTCGACGTACCCGTCCTGAATCCTTTCGAGCAACAACCATGACCCGCCAGATCCTCGTCACCTCCGCCCTGCCCTACGCCAACGGCGCCATCCACCTCGGCCATCTGGTCGAGTACATCCAGACCGACATCTGGGTGCGCTTCCAGAAGATGCGCGGCCACGCCTGCTGGTACGTCTGCGCCGACGACACCCACGGCACGCCCATCATGCTGCGCGCCGACAAGGAGGGCATCTCCCCCGAAGAACTCATCGCGCGGGTGCACCAGGAGCACACGCGCGATTTCGCCGGCTTCCACGTCGCCTTCGACAACTACCATTCGACGCACTCCGAGGAAACGCGCTTCTTCGCCAACGACATCTACGGCAAGCTGAAGGCGGCCGGCCTGATCGAGGTGCGCGCCATCGAGCAGTTCTACGATCCGGTGAAGGGGATGTTCCTGCCCGACCGCTACATCAAGGGCGAATGCCCGAAGTGCGGCGCGGCGGACCAGTACGGCGACAGTTGTGAAGCCTGCGGCGCCGCCTACGCGCCGACCGACCTGAAGAACCCGGTCTCCGCCGTCTCCGGCGCGGTGCCGGTGAGGAAATCCTCCGACCATTATTTCTTCAAGCTCTCCGACCCGCGCTGCCAGGAATTTTTGCGCCGCGCCACGCGCGAAGTGTGCAAGACCCAGCCGGAGGCGGTAAACAAATTGCAGGAGTGGCTGGGCGAGGAAGGCGAGAACAAACTCACCGACTGGGACATCTCGCGCGACGCGCCCTATTTCGGCTTCGAGATTCCGGACGCGCCGGGCAAGTATTTCTATGTCTGGCTGGACGCGCCGATCGGCTACTTCGGCAGCCTGAAACATCTCGCTGCGCGCCGGCCGGAGATCGACGTGGCGGCGTTCACCCGCCCCGGCGGTGGCACAGAGATGTACCACTTCGTCGGCAAGGACATCCTCTACTTCCACGCCCTGTTCTGGCCGGCCGAGCTGGCGCATGCCGGATACCGCATCCCGACGGCGGTGTTTGCCCACGGCTTCCTGACGGTAGACGGTCAGAAGATGTCGAAGTCGCGCGGCACCTTCATCACCGCCGAGAGCTACCTCAAGCAGGGCCTCAACCCCGAGTGGCTGCGCTACTACTACGCCGCCAAGCTCAACGCGTCGATGGAGGACATCGACCTCAACCTCGACGATTTCATCGCCCGCGTCAATTCCGATCTCGTCGGCAAGTACGTCAACATCGCTTCGCGCTGCGCCGGCTTCATCCACAAGCGCTTCGGCGGCAAACTGGCGGCGGTGTCGGGCGATCTGCTCGCCGACGTGCAGACGGCGGGCGAAGCGATCGCCGCGCACTACGAGTCGCGCGAGTACGGCAAGGCGCTGCGCGAAGTGATGGCGCTGGCCGACCGCGCCAACCAGTTCGTGAACGACCATGCGCCGTGGGAGCTTGCCAAGAAAGAAGGCGCGGACGCAGAACTGCACCGTGTCTGCTCGGAAGCGCTCAACCTGTTCCGCCTGCTGACGATCTACCTCAAGCCGGTGCTGCCCAAACTGGCGGCCGACGTCGAGGCCTTCCTCAAGGTCGCGCCGCTGGCCTGGGCCGACGCCGCGACACTGCTGCCAGGGGGCCACGTCATCGGCGAATACAAGCACCTCACGACGCGGGTGGAACGCAAGCAGATCGACGCCCTGGTCGAGGCCAATCGGGAATCGCTCGCCCCGGCCGCCGCGCCGCAGCCGCATTCGCAGCAACGCCACGCCGAGCATCAGCAGCATGTGGCGGGAGCGACGGCGGCCTCCCCCTCTCCCCAACCCTCTCCCCGCGGGGGAGAGGGAGTAAGTGGCGGCGCGTTCGCGCCGACAATCGGGATCGACGACTTCTCGAAAGTCGACCTGCGCGTAGCGCGCATCGCCCTCGCCGAGCACGTCGAGGGCGCGGAGAAGCTGATCAAGCTCACCCTCGACCTCGGCACCGAGACGCGCACGGTGTTCGCCGGCATCAAGTCGGCCTACGACCCGGCGACGCTGACCGGCCGCCTGACGGTGATGGTGGCCAACCTCGCCCCGCGCAAGATGAAGTTCGGCCTCTCGGAGGGCATGGTGCTGGCCGCCTCCGGCGAAGGCCCGGGCATTTTCCTGCTCAGCCCCGACAGCGGCGCGCAACCGGGCATGAAAGTGAAATGACGACCATCCCCCCGACCCCCTTCCCGCGGAAGGGGGTGACGGTTGTTCGCGGGCTGTGCCCGCTCCATGTATTGGCTGCTCCGCCTTGGGACGGCCCGGCGGCGGAGCTGTGATGGAGCGGCGCCACCTGGTCATCCACGGCCGGGTGCAGGGTGTCGGCTTTCGCGCTTCGCTCGCCTGGGAGGCGGGCAAGCTGGGCGTCGCCGGCTGGGTGCGCAACCGCCGCGACGGCACGGTGGAGGCGACGGTCTGCGGCACGGATGAAGCCGTCGCGGCGATGATCGCCTGGGCCCGGCGCGGCCCGCCGGGCGCGCGTGTCGACCGCGTCGAGGTCGAACTCGGCAGCGGCAACTTCAGCAACTTCGAGCAACGCCCAACAGCATGACGCTCACCGACCTGCGCTATATCGTCGCCCTCGCCCGCGAGCGCCACTTCGGACGCGCCGCAGAGAAATGCTTCGTTTCGCAGCCGACGCTGTCGGTGGCCGTCAAGAAGCTGGAAGAACAGCTCGGCGTGATCCTGTTCGAGCGCTCGCCGCAGGAAGTGCGCGTCACGCCCGTCGGCCAGCGCATCGTCGCCCAGGCCGAGAAAGTCCTGTCCGAGGCGGCGCAGGTGGCGGAAATCGCCGCCGCCGACAAGGGCCCCCTGGTCGGGCCGCTGCGCGTCGGCGTCATCTTCACCATCGCACCCTGGCTGCTGCCGCGCCTGGTGCCGCGGGTCAAGGCGCAGGCGCCGGAGATGCCGCTGATCCTCGAGGAAAACTACACGCACCGCCTGCTCGAGAAACTGAAGAACAACGAGCTCGACCTGGCCATCCTGGCCCTGCCGGTGGAGGAGCCCTCGCTGGTGGCGCAGGCCGTCTATGACGAGGAGTTCCGCGTGCTGACGCCGGCGGGCCATCCGTGGGCGAAGCAGAAAGCCATCGCCTCTTCGGCGCTGCTCGACGCGCAGCTCCTGATGCTCGGCGCCGGCAACTGCTTCCGCGACCAGGTGCTCGACCTCTGCGCCACAGCCATCAGCCAGGCCGGCGTCTCGCCGCACGTCATCGAGGGCAGCTCGCTGGAAACCATCCGCCACATGGTCGCCAGCGGCGTCGGCATCACGGTGATGCCGGCCTCGGCGGTGGACGACATCTCCCCCAAGGATCCGCTGCTGCGCGTGCGTCCGTTCAGCGACCCCAATCCGACGCGCCGGGTCGGCCTGGTCTGGCGCGCCAGCTATCCGCGCCATCAGGCCGTTGAGGTGATCCGGCGCGCCCTGCTCGACAGCAAGCTGCCCGGCACGCGGGCAGTTGCCAGGCGATAGCCAATAACTATCAATTAGGTTAAAAAAACCAATTTCCCTTTTGCTTGGGAGGGGATTATCTTTTCCCTGCAATTTGACCAACCCACGAGAGGAGCCAGACCATGCAGCTCAAAGGAAGCAAGACCGAAAAGCATCTGAAGGACGCCTTTGCAGGCGAATCCCAGGCCAACCGCCGCTATCTGTATTTCGCCAACAAGGCCGACGTCGAGGGCTATGCCGACGTGGCGGCCCTGTTCCGCTCGACCGCGGAAGGCGAAACCGGCCACGCCCACGGCCACCTGGAGTACCTGGAGAAGTGCGGCGACCCGGCCACCGGCCTGCCCTTCGGCGCCACCGCCGACAACCTGAAGTCCG
>WYAY01000159.1 GCA_011526165.1 Sulfuritalea sp.
AGTAATGGCGGCCGACGGAAAAGCCGGGAATGCGGTTGTAGGGATTGGGAATGATCTCGCTGCCGATCGGGAACTCGCCCAGCATGAGCCGCTGCGGCGTGGTTTCGTCGCCGAATCGCGCGCGGATCTCGCGCTCGGCATCGGGGTGCAGGGCGATGCCCACGCCCAGCGCCGCGGCCGCGGCCTGGCGCGTATGGTCGTCCGGGGTCACGCCGATGCCGCCGAAGCTGAAGACGATGTCGTCGGTGGCAAAACTGCGCCGCAGGGCCTCGGTCAGGCGCGCCCGATCGTCGCCGAGGACCTGCGCCCAGTCGAGCGCCATGCCGCGCAGGGCAAGCAGCTCGATGACCTTGGGGAAATGCTTGTCCGCCCGCTTGCCGGAGAGGATTTCGTCGCCGATGATGATGGTCCCGATGCTCATGATGTCCGCGCGCGCCGCAGCGCCTCCAGGCAGTAGTGGATGTAAGCCAGGCCGGCGTAGGCCGGCGCGATCAGATTGAGCACCGGCACGAAGGCCAGCAGGCCGGCGACGATGCCGGCCAGATAGAGCCCGCCGCGTTCTCGCAGCAGCACGCCGTCGAGCTCGTCGGCGCCGGCATGCGCCGACAGCGCGTCGTAGCTGTAGCCGCGGTAGTTGAGGTAGCCGGCGAGCAGCACCGGCAGGACGATGGCCATGCCGGGGATCAGCCACAGCGGCAGCGTGACCACCCAGCCGGCGAGGAACACGGCCACCGCCATCAGGGCGTTGCCGAGGCTGCCGGCCAGCGTGCCGCCCTCGCGCCGTTCAAGCTCGGGATAGTCCTTCGCCGCCACCCGCTCCAGCATCAGCGGCAGGGCGAAGACGGCGACGATGAGCATCGCCGTGCCGTAGATGAGCGGGATCAGCAGCAGGCCCAGCACCACCTTGACGAAGATCGTGCCGGCGAGGGCCGATGATTCCCAGCGCTCCTGAATCCAGCTGAGCCAGCCTACCTCGTTGAAGAGGCGTTCGATGACTGCGCCGACGGCGTCCCAGGAGAGCCAGGCGACGACGATCCATAACACCACCGCCAGTACGGTCGGCCACAGCAGGTGCCAGAGGATGCCCGGCGTGAGCAGGCTCTTCAGGGCGCGTCCATAAGCATTCAATACTTCCGTCATTCGGTTTCCTTCGTCATTCCCGCGAAAGCGGGAATCCACAAGCCTGCGAAATGCCTGGATTCCCGCCTCCGCGGGAATGACGGCTAGTGCCGCGGGCGGCTCTCCCAGGCCTTCTGCAGGCGCTTCACCGACACCGGCATCGGCGTCTTCAGTTCCTGCGCGAACAGCGCGACGCGCAACTCCTCCAGCAGCCAGCGGAAATCCTCCAGCCAGGGATCCGGCGCGCCGCTCTTGCGGTGCGCCAGCCGCTCGCGCTCCCAGGGTTTATACAATGCCGCGAACTCCTGCGCCAGCCGCGCGTCGCGCGCCGGGTCGGCACGCAGCTTGTCGATGCGCAGCGACGACGCCTTCAGGTAGCGCGGGAAGTGCGCCAGCCGCTCGAACGGCATCGCTTCGACAAAGCCCTTCGGCAGCAGTTCGGCGCATTGCGCCTTGATGTCCTCCGCCACCGCCAGCTGGGCCTTGATTGTTGCGAGCTTCTTCTGCAGGGCGGCGTGTTCGGTGAGGATCGTCCCCACCAGCCGCCCGATTTCCTGCCCGACGAGGCTGATGCGGGCGCGCGCCTCGTCCTTGCGTTTGGCGAAGGCGGCGGCAGCGGCCGGCAGCGGCTCCAGCATGCAGGTGCGTTCCAGGGTCGCCGCGACGATCTGGCTTTTCAACTCGGCCTCGGTGCCCCAGGCCATGAACAGCAGGCCCAGTTCGCGCGGCAGCGACTTTTCGACGAACTTCACCTGCTCGCGCAATTCCAGGGCGAAGAGCCGGCGCAGGCCTCTGCGGTGCGCCGCGGCGGCCTTCTCCGGCGTGTCCTGCACGCGCAGCGCCACCGTGTCGCCCTCGTCCACCAGCGCCGGGAAGCCGATCACGTTGCGGCCGCCCACCTTCACTTCCATGATTTCCGGCAGTTCGCCGAAGCTCCAGGAAGTCAGTCCCTGCAATGCGGCGTCCGCCCTCTCCTCCCTCACTTCGGCGCGGGCAAAGGTCTGCTCGATCTTCGCGGCAAAGCGGCTGCGCAGCTCCTGCAGGTTGCGCGACTGGCCGAGCATGCGGCCATGTTCGTCCATCGTGCGGAAGTTCATGAAGAAATGCGCCGGCACCATCTCGGCGCGGAAGGCGTCGAGCGGCAGCTTCAACTGCATCTTTTCCTCGGCGGCGCGCGTCAGCGCGCGCAGGAAGGGCTCGTCGGCCGCGTGCGCCTCTTCCGCGAAGGCGGCGACGAACTCGTCGACCGGCTGCAGGCGGTGGCGGTATTTCTGCGGCAGGGTCTTCACGAACTGCGCCGCCTTCTGCTCGAGCAGGCCCGGCACCAGCCATTCGCAGCGCACCGCCGGCACCTGGTTCAAGGCCGCCACCGGCACGGTCAGCGTCACGCCGTCGTCCTCGGCGCCCGGCTCGAAGTGGTAGGCGAGCGGGTAGCGCTGGCCGTGGATCTCCATCTGCGGCGGGAAGCGCTCCGAGGTGACGCCGGCGGCGTCGTGGCGCATGAGCTGTTCGCGGGTGAGGAACAGCCGCTTCGGCTCGGCCTTTTCCGCATCCTTGCGCCAGCGTTCGAAGCTCGCCACATCCACCGCCTCGGCGGGAATCTGCGCGTCGTAGAAGGCGAAGATCAAGTCCTCGTCCACCAGCACGTCCTGCCGGCGCGTCTTGTGCTCGAGCTGCTCGATGTCGCGCACCAGCTTGCGGTTGTGCTGGAAGAAGCGGGCGTGTCGGGCAAACTCCTCCGGCAGTTCGCCCTGCACCAGGCCCTCGCGGATGAACAGCTCGCGGGCGAGCTTCGGGTCGATGCGGCTGTAGGTCACCGGCCGCTTGGCGTAGAGCACCAGGCCGTGCAGGGTGGCGCGCTCCCAGGCGCGCACCTGGCCGGTCTTCTTTTCCCAATGCGGATCGTAAACATGCTTCCGCACCAGGTGGGCGCCGACCTCCTCCAGCCATTCCGGCTCGATCTTCGCCAGGCAGCGCGCGTAAAGCCGCGTCGTCTCCACCAGTTCGGCGGCGACGATCCAGCGGCCCGCCTTCTTCGCCAGCGCCGAGCCGGGATGCGGCCAGAAGCGGATGCCGCGCGCACCGAGGTAGTGCCCCTCCTCCTCGCTCTTCAGGCCGACGTTGCCGAGCAGCCCGGCGAGCAGGGCCTTGTGGATCTGCTCGAAGGTCGCCGGCTTTTCGTTCGCCTCGCCGCCGGGCCGCCCCAAGGCGTGGCGCTTGTGCGACTGCGGGCGAAGCGAGCCACCGTCACCCCCTTCCTCGGGAAGGGGGTCGGGGGGTAGGTGCCCTTTCAACCAGCTGTGTTCGCCGCAGAGCGTGTGCAGCTGCGCATGCACCTCGCGCCACTCGCGCATGCGCAGGTAGCTGAGGAAGTTCCTGCGGCACCAGTCGCGCTGCTTGCGCTGCGAGGCGTGCGTCCACTCCGCATCGAAGGCTTTCCACAGGTTGAGCCAGGCGAGGAACTCCGAGCGTTGCTGATGTTCGTCGCCGCGCCATTTGGCGTGGGCCTGGTCGGCCGCGCCGGCCTGCTCCTGCGGCCGCTCGCGCGGGTCCTGCACCGACAGCGCCGCGGCAATGATGAGCATCTCGCGCAGGCAATGGCCGTCGCGTGCGGCGAGGATCATGCGGCCGATGCGCGGGTCGAGCGGCAGCTTCGCCAGCTCGCGACCGCTCTGCGTCAGTTCTCGTTCCGCGTCGACCGCCCCCAGTTCTTCAAGCAACTGGTAGCCGTCGGTGATCATGCGCGGCAGCGGCTTGTCGAGGAAGGGGAATGCCTCCACCTCGCCCAGGTGCAGCGACTTCATGCGCAGGATGACGCCGGCCAGCGAGGAGCGCAGCAGCTCCGGCTCGGTGTGCGCCAGGCGCTTCTGGTAGTCGTCCTCGGCATACAGGCGGATGCAGACGCCGCTCATGATGCGGCCGCAGCGGCCGGCGCGCTGGTTGGCGGCGGAGCGGGCGATGTCCTCCACCTGCAGCATCTCCACCTTGTTGCGGTGGGAGTAGCGCTTGACGCGCGCCAGGCCCGAGTCGACGACGTAGCGGATGCCCGGCACGGTGAGCGAGGTCTCGGCGACGTTGGTGGCGAGCACGACGCGGCGGCCCTTCGCCGGCGCGAACACCCGTTGCTGTTCCTGCGCCGACTGGCGCGCATAGAGCGGCAGCAGCTCGGTGCCGGGCGGGTGGTGCTTGCGCAGCGCCTCGGCCGCCTCGCGGATCTCGCGCTCGCCGGGCAGGAACACCAGCACGTCGCCCGGGCCGTTGCGGTGGCATTCGTCCACCGCGTCGACAATGGCATCCGGCAGGTCGACGTCGTCCGCCGGCGGCCGCCAGCGCATCTCGATGGGATAGAGCCGGCCGGACACTTCGATGACCGGCGCATCGTTGAAGTGCCTTGAAAAGCGGTCCGCATCCAGCGTCGCCGAGGTGACGATGACCTTCAGCTCGGGGCGCTTCGGCAGGAGGTGCTTCAGGTAGCCGAGCAGGAAGTCGATGTTGAGGCTGCGCTCGTGCGCCTCGTCGATGATCAGCGTGTCGTACTGCCGCA
>WYAY01000160.1 GCA_011526165.1 Sulfuritalea sp.
CGCAGTTCTGGGTCAACCTCCAGGCGCAGTACGACCTGGAGACGACCGAAAAGGAGATGCGCAAGCGCATCGAGCAGGAAGTGACGCCCCTCGCCGCCTAGACACGGGGATTATGGGCGTCTCGCCTTGCGGCGATCCACTCCACCCTCGCGCCGCGAGGGACCGCCCTGCGGGCGTCCTGCGCGCTCCTCCCACTGGTCGGAGCGCTGGTCGAACCGGGGCGTTCTGCTGAACCCGCAGGAAAGCCAAACAAAAAAGCCACCGCTCATGCGGTGGCTTTGTTGTTTGGCGTCCCCACGGGGATTCGAACCCCGGTTACCGCCGTGAAAGGGCGATGTCCTAGGCCTCTAGACGATGGGGACCCGAGAGCTACTCGAAAGTCTTATGTGTCTTGTGGTGGAGGTAAGCGGGATCGAACCGCTGACCTCTTGCATGCCATGCAAGCGCTCTCCCAGCTGAGCTATACCCCCACAGAGGAGCGCGCATTATACGTAGCGCCCCCGTGCTTGTAAACCCTTCAAACCGCCTCAAAGAACCTTGCCCGGATTCATCAATCCATGCGGGTCCAGCGCCTGCTTGACGGCCCGCATGAGGTCCATTTCAACCGCGCTCTTGTAGCGCAGGATTTCCGCCCGCTTGAGCTGGCCGAGGCCGTGTTCGGCGGAGATCGAGCCGCCCAGTTCGGCGACGAGGTCGTGCACGATGCGGTTGGCCTCGGGTGTCTGAGCGATGAACTCGGCGTTGGCCGCCGCCTCGGGCCTGGATAGGTTGTAGTGCAGGTTGCCGTCGCCGATGTGGCCGAAGGTGACGATGCGCACGGCGGGAAAGGCACGCGCCAACGCCGCGTCGGCGCGGGCGATGAACTCGGCGATGCGCGACACCGGCACGGCGATGTCGTGCTTGATGCTGATGCCCTCGATGCGCTGCGCCTCGGAGATGTTCTCGCGCAGCTGCCAGAAGGCCTGCTGCTGGGCGAGGTCCTGCGCCATGGCGGCATCCCTCACCCGGCCCGCCTCGATCTCTGCGCCGAGAATGCGTTCCAGGGTGCCGGCCAGGTCGAAATCCGCCAGCGTGTCGGTCAGCTCGGCCAGCACGTACCAGGGCGAGGCGGCCGCGAGCGGATCGCGCGCGCCGGGGATGTGCTTGAGCACCAGCGCCAGCGCCGGCCGGGCGACGATCTCGAAGCCGGTGACGCGCTCGCCGCAGGCGCTGCGCAGGCGCGTGAGAAACTCGACGGCGGCAGCCGGGTCGCGCACCGCCAGCCAGGCCGTGGCGCTGTTGCACGGCCGCGGGAACAGCTTCAGCACGGCGGCGGTGATGATGCCCAGCGTGCCCTCGGCGCCGATGAACAGGTGCTTCAGGTCGTAGCCGGTGTTGTCCTTGCGCAGGCCGCGCAGGCCGTGCCAGATGCGGCCATCGGGCAGCACTGCCTCCAGCCCCAGCGTCAGCTCGCGCATGTTGCCGTAGCGAAGGACGGCCACGCCGCCGGCGTTGGTGGAGAGATTCCCGCCGATCTCGCAGCTGCCCTCGGCCGCCAGAGAAAGCGGAAACAGCCGGTCGGCGCCTGCGGCGGCGGCCTGCACCTCGGCCAGCAGGCAGCCGGCCTCGGCGGTAATCGTGTTGTTGGCCGTGTCGATCTCGCGGATGCGCTTCATGCGCGAGAGATTGATGACCACCTCGTGGCCGTCGTGGCGCGGGGTGCCGCCGCCGACCAGGCCGGTGTTGCCGCCCTGCGGGACCATCGGGATGCGTTCCTGCGCGCAGAGGGCGACGATAGCGGCCACCTCCTCGGTCGAGGCCGGCTTGACCACGCAGCGCGCGCGTCCGGTGTAGCGGCCGCGCCAGTCGGTGAGATGGGCCTCCGCCTCGGCGGCGGTCAGCACGGCCGCTTCGCCGACGATGGCGGTCAGGCGGCGGATGAACACCTCGTTGCTCACGGCTCGACGACCTCGGCGTAAAGGTCGTGCACGTCGCAGTCGGTGACGCGCACGCGGGCGAGCTCGCCGACCTCCAGCCGCTCGCCGTCCGGGATGTGCACCAGGCCGTCGATCTCCGGCGCGTCGGCCTGGCTGCGGGCCACCGCCCCTTCCTCGTCGACCTCCTCGACCAGCACCTCGATCTCGCGGCCGATCCTGCGCTCCAGGCGCTGCGTGCTGATGTCCTCCTGCAGCTCCATCAGGCGGCTCCGGCGCTCCTCGCGCAGGGCTTCCGGCACCGGGTCGGGCAGCTTGTTCGCCTCGGCGCCCTCGACCGGAGAGTAGGCGAAAGCGCCGACGCGGTCGAGCTGCGCCTCCTCGAGGAACTGCAGCAGCAGCTCGAAGTCCTCCTCCGTCTCGCCGGGGAAGCCGGTGATGAAGGTGCTGCGAATAGTCAGTTCCGGGCAGGCGGCGCGCCAGGCGCGCACGCGCGCCAGCACGTTCTCGGCGCTGGCCGGCCGCTTCATCAGCTTGAGGATGCGCGGGCTGGCGTGCTGGAAGGGCACATCGAGGTAGGGCAGGATTTTCCCTTCCGCCATCAGCGGAATGAGGTCGTCCACGCTGGGATAGGGATAGACGTAGTGCAGGCGCACCCAGACGCCCAGTTCGCCCAGCGCCTTCGCCAGCTCGTAGAGGCGCGTCTTCACCGGCTTGCCGCCCCAGAAGCCGGTGCGGTACTTGATGTCCACGCCGTAGGCGCTGGTGTCCTGCGAGACGATGAGCAGCTCCCTGACGCCGGCGTCGACCAGCTTCTCCGCCTCGCGCAGGACTTCGCCGATGGGCCGGCTGACGAGGTCGCCGCGCAGCGAGGGAATGATGCAGAAGGTGCAGCGGTGGTTGCAGCCCTCGGAAATCTTGAGATAGGCGTAATGCCGCGGCGTCAACTTGATGCCCTGCGGCGGAACCAGGTCCTCGAAGGGATCGTGCGGCTTGGGCAGGTGTTTGTGCACCTCCTGCATCACCTGTTCGGTGGCATGCGGGCCGGTGACGGCCAGCACCTGCGGGTGGGCGGCCAGCACCACGTCCTCCTTGGCGCCGAGGCAGCCGGTGACGATGACGCGGCCGTTCTCGTCGAGCGCCTCGCCGATGGCGTCGAGCGATTCGGCGACGGCGGCGTCGATGAAGCCGCAGGTATTCACCACGACGAGGTCGGCGCCGGCGTAGTCGGGCGCGATGGCATAGCCCTCGGCGCGCAGGCGGGTGAGGATCTGTTCGGCGTCGACGGTGGCCTTCGGGCAGCCGAGGGAAACGAAGCCGACCTTCGGGGCGGGCTGCTTGCGGGGCATTCTGTCCGGTGCTGGTGTTGCGGCGGGATCCGGGCCGCGGAGGATGGTGCGCTTACTTCTTTTCCGGCGCCTGCTCTTCGGCCGCTTCCTTCTTCTCCGCGGGCTTGCCGGCGGGCGCGACGAAATTCGGGAACTGGAAGCCGGAGAACATGTTGCGCGTCTGGCTCTCGATCTGCTCCTGCATCTGCATGAACATGTTCTTCGACTGCTCCATGTATGCGCCCATCATGCTCTGCATGGCCGGTCCCTGGAAGTTGAGGAACTGCGCCCACAGGTCCTTGCTGGCCGGATTGTTCTCGCCGTACATCGCCTGGGCCTGTTCCTGCAGCTTGGACTGCATGTCGGAGAAGGCCTTGATGTTGCCTTCGAGGTACTTGCCCATCATGCCCTGCATGGCGTTGCCGTAGAAGCGGATCATCTGCGAGAGGAGGTCGCTGGTGAACATCGGCATGCCGCCGGTTTCCTCGTCGAGGATGATCTGCAGCAGGATGCTGCGCGTGAGGTCCTCGTTGCTCTTGGCGTCTACGACCTGGAAGTCCTCGCTCTTCAGCACCAGTTCCTTGACGTCGGCAAGGGTGATGTAGGAACTCGTCTTGGTGTCGTAGAGGCGCCGGTTCGGATACTTCTTGATCAGTCTGGTTTCAGCCATGCCCTATGTCTCCTCCCCCTTCAGCAAAATGAAATTATACGCAGAAAGCGCGAGCGCCCCGGCCGGCCTTTCAGCTCATGTGCAGGCCGCCGTTGATGGACAGCGTCGATCCGGTCATGTAACCGGCGTATTCCGAGGCCAGATAGGCCACCAGCTTGCCGATTTCCTCCGGCTTGCCCAGCCGCCCCATGGGGATCTGCGCCACGATCTGCTCGCGCACCTCGGGCTTGATCGCCATCACCATGTCGGTGCCGACGTAGCCCGGCGCGATGGCATTCACCGTCACGCCCTTGCGTGCCACTTCCTGCGCGATGGCCTTGGTGAAGCCGAGGATGCCGGCCTTGGCCGCCGAGTAGTTGGCCTGGCCGAACTGGCCCTTGACGCCGTTCACCGAGGAGATGTTGATGACGCGCCCCCAGCCGCGCTCGGCCATGCCGGGCAGCACCTGATGGGTGACGTTGAACACGCTGGTAAGGTTCACGTCGATCACCGCATTCCAGTCCGCGGACTGCATCTTGCGGAACATGGCGTCGCGGGTGATGCCGGCGTTGTTCACCAGCACGTCGACCGGCCCGATCTCGGATTCGATGCGCCTGACCATCGCGCTGCAGGACTCGTAGTCGGCCACGTTGCCTTCGGCGGCGTGGAACTCGAAACCGGCGGCCTTGTTCTGCGTCAGCCAGTCGTCCTTCTGCGCAAAGCCCGGCAGGCAGTTGGCCACCACGACGAACCCGTCCTCGGCCAGGGCGCGGCAGATCGCCGTGCCGAGTCCGCCCATGCCGCCCGTTACGAGCGCAACCTTCTTTGACATCTGAGTGCTTCCTATTAACGACAAAAAATCTTCGGGCCGCCGCCAAGCCGGGCGGCAGCCCATGGGCGTCAGAACATGTGCTGGCCGCCGTTGATCGAAATGTTGGCGCCGGTCAGAAAGGCCGCTTCTTCGGAGGCCAGGTAGGCGACCAGGCCTGCCACTTCCTCGGGCTTGCCGAGCCGGCCCTGCGGGATCTGCGGCAGGATCTTCGAATCCAGCACTTCCTGCGGAATGGCCATCACCATCTTGGTGCCGATGTAGCCCGGGCTGATGGTGTTCACCGTCACGCCCTTCTTCGCCACCTCCAGCGCCAGCGCCTTGGTAAAGCCGTGCATGCCGGCCTTGGCGGCCGAATAGTTGGTCTGGCCGAAGGCGCCCTTCTGGCCGTTCACCGAGGAGACGTTGACGACGCGGCCCCAGCCGCGCTCCATCATGCCGTCCATCACCTGCTTGGTCATGTTGAAGACGCTGTCCAGGTTGGTCTTCATGACGACGTCCCAGTCGCCCTTGGTCATCTTCTTGAAGGTCATGTCGCGCGTGATGCCGGCGTTGTTCACCAGCACGTCGACCGGCCCGAGTTCCTTCGCCACCGTGTCCACGCAGGCCTTGCAGGAATCGAAATCGGCGACATCGCAGGCATAGGCATGGAAATCGTAGCCCTGCGATTTCATCTGCTTGAGCCAGTCCCCGGCCTTGGTGTTGCTCGGACTGTAGGTCGTCACCACCTTGTAGCCCAGCGCGGCCATCTTGATGCAGATCGCCTCGCCCAGTCCGCCCATGCCACCCGTTATCAGCGCCACTCTCGACATGATCAACTCTCCTTTGTTTGACGGGGATTGTTTGTCGCCGCCAGCCGCGTTTCCCCAGGCGCGGCTAGGCTTTTTCCCTTACATAGCGTCCCGGCGCCGCCTCGATCGGCTTGTGACGCCGGCTGCCGGGCTTCTTCGGCGCGGCGCGCTCGTCGCCGGCGAAGCGCTTGAGCCATTCTATCCAGTGCGGCCACCAGCTGCCCTTGAACTCGGTGGCGCCGGCCAGCCATTCATCGGCTTCGGCGGCCGGCGCGTCGTTGCGCCAGTGGCTGCGCTTGCCTGCTGCCGGCGGGTTCACCACGCCGGCGATATGGCCGCTGGCGCCCATCACGAAGGTCGTCTCGCCGCCGAGCAGGCCGCGCGAGAGGTAGGCGCTCTTCCAGGGCACGATGTGATCCTCGCGGCTGGAATAGAGATAGGCCGGCATGCCGAGGCGGGACAGGTCCGCCGTGGTGCCGCACATTGCCAGCCGGCCCGGCTCGCGCAGGGCGTTTTCCAGGTAGAGGTGGCGCAGGTACCAGACGGCGAAGGGGCCGGGCAGGTTGGTGCTGTCGGCGTTCCAGTAAAGCAGGTCGAAGGCCGCCGGCTGACCGCCCTTCAGGTAGTTGCCGACGACGTACTGCCAGATGAGGTCGTTGGCGCGCAGGCTGGAGAAGGCCGAGGCCAGTTCGGCGCCGCGCAGCAGGCCGCCGCCGCCGATCACCTTCTCGCGCGCGGCCACCGAAGCCTCGTCGACGTAATGGGTGACCTCGCCGCCGTCGGAGAAGTCGAGCAGCGAGGTGAGCAGCGTCAGGCTCGCCACCCGGTCCGCGCCGCGCGCCCCGGCCACCGACAGCGCAGCGGCGAGGATGGTGCCGCCGACGCAGAAGCCGAGCGCATTGAGCTGGTCGGCGCCGCTGATCTCCTGCGCCACGTCGAGTGCCGCCAGCGCCCCCTTCTCGAGGTAGTCATCCCAGCCGAGATGGCCGAGGTCGGCCTGCGGATTGCGCCAGGAGACGAGGAACACCGTCATGCCCCGCTCCACGGCATGGCGCACGAAGGAATTCTGCGGCTGCAGGTCGAGGATGTAGAACTTGTTGATGCAGGGCGGCACGATCACCAGCGGCCGCGCATGCACCTTCGGCGTCGCCGGGTCGTACTGGATGAGCTGGATCAGCTCGTTCTCGAAGATCACCTGGCCGGGCGTCGTCGCCAGGTTGCGGCCGACCTCGAAGGCGGCGTCGTCGGTCATCGAGATGCGGCCCTTGCGCAAATCCTCGAGGAGGTTCTTGATGCCGGCGGTGATGCTGGCGCCCTGCGTGGCAAGCGCCGTCTTGACGAATTCCGGATTGGTCGCCGCGAAGTTGGACGGCGCCATGGCGTCGGCGAACTGGCGGGTGAAGAATCGCAGCCGCTCGCGCACCGCCTCGTCGCCCGGCATCGCGTCTACCAGCCTGCCGAGAAATTCGGCATTCAGCAAATAGGCCTGGCGGAGGTAGTCGAAGTAGGGGCTTTCCGCCCATTCGGCGGCAGCGAAGCGCTTGTCCTTCACCTCGCCCGGCGCGCCGCCCTGCAGCATGGCCTGCCACAGCGCCAGGTGCCGTTCGGCGAACGACTTCTGCAGGCTGGCGATGGCTTCGCTCTGGGGTAGGTGCGGCAGCGCAGCGGCGGGCCCAACGCCGGCGGCCGGCTGCTGCGCCATGAAATGCATGAACCCCTGCGCGAACGCCTGACCGGCCTGGTATAGGTTCTGCATGGCAGCCCCATCGGGCTGCGGGTTACCGGACATCGACCGCTCTCCCTATGACAGTTGCAAGACGGCAACCGTCGGATTCGTAGGGGAATTTTGCACCGCACCATAAGCCCTGTCAACGACGCCGGCGGGCTTACAATCGCCCCATGTACATCGTTGCCATTGGCTGGCTGTGGGTCGTCCTGATGATGTCCTTGACGGAAACCAGCGTCACGGCGGGCCTCCTGACCTTCTTTTTCTATGGATTGGCCCCGCTCGCCCTGTT
Organism: Sulfuritalea sp.; assembly: GCA_011526165.1. GTDB lineage: Bacteria > Pseudomonadota > Gammaproteobacteria > Burkholderiales > Rhodocyclaceae > Desulfobacillus. The sequence goes on from WYAY01000160.1 coordinate 7,529, forward strand.
CCTGTGGCTGGCCGGTACCCCCGCCCGCCGGCGGCGCCGTTCAGTCATGATGCCCGACCAAGTGGTGCGCCAGAAGGATGACGCCAATGCCGGCCGCGATGAGTAGCACCTGCTGCAAAGTGGCGCGCAGTTCGGTGCGCTTGTGCAGGCCGGGGATCAGGTCCGCCACGGCGACGTAGATCATGCTGGCGGCCGCCAGCGCCAGGAACACCGGCACCACGCCCTGCACTGCGGAAAGGGCGAAATAGGCGAGCAGGCCGCCGACCAGGGTGGCGAGGCTGGAGAGCAGGTTGAAGGCCAGCGCCCTCAGGCGCGAATAGCCCGAGTGCAGCAGGATCAGGAAGTCGCCCACTTCCTGCGGGATTTCGTGGGCGATGATGGCCACCGCGGTGACCAGCCCCAGCCGCACGTCCTGCATGAAGGCGGCGGCGATCAGCACGCCGTCGACGAAATTGTGGAAGGTGTCGCCGACCAGGATCAGCAGGCCGCTGCGGCCGTGGTCCTGCGCGGCCGCGTGCGCCTCGTGGCCTTCGCAATGGTCGTCGTGGCAGTGGCGCCACAGCACCAGTTTTTCCAGCACGAAGAAGCCAAGGATGCCGGCCAGCACGATCGAGGTGGTCGTGCCGGCGTCGCCCTGCGCCTCGATGGCGTTGGGCAGCACCTCGAGAAAGGCGGCGCCCAGCAGCGCGCCGATGGCGAAGCTGATGAGATGCGGCACCCAGGCGCCGCGCGCCGTCAGGGCGAAGGCGGCGGCGGCGAGCACCGAGAGCGCGCCGCCGGCGAGCGCGGTGAAGAAGATCCAGGCGAGAACCGACATGGGCGCGGATTATACGCGGCGCTCAGCGCGGCGGCCGGTTCACCAGCCAGATGCCGAGCACGACCAAGGCGAGCGCCAGCGCGAGATGGGTGCTGACGCGCTCGCCGAGCAGCAAGGCGCCGGCCAGCACGCCGAACAGCGGCGTGAGGAAGGAGAACGCCGCCAGCCGCCCCGCCGGATAGGTCGCCACCAGCCAGAACCAGGCCAGATAGCTGGCGAAGGCCACCAGCACCGTCTGGTAGGCGACCGAAGCCAGCACCAGCGGGCTCAGCGCAATCACCCCCGGCTCGCCCAGCGCCAGCGAGACGAAGGGCAGCACGACGGCCGAGCCGGCGAGCTGGTAGAACAGCGTCTTGGCGGGACTGACTTTCGCCAGCCGGCTGCCCTTGATCACCAGCGTGGTGGCGGCCCACAGCACGGCGGCGAGCAGCAGCATGCCGTCCCCCAGCAACTGACTTTTCTCGGGTAGACCGAGCGATTCGCCGAAGGCGGCGAAAATCCCGGCAAAGGCGCAGGCGAGCCCCAGCCACTGCAGCGGCCGCAGCTTCTCCCCCGGCAGGAACCAGTGCGCGCCCAGCGCGATCATGAGCGGAGCCGTGTACAGGAAGACCACGCCGCGCGAGGCGGTGGTGTAATTCAGCCCCCAGTAGATGAAGGCGAACTCGCCGGCGAACAGCGCCGCCGAGAGCAGCCCGGCCGGCAGCGTGCCGTCGCGCCCGAAGAGGCGGATGCCCTTGTGCGTCGCCCATGCCCACACCAGCAGCGCCGCGCCGATCGAGCGCAGGCTGGCCTGCCAGACCGGCGAGATGCCGGCGTTGGCGACCTTGATCGCCACCTGCTGCAGGCCCCAGGATGCGCACAGCACGACCATCAGGGCCATGGCGGTGGTGTCGAGGTGCGTTCTTCTTTCCATCACTCCATCCAGATCAGCGAAGCCATGCGGCCGGTGCGTCCTTCCCGGCGGAAGGAATAGAAGCGTTCCGCTTCTCGGTAGGTGCAGAATCCGCCGCCGAAGACGCGGGAGACGCCCAGTGCATTCAGGCGCAGCGTCGCCAGCCGGTACAGGTCCGCCAGCCACTTGCCGCCGGCGCGCGGGGTAAACGCCGCCGCCGCGGCGGGCGCGCCGGCAAGAAAGGCTTCGCGCACCTCGTCGCCGACCTCGAAGGCCTGCGGGCCGATGGCCGGGCCGAGCCAGGCCAGCAGGTTTTCCGGCGGCCGGCGCATCGCCGCCACGGCCGCCTCGACGACGCCGCCGGCCAGCCCGCGCCAGCCGGCATGCGCCGCGGCGACGGCACTGCCGGCCTCGTCGCACAACAGCACGGGCAGGCAGTCCGCCGTCAGCACGGCGCAGACCACCTCGCGGGCGCCGGCGACCGAGGCGTCGGCCCGGCAGCCCGGCTGCGCCGACGCGGCGTCCACCGCCAGCTTGCCGTGCACCTGCTCCAGCCAGCGCGGCTCGGCCGGCAGCCGCAGGCGCAAGCGGCGCCGGTTCTCCGCCACCGCGGCCGCGTCGTCGCCGACATGCAGGGCGAGGTTCATCGCGGCATAGGGCCCGCGGCTCACGCCGCCCGCCCGCGTCGTGACGAGGGCGTGCACATGGGCCGGCGCCGGCCAATCGGGGACGATGCAGTCCTTCATTGCGCCGTTTTCCGCAGCGATTCGAGCAGTTCGGCGAAATCCTCCGGCAGCGGCGCCTCCCAGGCCTGTTCCGCGCCCGTCGCCGGATGCACCAGGGCCAGGCGCCAGGCATGCAGGGCCTGGCGCGGAAAATCCGCCAGCACGCCCTGGGCGCGCCGCCTCGGCCCGTAGACCGGATCGCCGACCAGTGGGTGGCCGAGCTCGGCCATGTGCACGCGGATCTGGTGGGTGCGTCCGGTCTCCAGCGCGCACTCGAGCAGGGTGGCCCGCGCGAAGCGCTCCAGCACGCGGTAGTGCGTGCGCGCGGCGCGGCCGGAAGCCACCACCGCCATTTTCGTGCGCTGCACCGGATGGCGGCCGATCGGCGCATCGACGAGGCCGTCGCGGGCAACGCGGCCATGCGCCAGCGCCAGGTACTGCCGTTTCACCGTGCGCGCCGCGAGCTGGCGCACCAGGTCGGTCTGCGCCTCCAGCGTCTTCGCCACCACGAGCAGGCCGCTGGTGTCCTTGTCGAGCCGGTGCACGATGCCGGCGCGCGGCACGCCGGCAAGCTGCGGGGCATGGTGCAGCAGGGCGTTGAGCAGCGTGCCCTGCCAGTTGCCGCTGCCCGGATGCGCCACCAGGCCGGCCGGCTTGTTGACGACCAGGACGTGCCCGTCCTCGTACACGACGGTGAGCGGAATGTCCTCCGGCTGCTGCGCGGCCTCTTCCGGCAGGGCGACGGCGGCGATGGCGACGCGCTCGCCGCCCCACACCTTGCGCCGCGCATCCGCCGCCGTGTCGTCGAGACTGACTTTTCCCTGCTTCACCCAGGCGGCCAGCCGGCTGCGCGAATGCTCCGGCAGCAGACGCGCCAGCGCCTGGTCGAGACGCAGGCCGGCACACTCGGCGGGAATTTCCAGGATGCGCGCCGGCGGTGGGATATAATCGGCGCGGTTCGAATTCGAGGCTTTCACATGCGTAGTCTAGCGTTAATTCTCGCCCTGCTGCTCGGCGGCTGCGGCCTGCTGCCGGAGCTGAAGGACGAGACGGCGGGCTGGTCGGCCAACCGCCTGTACTCCGCCGCCAAGGAAGCCATGGGCGACGGCTCCTACGACAAGGCCGTCAAGTACTTCGAGATCCTCGAGTCGCGCTATCCCTACGGCCGCTACGCGCAGCAGGCGCAGATCGAGATCGCCTACGCCTACTACAAGGCCAGCGAGCCGGCCTCCGCCATCGCCGCCTGCGACCGCTTCATCAAGCTGCACCCGAACCATCCCAACGTCGACTACGTGTATTACCTGAAGGGCCTGGTGAACTTCAACGAGGACCTCGGCATCATGGGCTACATCAGCATGCAGGATCTTTCCGAGCGCGACCCGAAGGCGGCGCGGGAATCCTACGATGCCTTCCGCGAGCTGGTGGCCAAGTTCCCTTCCAGCAAGTACGCCGCCGACGCCACGGCCCGCATGAAGTACCTGGTGAACGCGCTGGCCTCGCACGAGGTGCATGTGGCGCGCTATTACATGAAGCGCGGCGCCTTCGTCGCCGCCGCCAACCGCGCCCAGGCCGCCGTAAGGACCTACGTCGACGCGCCGGCCAACGAGGAGGCGCTGTTCATCATGGTGAAGGCCTACGACGCGCTCGGCCTGAACGACCTGCGCGACGACGCCGAGCGCGTCATGCGCACCAACTTCCCCAACAGCGACTATTACAAGCGCGGCATCGACCGCAAGGAGCCGTGGTGGAAGCTGTGGTAAGGCGGGGGTAGGAGAAAGGCCCGCGCGATCAGCGCGCCAGCGCGATCAGCACGCTGCAGGGGGCGTCCTCGATGAGGGTGGAGCCGACCGAGCCCTTCCACCAGCGCGACATGAAGAAGGCGTGCTTGCGGTGGCCGACGACGATCAGGTCGACGCACAGCCCGCTCGCCATGCGGCAGATCTCGTCGACCGGCTCGCCGGTGACGACATGGCCCTCGGCCTTGACGCCCCGTTCTTCGAGCAGCTTCAGCCCCTCGTCGAGGATTTCCTTGAAGCGGCGATTCTCGTCCTCCTGCAGCGTCTCCGGCACGAAGCCCTCGGTGAGGTAGAGCCCGGCCATCAGCGGCGCCACCGCCAGCAGATGGATCTCGGCGTGCAGAAAGTTGTTGATGTCGGCGCATTCGAGCAGGGCGGTTCTTCCGCTCTGCGAGCCATCGTAGGCCAGCAAGACTTTTCGGTACATCGCCTTTCCCCCTCTCGATATCGTTATGGGGACGATGTTAATGGAAGGATCGGCCGGGTTCAATCGGGCTATACTCAGCGGCTCAAAAAAACAGGCCAGCAATGCCAATCGACATTCACTCCCCCACCCTGACGCTGGGCATCGCCGGCGCCGGCGCCATGGGCCGCGGCATCGCCCAGATCGCCGCCCAGGCCGGCATTCGCGTCCTGCTCTTCGACCTGGCGCCCGGCGCCGCCGCGGCGGCACGCGAGACGATCGCCGCCACGCTGTCCGGCCTGGTCGCCAAGGGCAAGCTGGCCGCCGCCGATGCCGAAGCCGCCGCAGCCCGCATCGAGCCGGTCGCGTCGCTCGAGGCTTTCGCCCCCTGCCACGTCGTCGTCGAGGCGATCGTCGAGAAGCTGGAAGTCAAGCGCGAGCTCTTCCGCCAGCTGGAAGCCATCGCCGGCCCAGAGTGCCTCCTTGCCAGCAACACCTCCTCTCTGTCGGTCACCGATATCGCCGCCGCCTGCCGGCGGCCGGACCGCGTCGCCGGCTTCCATTTCTTCAACCCGGTGCCGCTGATGAAGGTGGTCGAGGTCGTCGACGCCCTGCTCACCGCGCCGTGGGCCGTCGAGGCGCTCGCCGCGCTGGCGCGGCGCATGGGCCATGTCCCGGTGCGCGCCAAGGACACGCCGGGCTTCATCGTGAACCACGCCGGCCGCGGCTATGTCACCGAGGCCCTGCGCCTCGCCGGCGAGAACGTCGCCGAGGTCCACGTCATCGACGCCATCCTGCGCGGCGCCGGCGGCTTCCGCATGGGACCCTTCGAACTGCTCGACCTGACCGGCCTCGACGTCTCGCATCCGGTGATGGAGTCGATCTACCGCCAGTACTACGAAGAGCCGCGCTACCGTCCCTCCGCCCTGGCGGCGCAGCGCCTCGCCGGCGGCCTGCTCGGCAGGAAAAGCGGTCGCGGTTTCTACCATTACGAGGACGGCAGGCAGCAGATACCGGCGCTGCCGCCCGCGCCCGCCGCACGGCCGCACCGGGTCTGGGTGAGCGATGCCCGGCCGGCCTTCGCCGCCGCCGTGCGCGAGCTGGTGGGCCGGCTTGGCGGCAGGCTCGACGAAAGTCAGTCGCCGCAGGACGGCGCGCTGATCCTGGTCACGCCGCTGGGCGAGGACGCCAGCACCTGTGCCGCGCGCGAAGGCCTCGACGCCTCGCGCACCATTGCCATCGACGCCCTGCCCGGCCTCGACCGCCATCGCACCCTGATGGCCACGCCGCTCACCAGCGCCGCCATGCGCGAGGCGGCGCACGGCCTCTTCGCCGGCGACGGCGTGCCGGCCTCGCTCATCCGCGACAGCGCCGGCTGCGTCATGCAGCGCGTGCTGGCGCACATCGTGAACATCGGCTGCGACATTGCCCAGCAGAACATCGCTTCGCCGGAGGACATCGACCGCGCCGTCAGCCTCGGCCTCGGCTATCCGAAGGGCCCGCTGGCGCTGGGCGACGCGCTCGGCGCGCGCACCGTGCTGGCAATCCTGGAAAACCTGCAGGCCTGCTCCGGCGATCCGCGCTACCGCCCCAGCCCGTGGCTGCGTCGCCGCGCGCTGCTCGGCGCCTCGCTGCTAACGCCGGAAACCGAATGATCCTCGACGCCCGCACCATCCTGCTGCTGATGGCCTTCACGGCGCTGCCCACCGCCCTGGTGCTGGTGGCCGTCTCGCGCTCCTACGCCGCCCGCGTGCGCGGCGCCGGCCACTGGACCTGGGCCAACATCGCGCTGGCGGCGGGCCTGCTGCTGCTCGGCCTCTCCGCCACCGGAGACAGCCTGCCCGCCCGCGTCGTCGGCAACACCTTGCTGGTGCTCACCGCCGCCCTCTACTACCTGGCCATCCAGCGCCTGCTCGGCGACAAGCCGCACAGCCGCCTCGCCTGGGCCACCGTGGCGGCGGCCGGCATCGTGTTCACCCTGCAGTGGTCGTCCGCCGCGCCCTACGGCCTGGCGGTCGGCACGCTGTCCATCGCGCTGGCCATCCTCACCGGCCTCAGCGCCGCCCGCCTGCTGCTGCCGCCCGCGACAGACGTGCCGGTCTCGCACCGCTTCACCGGCCTGCTGTTCCTCATCGGCTGCCTGCTGATGACGGCGCGCCTGGCCTACACCGCGCTGGCCGACCATCCGCCGGACCATCTCTTTGCCGCCGATTTCTGGCAGGGCGTCATCCTCGGCGGAGCCCATATCATCACGATGCTGATGAGCCTGGGCTTTGCCCTGATGATCGTCGACCAGCTCGCCGCCGAACTGGGCCGCCAGGCCACGCTCGACGAGCTGACCGGCATCGGCAACCGCCGCGTCTTCTACAGCCGGGCCGAGGCGGAACTGGCGCGCTGCCGGCGCCGCAACACGCCGCTGTCGCTGCTGATGATCGACCTCGACCGCTTCAAGTCGATCAACGACACGCTGGGCCACGCCGCCGGCGACAGGACGTTGCGCCGCTTCGCCGAGCTGGTCGGCCCGCACCTGCGCGAATACGACTTCTTCGCCCGTCTCGGCGGCGAGGAGTTCGCCGCGCTGCTGCCCGACACGACCGAGGAGGTCGCCCTCGGCATCGCCGAGCGGCTGCGCCAGCTGACCGAGGCCGAGCATCTGCCCGCGCCCGGCTTCGCGGTGCCCACCACTGCCAGCATCGGCGCGGCCCAGCTGCTGGAGGCGGAACGCGGCATCGACGAGCTGATGCACCGCGCCGACCTGGCCCTCTACGCCGCCAAGAGCAGCGGGCGCAACCGCGTCGTCGCCGCCTCCTGGCTGGAAGAAACGACGGCCGTGCTGCCGCCGGCGGGACGCCCCGCCGCCGCGCCCGCCGTGCAGGCCGGCGCCGAATGATCGACTGGCGCGCCATCGACACCGTCCTGCTCGACATGGACGGCACGCTGCTGGACCTGCATTTCGACAACCATTTCTGGCAGGAACACGTGCCGGTGCGCTATGCCGAAAAGCACGGCCTGCCCCCTGCCCGGGCGCACCGGCTGCTGATGGACACCTACCGCGCCAAGGCCGGCACCCTCGACTGGTACTGCGTGGATTACTGGACGCGCGAGCTGCAGCTGGACATCGTCCGGCTCAAGGAGGAGGTGGCGCACCTGATCGCCGTGCATCCGGACGTGCCGCGCTTTCTGGAGGCGCTGCGCGCCGCCGGCAAGGGCGTGGTGCTGGTCACCAACGCCCACCGGAAAAGCCTGTCGCTGAAGATGGCGCGCACCGGCCTGCAGGTGCATTTCGACCTGCTCATCACTTCGCACGAAGTCGGCCTGCCGAAGGAGGATGCCGCCTTCTGGCCGGCGCTGCGCGCGACGGTGCCCTACGATCCGGCGCGCACCCTGCTCATCGACGACAGCCTGCCGGTGCTGCGCGCGGCGCGCGCCGGCGGCATCGCCCACCTGCTCGCCGTCTACCGTCCCGACACCCGCCAGCCCGACAAGGACGTCGGCGAGTTCGCCGCCTTGCGCCATTTCGCCGACATCATGCCGGGACTCGCCGGTTGAAGTGCGCCGGAAATTTGGCGAGAATGGGCCAACCCCCAAGGGAGGAAGACGCATGCACGGCCTGATGCAGAACATGCCCCTGATGATCTCCTCGCTGATCCGCCACGCCGAGCGCAACCACGGCGACACCGAGATCGTCTCGCGCGAGACCACCGGCGGCCTCCACCGCTACACCTATCGCGACGCCCACCGCCGCGCACGCCAGCTGGCCCGCGCGCTCATCTCGCTCGGCGTGAAGCCGGCCGACCGCGTCGCCACCCTGGCCTGGAACAATTACCGCCACTTCGAGCTGTACTACGGCGTCTCCGGCATGGGCGCCATCCTCAACACCGTCAACCCGCGCCTCTTCCCCGAGCAGATCGCCTACATCATCAACCACGCCGAGGACGGCCTGGTGTTCTTCGACCTAACCTTCCTGCCGCTGGTGGAAGGCATCGCACCGCACTGCCAGGGCGTGCGCGGCTGGGTGGCGATGTGCGACCGCGCCCGCCTGCCCAAGTCGAAGCTCGACCTGCTCTGCTACGAGGATCTGATCAACGCCCATTCCGACGACTACGAGTGGCCGGAGTTCGACGAACGCACCGCCTCCTCGCTGTGCTACACCTCGGGCACCACGGGCAATCCGAAGGGCGCGCTGTACTCGCACCGTTCGACGGTGCTGCACGCCTACGGCTCGGCCCTGCCCGACGCATTGAATCTCTCGGCGCGCGACACCGTGCTGCCGGTGGTGCCGCTGTTCCATGTCAACGCCTGGGGCCTGCCCTACGCCTGCGCGCTGGCCGGGGCGAAACTGGTGATGCCGGGCCCCCAGCTCGACGGCGCCAGCCTCCACGAGCTGTTCGAGCAGGAGCGGGTCACCGTCTCCGCCGGCGTGCCGACGGTCTGGCTCGGCCTGATGCAGCACATGCAGGCGCAGGGGCTGAAGCTGTCCACCGTCCAGCGCCTGGTGATCGGCGGCTCGGCCGCGCCGCCGGCGATGATCCGCGGCTTCGACGAGCAGTACGGCGTCACCGTGCTGCACGCCTGGGGCATGACCGAGATGAGTCCGCTCGGCACGGTGAACACCTACAAGGCCAAGCACGCCGCCCTCTCCGCCGCCGAGCGCGACGCCGTGCGCCTGAACCAGGGCCGCCCGATCTACGGCGTGGACATGAAGATCGTCGACGACGAGGGCCGCGAGCTGCCGCACGACGGCAAGGCCTTCGGCGACCTGCTGGTGCGCGGGCCGTGGGTCGTCTCCGGCTACTTCAAGGGCGAGGGCGGCAACGTCCTGCGCGAGGGCGGCTGGTTCCCCACCGGCGACGTCGCCACGCTGGATGCCGACGGCTACATGCAGATCACCGACCGCTCCAAGGACGTCATCAAGTCGGGCGGCGAATGGATCAGCTCGATCGAGCTGGAGAATCTCGCCGTGTCGCACCCGGCCGTGGCCGAGGCGGCAGTGATCGGCATCGCCCACCCGAAGTGGGACGAACGGCCGCTGCTCGTCGTCGTGAAGAAGCCCGACCAGGCGCTGACGCGCGAGCAGCTGCTCGACTTCATGCGCGACAAGGTCGCCAAGTGGTGGTTGCCCGACGACGTCGCCTTCGTCGACAGCCTGCCGCACACCGCCACCGGCAAGCTGCTCAAGACGAAGCTGCGCGAGGAGTTTCGCAGCCACAAGCTGCCCTCCTGATCCTGCATGTTTCGCCTGCCGGAACTCGGCGTTCCGGCAGGCATTCAAGTTTTCTCGGCGCCTTCCGTAATTGTTGGTAGCCCCAACGGAATCGTGTAAGCTCCAGGCAAGCATGCGCTTGGTTGGCGCTGCAAGAAAGGAACGCCGAAGAAAAATGATCTATACGCTGCACGAACTGCAACACGCCGCCAACGCGCCGCTGCGCTTCTGGGCGGAAACCAGCCAGCAACTGTTCACCAACCCCTTCAGCCCGCTCTCCTACCTGCCCCACAGCAGCCGCGTCGCCGCCGGCTCCGAGCTGCTGGCGCGCATCGTCAAGCGCTACGAAAAGCCGTCATTCGGCCTCGACCCTGTCGTCATCGACGGCAGGAGCGTGCCCGTACGGGAGGAAGTGGTCGCCAGCAAGCCCTTCTGCAATCTGCTGCGCTTTCGCCGCGAAGCGCCGCTCGACCAGCCCAAGGTGCTGCTGGTGGCGCCGCTCTCCGGCCACTATGCCACGCTGCTGCGCGACACCGTGCGGGCGCTGCTGCCGGACCACGACGTCTACATCACCGACTGGATCGACGCCCGCCAGGTGCCGCTCGCCGAGGGTTATTTCCACTTCGCCGACTACGTCGCCTACGTGCAGGATTTCCTGCGCCTGCTGGCGCCCGGCGCGCACGTCATCTCGGTGTGCCAGCCGACCGTGCCGGTGCTGGCCGCCGTCTCGCTGATGGCCGCCGCCGACGACCCGGCCCAGCCGCGCAGCATGACGCTGATGGGCGGCCCGATCGACACGCGCCGCTCCCCGACGGAAGTCAACCAGTACGCCAAGACGCGCAGCCTGCGCTGGTTCGACACCCACGTCATCACCCGCGTGCCGCTGAAATATCCCGGCTACATGCGGCGCGTCTATCCCGGCTTCCTGCAGCACTCGGGCTTCGTCGCCATGAACCCGGATCGCCACCTCAACGCCCACATCGATTTCTACAATCACCTGGTCATCGGCGACGGCGAATCGGCCGAGGCGCACCGCAAGTTCTACGACGAGTACAACGCCGTGATGGACCTGCCGGCCGAGTACTACCTGGAAACCCTCGACATGGTGTTCATGAAGCACCAGTTGCCGCAGGGCGAGATGACGCTGTTCGGACAGCGCGTGCGGCCCTGGGCCATCCGCGACACGGCGCTATTCACCGTCGAGGGGGAACTGGACGACATCTCCGGCCCCGGCCAGACCGAGGCGGCGCACGACCTGTGCCGCAACATCCCCGCCGGAAAGAAGGACCACTACCTCGTGCCGGGCGTCGGCCACTACGGCATCTTCAGCGGCAAGCGCTGGCGCGAGACGGTCTACCCTCGCGTGCGCGACTTCATCCGCGGGAATTCATAGCGCCTTCCCCCCCGCCCCCTTCCCTGGGAAGGGGGTGACGGTTGTTCGCTGCGCTCCTTGGCTTAACAGCTAGCCCGCAGTCTCCTGCCGGTTGTTGGCGTGGTGCTTGACGTCGCCGCGCTGGCGGCGGCCGTATTCCTCGACCTGGCGCTTGGCGGCGTCGAAGGCGTCGCGCAGGGCGACGTAGATGTCCTCGTGCTTGTCCCGGTTCACCACGATCTCGCTGCCGGGCACCTTGATGTCGATGCGCACGTTGTGCTGCTTGCCCTGGTGGTGGTGCTTGTGCGGCAACTCCACCGTGACATGGCAGCCGATGATGTGCGGGTAGAACGTCTCCAGCTTGGCGGCCTTTTCCCGGATGTGGGTTTCAACCGCGTCTGAATGCGGGATGTCCTTGAAAGTGATCTGGACGGGTCTTTGCATGGCGCCACCTGTTGTGAGTGGGTTGTTCGAAGGGTCGCTTTCAGCATAACCGCCGGCGGCGGCGCGGCTTTGAGATAAATCAATCTGGCGAAGTCCGGCCGTCGACTTCCCGCGCCAGTGCGCGCAGCGGCTCGGCCACCGTCACCGGGTAGGCCGGCGCGGCAGCCAGTCCGCGCAGGGCATCGGGCAGCCGCGCCAGTTCCGCCAGCGCATGCCGGCGCACTTCCTGCAGCGGCGGCGATGGCACCAGCCGGTTGCCGCCGCGCATGACCTCGCGCAGCAGGCCCTCCCCTGCCGGTGCGGCGTCCGCGCTGGTAAGCAGGTCGCCCGCCAGGCGACCGTCCTGGCCGACGCTGCGCAGCACCTGCTTGCGGCCCGGCCAGGTCGCCTTGCCTTCGGAGCGCTTGCGCCGCGGCAATCCGGCGTATTCCTGCAGCTTGTAGGCGCAGTCGAGATACGGCGCGTCGGCCGAGGTGTTCATGCGCGTGCCGACGCCGAAGCCCTCGATGGGCGCGCCGCCGGCCACCAGGTCCCGCACGCGGTACTCGTCGAGGTTGCCGCTGGCGAAGACCTTCACCCCGGGCAGGCCGTCCGTATCGAGGATCTGCCGCACGTTGCGCGCATGCGCCGCCAGGTCGCCGCTGTCGATGCGCACGGCGTTGACGGCGATGCCCTCGCCTGCCAGCCGCCGCGCCAGCGGCGCCAGGCGGCGCGCGGCGCCCTCGGTGTCGTAGGTGTCGATGAGCAGCGTGGTGGCCTTCGGGTGCGAGCGGGCGAAATCCTCGAAGGCCTGCATCTCGCTGTCGTGCGCCTGGATGTAGGAGTGCGCCATGGTGCCGTAGAGGGGGATGTCCCACAGCATGCCGGCCTGCACGTTGGAACTGCCGTCGAAGCCGGCAAGATAGCTGGCGCGCGCCGAGTGCAGTCCCGCCTCGGCGCCATGGGCGCGGCGCAGGCCGAAATCCACCAGCAGCTTGCCGGGCGCGGCGAGGCGCACGCGCGCCGCCTTGGCAGCCACCATGACCTGGAACTGCAGCAGGTTGATGATGCGCGTCTCGACCAGTTGCGCCTGCGGCAGCGGCGCCGCCACGCGCAGGATCGGCTCGTCGGGAAAGAACGGCGTACCCTCCGCCATGGCGGCGACGTCGCCGGTGAAGCGCAGGGCGGCGAGGGAATCGACGAAGCCGCGGCCGAAACGTCCGCAGCCGGCCAGCCAGTCGAGCTCCTGCTCCGTGAAGCGCAGGGTTTCCAGATAATCGAGCACCTGCTCCAGGCCGGCGGCGAGGAGAAAATTGCGATGCTCGGGCATCTTGCGCACGAAGAACTCGAACACCGCCGTGCCGTTCATGCCGCGGTCGTGATAGACCTGCAGCATGGTGAGCTGGTAGAGGTCGGTGAGCAGTGCGGAATTCATATCAGGCGGCGATGTTGCCGAATTCGATGCAGCGCGCCCCAAGCCGGCGCATCTCTTCCATGGCGCGCGTGCCGTCGCCGGCCTGCACGTCGACGGCGCGCACCGCATCGGCGAGCAGGAAGGCCGCATAGTCGAGCCGCAACGCGTCGCGCACGGTGTTCAGCACGCAGTAGTCGGTGGCCAGCCCGCCGACGAAAACGCGCCGTACGCCCGCCCGCTTCAGCCAGGCATCGAGGTCGGTGCCCTCGAAGCCGGAATAGGCATCCTTGTCCTGCGCCGCCGCCTTGGAAACGATGTGCGCCTCGCAGGGCAGGTCGAGCCGCGGCGCGAAGCGCGCGCCGTCCGAGCCGGCCACGCAATGCGGCGGCCACGGCCCGCCCCGTTCGCGGAACGAGCAGTGGTCGGCCGGATGCCAGTCGCGCGTGGCGACGACGGGAAAAGTCAGTCCCCGGAACACGGCGACATAGCGGTTGAGCGCCGGCACCACCTCGTCGCCGCGCGGCACGGCGAGGCGGCCGCCGGGCAGGAAGTCGAGCTGGACGTCGACCAGGATCAGCGCGTCGCCCGTCTGGAGATGAACCGTCTCTTCCGGCATGGCAGCCTACGCCTTGTCCTTCCTGCCTCCACGCTTCTGGCCGGCGGCGGCGAAGGCTTGGCGCAGCGCCGTCAGCTCGGCCAGCTGGGTGGCGACCAGGTAGTTGATGGTGCCCTCCGGCACGAGGCCCTGCGCATCCGGCTCGCCGGCCGGAACGCCGGTGAGCAGCGCGATGGCCTGGTCGACCTCCTCGACGGCATGGACGGCGAACTTGCCCGCGGCGCAGGCGGCGACGACGTCCTCGCGCAGCATCAGGTGCTTGACGTTGGACTGCGGGATGATGACGCCCTGCTCGCCGGTCAGGCCGCGCGCCTGGCAGATGTCGAAGAAACCCTCGATTTTCTCGTTCACGCCGCCGATCGGCTGCACGCGGCCGTACTGGTTCACCGAGCCGGTGATGGCCAGCGACTGGCGGATCGGCACGGCGGCCAGCGCCGAGAGCAGCGCGCACAATTCCGCCAGCGAGGCGCTGTCGCCCTCCACCGGCCCATAGGATTGCTCGAAGACCAGGCTCGCCGACAGCGACAGGGGCAGGCTGCGTGCGTAGCGCGCGGCGAGGAAGGACGAGAGGATCATCACGCCCTTGGAGTGGATCGCCCCGCCCAGTTCGGACTCGCGCTCGATGTCGATGACGTCGCCCTCGCCGATGCGCGCCGTGGCGGTGATGCGCACCGGGTGGGCGAACAGGGCGTCGCCGAGGTCGATCACCGCCAGCCCATTCACCTGGCCGACCTGGCCGCCGCCGGAATCGATCAGCAGGCTGCCGCGCAGGATCTGTTCCTGGATCGCCTCGTGCAGGCGGCTGGCGCGGTGGCGCCGGGCTTGCAGCGCCGCCTCGACATCCTCGCGCGTGACGAGGTCGCGGCCGGCCTGGCCGGCGTGGTGGCTGGCCTCCTGCATCAGGTCGGCAAGACTCCGGCTGCTGGCGGAGAGCTTCTCGGCATCGCCGGCCAGCCGCGCGCTGTGCTCGATCAGACGCGCCACGGCGAGGCGGTCGAAAGGCCGCAGCCCGTAATGGCGCGCCAGCCCGCCGAGGAAGCGGGCGTAGCTGCGGGTATTCGGCTCGTTGCGCGCGACGTCGCTCTCGAAATCCGCGCCGACCTTGAACAGCTCCTCGAACTCGGGATCGTATTCCTTGAGCAGGTAGTAGAGGATGCGCTCGCCGACCAGCACCACCTTGAGGTTGAGCGGCATCGGCTCCGGCTCCAGCGGCAGCATGCTGGTGAAGCCGAACACCTGGCCGAGCGACTCGATGCGCACCTGGGCCGAGCGCAGCGCGCGCTTGAGGCCCTCCCAGGCGTAAGGCTGGCTCAGCACCTTGGCGGCATCCAGCACCAGGTAGCCGCCGTTGGCGTGCTGCAGGGCGCCGGGCTTGATCATGGTGAAGTTGGTCACCAGCGTGCCCATGTGGGCGACGCTGTCGACGCGGCCGACCAGGTTCGGATAGATCGGGTTGTCCTCGAAGACCACCGGCGCCGCCTTGGCCGTGCCGGTGTCGACCAGCAGGTTCACCTGGTAGCGGGCCAGCGAGATGCTGCCGCTGACGAGGACGCCGCTCATGTCGCCGTCGCTCTTCGGTTGCTCGCGCAGTTCCTCGCTGCTCTCGATGACGTCGCGCATCGCCTCGTCGAGGAAGGCCAGCACGTTGAGCAGGTCGGTGTAGCGCTCCTTCAGTTCCTCGATGATGTGGCCGACGGCAAGCCCCATGGTCTCCCGGCTCGCCTCCTTGATGCGCCCCTGCATCTCGCGCCGCCACTGCGGAAACTGGTGCATCAGCTTGTGCAGGCGCTCGCCGTATTCCTCGATCAGCTTGCCGATGCGCGCCTTCTCCTCGTCGGACAGCTTCTCGAACTCCTCCGGCCCCATCGTCTCCTCCCCCTTGACCGGGGCGAAGACGAAGCCGTGCGGCGTGCGCAGGAGCGCCACGCCCTTCTCGCCGGATTCCTGGCCAAGCGTGCGCAGGGCATTCTCCTCGCGCTGCTTGAACTCGTCCTGGATGGCCTCTATGCGGACGCGGTATTCCTCGCTCTCGAAGGCGGCACCGATGGCTTTCCCCAACTCGGCGACGAACTGCTGCATGTCGTGCCGGAAGCGGCCGCCGCGGCCAGGCGGCAGGCGCAACAGGCGCGGCTTGTTCGGGTCGGCGAAGTTGTTGACGTAGCACCAGTCGCTCGGCGCCGGCTCGCTGGCCGCCTTCTCCTCCAGCAGGCGGCGCACGGCGGCATGGCGGCCGCTGCCCGGCTCGCCCAGCACGAAGAGGTTGAAGCCGGGCTGCTTGATGTCGATGCCGAAGCGCACCGCATCCAGCGCGCGCGACTGGCCGACGATGTCGGCGGCATCGCTCAGTTCCGCGGTGGTTTCGAAGTCCAGCAAGGCCACATCGCAGCGCCGCAACAGCGACTGCGGATCGAGGGGGGATAGGTTGGACATTCTGGTTTTTCTATATTCGAATCTGCCGAATAACTATAACCTCCGGCGCAGTGCCGCACAAGAATTCAGGTTCTCCGCGCAAATGCCGTAAAGGACTTCATGTCGTCCATCATCGTTGACTCCGGTCAACGAAGCCGCCGCCGAATCGCCATAGCTTTTGAAACGAAATAGGTTCAAGATATCCGCAGCGACAAGGAAATGGAGATCGCCATGCCGAAGACCATACCCGCCACACCCGCTGGCTTCGACCGCGCCCGCGTCATCGAAAGGCCGGACGGCTTCTACTGGCAGGACAAGGACAGCGGCGAGGAGTACGGCCCGTTCCCGACGCTGATCGAGGCCGCCGAGGACATGGAGTACAACGGCGAATCCGACTACGAGCCGGGCGAGACCCTGGCCGAGGCGGAGGACGAACTGGGCATTTCCGACTGGATCGATCCGGAAACCGGCGGGCCTTCGGAGGAAGGCCGGCCGCACCTCGAGGACCACTGAACGGCATTGCGGACCATGCCGCTGACGCTGGCCTCCCCCGCATTCATCCCCGGCGGCGGCATTCCCGTCGAGTACACCTGCGAGGGCGGCGACCGTTCGCCGCCGCTCGCCTGGAGCGGCGTGCCTGCCGGTACGAAAAGCCTGGCCCTGATCGTGGACGATCCCGACGCGCCGGATCCGGCCGCGCCGCGCATGACCTGGGTGCACTGGGTGCTCTACGACATTCCGCCCACGGCGACCAACCTGCCGGCGGACGTGGCCGCCGCCGCCCTGCCCGCCGGCACGCGCGAAGGCGTCAATGACTGGCAGCGCACCGGCTACGGCGGTCCCTGTCCGCCCATCGGGCGGCATCGCTATTTCCACAAGCTGTATGCCCTCGACACCCTGCTGCCCGACCTCGACCGGCCCAGCAAGGCGCAGCTGGCGCAGGCCATGCACGGCCACGTGCTGGCGCAGGCCGAACTGATCGGCACCTACCAGAAGAAGTGATCTTCCCGGACTACGAGGGCGGCAGCATCGTCAACCTGATGCGTTCGCTCGGCGACGCCTGCGGCGCGCCGCCACTGCCCTATGCGCCGCTGCACGACGCAAAAGTCAGTCTCGGCGGCACGGCGCGCAACATCGTACTGCTGGTCATCGACGGCCTCGGCTACAACTACCTGCAGCAGAACGGCGCGGGCGGCCACCTTCACGCGCACCTGCACGGCCGCCTCAGCTCGGTCTTTCCGTCCACGACCGCCAGCGCGATCACCACGTACCTGAGCGGACTGGCGCCGCAGCAGCACGCGTTGACCGGCTGGCACATGTATTTCGCGGAACTGGACGCCATCGCCGCCGTGCTGCCGCTCAGGCCGCGCGGCGCGGGCGAATTCGATGCGCCGCCCGGCGCGCTGTCGCGCCGCCTGTTCGGCCACCGGCCTTTCGTCGACCGCCTCGCCCGGCGCAGCGTCTTCGTTTCGCCGCAGGCCATCGCCCACTCGGAATTCAGCCTGTATCACAGCGGCGCCGCCGCAGTGCGCGGCTATCGGACGCTGCCCGAACTGTTCGGCCAGATCGCGGCCGCGCTGCGCGATTCCGTCGAACCCGCCTATATTTACGCCTACTACGCGGAGCTCGACTCGCTCACCCACAGCCATGGCGTCGGCAGCACCCAGGTCGCCGCGCAGTTCGCCCTGCTCGACGAGGCCTTCGGCGCCTTCCTCGCCGCCATTGCCGGCAGTGACACGCTGGTGCTGGCCTGCGCCGACCACGGCTTCATCGATTCGCCGCCGGAACGCCAGATCGATCTGGCGCAGCACCCGGATCTCGCCGCGACGCTGGTGCGCCCGCTGTGCGGCGAACGCCGCGTCGCCTACTGCTATGTCAGGCCCGGGCAGACGGCCCGCTTCGAGGACTACCTGTCCGAGCATTTCGGCCATTGCCTGGACGCCTTCCCGCGCCGGGCGCTGCTCGATCAGGGCTGGTTCGGGCCGGGCGCGGCCGATCCGCGACTGGCCTCGCGCATCGGCGACTACGCGCTGGTGATGCGCGACGACTGGACCCTGCTCGACTGGGTCGAGGGCGAGAAACGCCACCGCCAGATCGGCGTGCATGCCGGCGTCAGCGCCGACGAGATGCTGGTCCCGCTGATCGCTGTCCGCTGCGACGCATGAGGATCCGGCAGCGCCACCGCTGGGACCTGACGCCGAAGGAAGCGATGGCATTGCAGGCGCGTCTCGCCGCGGAAGTCGTTCGCCGGGACGACTTCGCCGCCATCGGCCGCGTCGCCGGCGTCGATGCCGGCTTCGAGGAGGCCGGCGCCACGACGCGCGCCGCCGTGGCCGTGCTCGCCTTCCCCTCGCTGCAGCTGGAAACCTCGGCCATCGCCCGCCTGCCGACGCGCTTTCCCTACGTGCCGGGCCTGCTCTCCTTCCGCGAAGTGCCGGCCGTGCTGGCGGCCATCGAGCAGCTCGCCGTCCCGCCGGACCTGCTGCTCTGCGACGGCCAGGGCATCGCCCACCCGCGCCGGCTCGGCATCGCCAGCCACCTCGGCCTGCTCCTCGACATTCCGGCCATCGGGGTGGCGAAGACGCGCCTGATCGGCACGCACGATGCGGTGCCGGACGAGCGCGGCGCCTGGGTGCCGCTCGAGGACCGCGGCGAGGTCATCGGCGCCGTGCTGCGCACCCGCCGGGGCGTCAAGCCGCTGTATATCTCCCCCGGCCACCGCATCGGCCTGGAATCCTCCGTCGCCTGGGTGATGGCCTGCCTGACGCGCTTTCGCCTGCCGGAAACGACGCGCTGGGCGCATCGCCTGGCATCGGAAAAGCCCGGAAAAACTACAGCGCCTTGACGACGTTGATGGTGTCGCCGCCGCCCTCGTCGCGATGGAATTCGAAACCGAGCTGGCGGCAGAATTTCAGCATCTTGTGGTTGCTCGCCAGCACGTAGCCGACCATGGCCTTCAGCTCCCGCCGGCGCGCCGCCTCGAACAGTTCCAGCATCAGGATGCCGGCCACGCCCGTGCCTTGCCAGGCATCGTCCACCGTGATGGCGAACTCGCAGCTGTCGCTGCCGGGCGTGACGACGTAGCGCGCGACGCCGATCTCCACCTCGCGCCCGTCGCGCACCACCGTGGCGATCAGCGCCATGTGCTGGTCGTAGTCGATCTGCGTGAGGTACTCCAGCTTGCGCGGCGCCAGCTCGCGCAGCTGGCCCATGAAGCGGTTGTAGCGCGAATCCTCCGAGAGCCCGCGCACGAAGTCCTGCTCGATGGCGGCGTCTTCCGGGCGGATGGGCCGGATGACGACCTCGGTGCCGTCGAACAGGCGATGCGGATGAACCAGTTGCTGCGGATAGTCGTCCATTTTCTCCGGTCTTCTTCTTCGCGGCGCCCATAATAGCGCGTCGGCGGGAACGTACAATGCCGTCATGGACACCGACATGCATCCCTATTCGGCCCTCACCCCCGATATCGTCCTGAATGCCCTGGAGAGTGTCGGCCTGCCCTGCGACGGCTCCCTGCTGGCCCTCAACAGCTACGAGAACCGCGTCTATCAGGTCGGCATCGTCGATGCGCCGCCGCTGGTGGCCAAATTCTACCGGCCGCAGCGCTGGAGCGATGCGGCAATCCTCGAAGAGCACGCCTTCGCCCAGGAACTGCATGAGAGGGAAATCCCCGTCGTCGCCCCCCTCCCGCTGGCCGGCGGGCGCACCCTGCACCATGCACAGGGTTTCCGTTTCGCGGTGTTTCCGCGCCGCGGCGGCCGTGCCCCCGAACTGGACCGGCCGGACACCCTGCAGTGGATGGGGCGCTTCCTCGGACGCATCCACGCCGTCGGCGCCGTGGCGCCTTTCCGCGAGCGTCCCTGCCTCGATATTGCCGGCTTCGGCGAAGCCTCCCGCGATTATGTCCTCGCGCACGGCTTCCTGCCGGAAGACCTGCGCACTGCCTGGTGTAGCGTGGTCGATCAATCGCTCGACGGCGCTCGCCGCTGCTACGCGCGCGCCGGCGCCGTCGCTTCGATCCGCCTGCATGGCGACTGCCATGCCGGCAACGTGCTATGGACCGATAGCGGTGAAATGCGCGGCCCCCATTTCGTCGACTTCGACGACTGCCGCATGGGGCCGGCCGTGCAGGACCTGTGGATGCTGCTGTCCGGAGAACGGGCCGAGATGACGCACCAGCTCGGCGAGGTGCTGGCCGGCTACGAGGACTTCCGCGACTTCGACCGGCGCGAACTGCATCTGGTCGAGGCGCTGCGCACCCTGCGCCTGCTGCACTACTCGGCCTGGCTGGCGCGGCGCTGGGACGATCCGGCCTTCCCGGCGGCCTTTCCCTGGTTCAACACCCAGCGCTACTGGCAGGACCGCATTCTCGAACTGCGCGAGCAGGTGGCGCTGATGGACGAGCCGCCTCTGGTTGCCTGATCAGCGGTCGATCTTGGTGATCTTCGAGCCCTCGAAGGTCAGGTTGGCCATCAGCCCCTTGTTGGAGAAGATGAAGCCGATGATGGGCTTTTTCGCCGTCTCGGTATCGACGGCGCCGCCCGCACCGAGCGTGGCCAGCGCCACGCTGCCGTCCACGCCCGCCTTCCAGCCCTCGCTGGCGCGGAATTTGGACAGGGCGTTCTCTGTCATGAACAGGATGATCATGCTGCGCGCCTGGGCGCCGAGCTGCAATCCGATCGAAGCGGAGGCGATGTTGTAGTAGGCCGCCGGCTTGCCGCCGATCAGCAGCGCGCCCTCGCCGTACTCCCCGCCGACGCCGATGCCCGCCTTCACCACGCTGGGGAATACCAGCATGCCGGCGGCCTTCTGCGAAAGTTCGTGCCCGGCGCTGGTGTGCTGGCGGAATTCCTTCAGTGCCTGGCGCACTTCGGCGTTGATTTCCTCCCTGGAGGCCGCCCCGGCGCTCCCGACAAAAAACAAAGCCAGCATCCCGGTCAGAACCAGCCGAATCAGCGTTGCCATCATGATGCCTCTCCCGTTGTGCAGTCGGCGGATATCCTAACGCAAGACGGCGCTGCCGTTGCAAAAACAAAGGGCCCGCGAAATCGCAGGCCCTTGGAAACTGGCGCGCCCGAAGAGATTCGAACTCCTGACCCCTTGGTTCGTAGCCAAGTACTCTATCCAGCTGAGCTACGGGCGCGTTGGTGCAAAATTATATCAAACTGGCGGAGAGAGAGGGATTCGAACCCTCGATGCAGGTTTAAGCCCGCATACTCCCTTAGCAGGGGAGCGCCTTCGACCTCTCGGCCATCTCTCCAAAACGGCCGGCGATATTACCGCTTTCGCCCAAGCCGGTCAAACGGCTTAGGCCGGCACCTGATCGAGATCGAAGGCCTTGTGCAGCACCCGCACGGCCAGTTCGAGGTATTTCTCGTCGATCACCACGGAAATCTTGATCTCGGAGGTGGAGATCATCTGGATGTTGATGCCTTCCTCCGCCAGCGTGCGGAACATCTTGCTGGCGATGCCGACGTGGGAGCGCATGCCGACGCCGACCACGGACACCTTGGCGATCTTGTTGTCGCCGGTGATCTGGCGCGCGCCGATGTGCCCCTTGACCTGATCGAGGATGGCGGTCGCCCTGGCGAACTCGCCGCGCGGCACGGTAAACGAGAAATCGGTCATGCCGTCGTGGCCGATGTTCTGGATGATCATATCCACGTCGATGTTGGCCTCGGCCACTGGCCCAAGGATCTGGTAGGCGATGCCGGGGCGGTCCGGCACGCCGAGCACGGTGAGCTTGGCCTCGTCGCGGTTGAAGGCGATGCCCGAAATCGTTGGCTGTTCCATCATGATGTCATCCTCGAATGTAATGAGCGTGCCCGGGCCTTCCTGGCCGAGTTCCTCCAGGCTGGACAGCACGCGCAGCTTGACCTTGTACTTGCCGGCAAACTCGACCGAGCGGATCTGCAGCACCTTGGAGCCGAGGCTGGCCATTTCCATCATTTCCTCGAAGGTGATGGTTTCCAGCCGGCGAGCCTCGGGCACGATGCGCGGGTCGGTGGTATAGACGCCGTCCACGTCGGTGTAGATCTGGCACTCGTCGGCCTTCAGCGCAGCGGCGATGGCGACCGCCGAGGTGTCGGAACCGCCGCGGCCCAGCGTGGTGATGTTGCCGGCCTCGTCGACGCCCTGGAAGCCGGCCACCACCACCGCGAAGCCGTTGTCGAGGTCGCGCTTGATGTTGCCTTCGTCGATGCTGACGATGCGCGCCTTGGTGAAGGCGCTGTCGGTCAGGACACGCACCTGTCCCCCGGTATAGCTGCGCGCCTTGACGCCGATGCCTATCAGCGCCATGGACAGCAGGCCGATCGTCACCTGCTCGCCGGTCGAGGCAATGACATCCAGTTCGCGGGAGTCGGGGTTCGTCTGCATCTCCTTCGCCAGCGCGATCAGGCGGTTGGTCTCGCCGCTCATGGCGGATACCACCACCACGACCCGGTGGCCCTTCGCCTGCCAGCTGGCGATGCGCCGGGCGACGTTCTTGATCCGCTCTGGCGAGCCGACCGAGGTACCGCCGTACTTCTGAACTATGAGTGCCATGGACAACCGCTTCTTTCTCTTCTAGTGCGTTGAAAAGAGCGAAATTTTACCCGATAACCGGAGGCCGGCGCAGCGGCTGCCGGCAAATCCGCGGGAAAACGCCCAGCAGCGTCCGCCGGTATGCCAGCCTTGTATGTGCTTTGAATATTGTCTATACTGTGTGTGCTATTACTTAGGTGATAGTTTATTTGGCTTTGCAATTATTCTAATTTTATTAAATACAATTTAAAGGACGGCACGATAATGAAGACCGATACCATCGACGCGCGCGAAATCCGCCGCAAGCTCGGGCTCAACCAGCAGCAGTTCTGGTCCAAGATCGGCGTTACCCAAAGCGGCGGCTCCCGCTACGAAAGCGGCCGCAACATGCCCCGGCCGGTGCAGCAGCTGCTCCGCCTGGTTCACGTCGAGCAGATCGACATCGGCAAGATCAAGCGCGACGACTGGGAAGTCGTGGAATACCTGAAATCCAGCGACCCGGAATTGTTCAGGTCGTTGAAGAAGGCCGCCAAGGGCAAGGGCAAGAAAGGCAACTGAAGCGTCAGGGGCTGACCCGCACGGTCAGCCCCTGCGCCCGCAGGCGGTGGACGACCCCTTCCAGCTTTTCTTCCGGCAGTCGTGACAGGCGGTCTGCCTCCGGTTGCATCGAAGGACGCGCCAGGCCATACAGGTGCACCCCCGCCAGATTCTCGATGCCGGCCATGGCCAGCACGTTGAGGTAAGTCGACACGTCCCGCTCCGTCGGCCCCTCGCCGTCGAGCGCAAACATGCAGGTCTGCACCCAGGTGGGGCAAAGCCCGGCGCAGCACCGCAGATTCCGCGCCACCGCTGCGGGCGACATGTCCACGCCATTGATGCGGCGATAACCCTCTTCCGTCCCCGCATCGACCTTGAACCAAGCTTCTCCGCCGAGTTGGCCAAGCAGGCGCAGGCCGTCCTGCACCCTGCCGCGCCCGACCAGGCTGCCATTGGTGATCAGGCGCAGCGCCACGCCGTCATCGAGCCCGCTTTCGCGCCTCACCCGGCCCGCTACCTCGATGGCTTCGGGAAACGCATCCGCCGAGGTCGGCTCGCCGTTCCCGGAGAAAGCGATATCGACGATTCGCCGCATGCCCTCCGCGACATGCCGGCGCATAAAGTCTCCGTGCAGCAGGACTTCGACGAATCCACGCAGTTCGCTTTCCAGCAGCGCCAGGTCGATCGGCGGAGCAGCGCCGCGCTTCAGGTCCGGCACCTGGCAGTAGATGCAGCGCCAGTTGCAGGCGTTGTTGGGATTCAGGTTGATGCCGATCGACACGCCGCCGGCCCGGCGCGAAACCACGGGATACACATACACCAGGCCCGCGCTGTCCCGGCTATGATCCGTCACATCGAGTTGTTTCGACACCCGTTTCGTCTCCGATCGGCCAGTGGCCGAATGCTATAATCCGCCAACATTCCTGATCCATTCCTGAGGCACCATGCGCATTACCCGCCGCCTCGAGTTCGATTCCGGCCATCGCATTCCAGACCACCAGAGCCAGTGCCGCCACCTGCACGGCCATCGTTACGCCATAGAGATCACGCTGTCGGGCGACATCATCCGCCAAAGCGGTTCGCCCGTGAACGGCATGGTCATGGATTTTGCCGACATCAAGACGCTGGCGAAACAGAACCTGGTGGACATCTGGGATCACGCCTTTCTCGTCTGGCGCAACGACACGGTGCTGCTGAGATTCCTCGATAGCCTGCCGGGACACAAGACCGTCGTGCTGGATGTCGTGCCCACGGCCGAGAACCTCGCCACGGTGGCATTCGGCCTGCTCGATCGCGTGTACCGGGACAGCTACGGCAACCACCTGCGCCTTGAGCGCGTGCGTCTCTTCGAGACACCCAATTGCTGGGCGGATGCCCTGCGTGGCGAGGTCGGCGAAGCGGGCTGATGGCGGAGGCGGTAGGATTCGAACCCACGATGCCCTTGCGGACATGGCTGATTTCAAGTCAGCTGCATTCAACCGCTCTGCCACGCCTCCGAATGGCAAGTGATTTTATCACGCGGCCTCTCATGCCAGCCCGCCCCTCATCACCTGCTTAGGCATCACTTCTCGAACAGGGCGATGGATTCGACGTGGGAAGTCTGCGGGAACATGTTGGCTATGCCGGCGCCGCGCAGGCGATAGCCCTTCTCATGCACCAGCACCGCCGCATCGCGCGCCAGGGTGGCAGGGCTGCATGAGACATAGACAATGCTTTGCGGCCCGTCCTCACCGATCGCCTTGACCAGTTCGATCGCCCCTTCCCGCGGCGGGTCGATCAGCCATTTGTCGAGCCGTCCCCAGCCGGCCAGCAACTCCGGCTTTGCCTCGAACAGATTGGCCACGCTGAAGCCGACAAGGCCGGACAAGCCGTTCAGCGCGGCGTTCTCTTCCGCCCGCCGCACCAGGGCCTGGCTGCCCTCCACGCCGAAGGCATAGGCGCCGCTGCGGGCGATCGGCAGGGTGAAATTGCCGAGGCCGCAGAACAGATCGCCGATGCGTTCGCCCGGCCGCGGCTGCAGCAGGTGCATGGCCCGGCGCAACAGCATGCGGTTGATGCCTTGATTGACCTGGGTGAACTCGTTCGGCCGGAACCGCAGTTGCAGATCGAAGTCCGGCAAGGCATAGCCGAGCGCCGGCGCCTCGGCCGGATGGAAGGGATGGGCCGAATCCGGCCCGCCGGGCTGCAGCCAGAACTGGATGCCGTGTTCCTCGGCAAACCGGCGCAACTGCGCCTCGTCTGAAGGCGTCAACGGTTGCAGGATGCGCAGGACCAGTACCGTCACCGCATCGCCAACCGCCACCTCGATCTGCGGCAGCTGGTCGGCGACCGACAGGGCGCCGACCAGCCGGCGCAGCAAGGGCAGTAGCTTGGAGACAGCGGACGGCAGCACCTCGCAACTGTCCATGTCCGCGATATAACTGCTGCGTTTTTCATGGAAGCCGACCAGCACGCCACCCTTCTTCGGCACCAGTCGCACCGAGAGACGGGCACGGGAACGGTAAGCCCAGGCCGATCCCTGGATGGCCGGATAGACCGTCTCCGGCCGCAGGCGGCCGATGTGCCAGAAGGCGTCCTCCAGCACCCGCTGCTTGGCCGCCGCCTGCCCTGGTGCGTCGAGATGCTGCATGCTGCAGCCGCCGCAAATGCCGAAATGCCTGCAACGAGGCTCGATGCGCAAGGAACTCGGCTTGATTATCCTGCCAGCGGTAGCCAGTTCGTAGTTCGGTTTGCGCCGGTAGCTGGAAAACGTCACCCGCTCCCCCGGCAGGGCGCCCTCGACAAAGAGGGTCTTGCCATCCTGCCGGGCCACGCCCCTGCCCTCATGGTCCAGGGATTCGATGATGATTTCAGGCATTGCGGGAGCTCAGGAAACGGGAGGCGCAATTGTATGCATCGCCGCAGGATTTGCAACGACCAACGGCTTGGCCTAATATGGCAACGGACTATTCAGCCGCCCCATGCCGGACAATCACGAGGAAACCTTCGATACCCGCGCCGCCTACCAGAAGGCGCTCGATGTCGTGCTTTCACGGGCAGGCAAGGAAATCTGCATCTTCGATCCCGACCTGAAGGCGCTGGAACTGGACAGCCGTGCGAGGGCCGACGCGATTGCCGCCTTCCTGGCGGCCGGGCGCGACCGCAGTCTGCGCATCGTCCTGCACGACCCGGACTATCTGTCCCGCTATTCGGCACGCCTGTCAGCGCTGCGCAAGCGTTACAGCCACTGTTTCCAGATCCGCCAAACACCGGAAGCCTTGCAGGGAATCGCCGATTGCTTTGTCCTGGCCGACGGGGCAAGCGGGGCCATCCGCTTCCATGCGGATCATTTTCGCGGCAAGTTGCTCATTGAATACCCGCTAGAGGTCCACGACTGGCAGCAGCGTTTTGAAGATCTCTGGATCGAATCCACGCCGTGTGCCGCGGCCACCCAACTCGGCCTTTAGCCGGCTTCGATGCTATCTGGGCAGGCAACAGCTTTTTTGTTAGAATTTCCATCGATTTGAAGCGATTCAGATCAAACCCAAAATTTTGGAAGTTGTGTGGTTGTGTGTATTTGAACAAACGTTTTCTTTATCGATAAGGAATATCAAATGAAATACTCTCTCCTCGTTGCTGCCCTCGTCGCCGTGGCCCTGACCGCCTGCGGCAAGAAAGAAGAAGCCAAGCCTGCCGCCGCCCCGGCTGCTCCCGCTCCTGCCGCCGCCCCGGCGCCGGCACCCGCTGCTGCTCCGGCCCAGCCTGCTGGCATGGCCGGCATGGAAGGCCAGAAGGGTATGGAAGGTATGGCCGGCGCCCCCGCAGCCGCCCCTGCTGCTGCCCCGGCTCAGCCTGCTGGCATGGAAGGCCAAGTGAAGGAAATGGCCAAGGAAGCCGTCAAGGAAGCCGCCAAGGAAGCCGTGAAAAAGTAATTGCGTTTCTGTTTTGGTGCGAAAAGCCGGCCTGCGGGCCGGCTTTTTTCGTCTTCAGCGCAAGTCGCGCCAGTCGAATCCGGTTTCCTGATCGGCGACTGCGATCCACTCCCCGGCGCACCCCAGGACTCCCGCCAGAGCAGCCCTAGCCAGACCAGGGGTATTGTTCTGCTGGCTCAGATGCGCGGCAATCAGGTGTTGCAATCGGCTGGTATCCAGGGCGGCGAGCAGCGCAGCGGAGGCGTTGTTGTCGAGATGGCCATAGCGCCCGGCGATGCGCCGCTTCAGATGCGGCGGATAGCCCCCTTTCCGCAACATGTCCGCATCGTGGTTGCATTCCAGCACCAGCGCGTCGCAGCCGGACAGCATTCTCTCCACATGGGGGGTGGAACCGCCTAGATCGCTCAGCACGCCGAGGCGATGTCTGCCGTCGGAAAACACGAACTGGACTGGCTCGCGCGCATCGTGCGGCACAGGAAAGGGATGCACCTCCAGATCGCCGATGCGGAGCGGCTGATGGCTGTCGATGAGTTCCACCCCCGGCACCTCTGCCCCACCCGGCGAGATGGCAGAAGAAGTGCCGTGCGTCATCCGGATGGTCAGGCGATGCCTGGCCGCCAGCTTGAAGGCGCCGGCAGCATGGTCGCTGTGCTCGTGTGTGATGAGAATGCCGGCCAGGTCTTCGGCGGCCAGGCCGAGACGGCCCAGTCTGAATGCGACCTCGCGCGGGCCGAAACCGCAATCGAGGAGAACTCGCGTGGTCCCCGCTTCGACCAGCAGCGCATTGCCGCGGCTGCCGCTACCCAGCGAAGCGAAGCGCATCGTTACTTCAACTGGTCGTAGAGCAGGCCGAGAATCTTTTTCGCCGTGTCCGAGTTGTCCACCCCGCCCTCGCGGGTCAATATCTGGACGCTACTCTCGCCGCCGTCGCCCTTGACCAGGATGCGGAACTGCTGGTTGGGCGCAGGTTTGCTGTCCCAGAACTTCAGCTTGCTGAGGAGCCCGCCCTCGGACTTCTTGCCCACATCCACCTCGGGATCGACATAGCGGACGTAGTAAAGGCCCTTGCTGCGATCACGGTCCTCGACGGTGAAGCCGACCCGATCCAGGGCCAGGCCGACACGGCGCCAGGAACGATCGAAAGCCTCGAGCAGTTGCAGGGAGCCGACG
Source organism: Sulfuritalea sp. (assembly GCA_011526165.1). Lineage (GTDB taxonomy): Bacteria > Pseudomonadota > Gammaproteobacteria > Burkholderiales > Rhodocyclaceae > Desulfobacillus. The sequence continues at coordinate 35,742 of WYAY01000160.1, forward strand.
CCGCTCGTGGCACGGATCAGCTTGGCGCGTTCCTCGCCCTTTGCGTCGGCGGCCATCAAGGTCTTGGCGCGGGTTTCCTGGGTGCCGAGGCGCACCATCAGCCGGCGCAACATCTCAGCCTCGAGTTCGGGATCGGGCGGACGAGGCTGCCATACGGTGCGCCCCTTGCCTTCATCGGCATACGCCTCGTACATGCCGCGATGGCTGATGTAGATTTCCGTAGTACCTTCCTCCGCGCCCTTCTCGAGGCGGGTGCGGAACTTGTCGCGTTCGGGCGTCGAGTATATCTGGTCGAGGAACTTGCCGAGCGTGGCGCGGATCATGTCCTGGGGCAGCTTGGCACGGTTCTCGGCCCAGTCGGTCTCTATGATCCCGGCATCGGGCAGTTCGAGATTGACGATGAAGCCGAGCTCCTGCCAGAACTCCTTGAGGGTCGACCAGATCTTGTCCGGCGTGCCCGCCACGACCAGCCAGCGCTGGTTGCCGGAACGCTCGACGCGCATCTTGTCGATCTGCGGCAGGATTTCCTGAGCGGCGGCGTCCTTCGAGCCGCTGCGCTCCGAACTGTAGGCGGAATAGGTCGCCGAGCCGCGCGGGGAGATGTCCGGCACGACATAGCGTTCGTCCCGGTTGGGCGAGGTCAGATCGGGCGGAATTTCCAGCGGCGGCAGCTTGCCGGCCGACTTGTAGTCGATCTTTTTCGATTCGATAGACATGCTGGAACAACCCGCCAGCAGCAGGAAAGCACTCACCAAAAGCAGCAGCCTCGACTTCATGCGGAACATGCCCCGCCTTTCAGAAAATTCGGATTTCAAACGGCGATGCCGGCTTCGCGCATGGCCTGCAGCACGCGATCGTGGTATTCCGGCGACAAGGGCGTCAGCGGCAGCCGGATGCCCGCTTCGGTCAGCCCCATCCGGCTGACCGCCCATTTCACCGGAATCGGATTGGCCTCGACAAAAAGGTGCCGATGCAGGCCGAACAGGCGCGCGTTGATCTCGCGCGCCCTAGCCACGTCCCCGGCCAGCGCTGCCGCGCACATTTCATGCATCAGGCGGGGCGCCACGTTGGCGGTGACGGAGATCGTGCCGTGTCCGCCAAGCAGGATGAAGGCCAGCGCGCTGGCGTCGTCGCCGCTGTAGAGGGCGAATCCCTTTGGTGCCCGCTTGATCAGATCGCTGCCGCGCTCGAGATTGCCGGTAGCGTCCTTGATGCCGACGATGCCCGGCACCTGCGCCAGGCGCAGTGTGGTTTCGTTGCTCATGTCGGCCACGGTGCGCCCGGGCACGTTGTACAGGATCATCGGCAGGTCGACGGCCTCGGCGATCGCCTTGAAATGGCGATAGAGGCCCTCCTGCGTCGGCTTGTTGTAGTAGGGCACGACGTTGAGGGATGCGGCCGCGCCGGCCTTCTTGGCGTAGGCGGTCAGTTCGATCGCCTCGGCGGTGGCGTTGCCGCCCGTGCCGGCAACGACGGGCAGGCGGCCGGCAGCATACTCGACGGCCGCGCGGATCAGTTCGCAGTGCTCCTCGACCGTGACGGTCGGCGACTCGCCGGTGGTGCCAACGATGACGATGCCGTCGGTGCCTTCCGACGCATGAAAGTCCACAAGCGCCTTCAGCCGCGGGTAATCCAGGCTGCCATCGGCCTGCATCGGCGTGACGATTGCGACAATCGAACCTTTTATCATGGTCTCGGGTCTTCTGTTAAACGTTGAATTTTAATCGATGAATGCCACTTTTGGAGAAGAATGCGTTGGCTGGGCGCCAAGTTGACACCTGCCTCAGGCGCCGGTTCCCGGTCCGCTCAAAGGTCTGCCAGAACCTTGATGTGGGTCGTCACGCTGCGCGCCAGGGCGGACAAGGCGTAGCCGCCCTCCAGCATCGACACGATGCGGCCTTGCGCCGATTCGGCGGCCACCGCCTTGAGTTGTTGCGTCACCCACGCATAATCGGATTCGACCAGGCCGAGCGAAGCCATGTCGTCCTCGTAGTGCGCATCGAAGCCGGCCGAGATGAAAATCGCCTCAGGCGCAAAGCTGCGCAGCGCCGGAAGCCACACTTCCGCCACCGCCTCGCGAAAGCCGTCGCTGCGTGTGCCGGCCGGAACCGGCACGTTGACCATGTTGGACGCCGGGGACTCCGTCCCGCTGTAGGGATAGAAGGGGTGCTGGAATGTACTGGCCATGAGGACGCGAGGGTCGTTGGCGAAGATGTCCTCCGTCCCGTTGCCGTGGTGCACGTCGAAGTCGACCACCGCCACCCGCTGGAGGCCGTGTTCCTCCAGCGCATGGGTGGCGGCAATGGCGATGTTGTTGAAGAAGCAGAAGCCCATCGCCTTCGCCCGCTCGGCATGGTGGCCTGGCGGGCGCACGCTGCAAAAGGCGTTTTCGGCCTCGCCGCCGATGACTAGATCGGTGGCCAGTATGCCGGCGCCGGCCGAACGCAGCGCCGCCTGCCAAGTGCCGGCGCTCATGGCGGTATCCGGGTCCAGGTGGACGATGCCGCTCTGGGGTGCGTTCTCGCGGATATGGCGCACGTATTCCGCAGGGTGGACGCGGACGATCTGCTCCAGCGTGGCGAGGGGCGCATCGTGGAAAGCCAGATAGAGATCCAGCCCGGCGGCGATCAACCGGTCGCTGATGGCGGAGAGGCGCTCCGGGCACTCCGGATGGTGCGCACCCATATCGTGCAGCCAGCAGTCGCGGTGGGTGATGAAGGCAGTGGTCATGTGAGGCACCGGTCGTCGCCGGATATTGTCTTGGAAGCCATTTCAGTGAGCCGCGCGGTTGCGGCTTCGAGATGGCTTCTTACGGAAATGCAATAGAATGGTTGCCAAGGTTTTATTATCCTCCGATTGTCGCATACCTCTCAAGTCATGCCCTATTCCCCCATAGACGAGACCATTCGCCATGCCGGCCGCATCGTGCTCGGCAAGGAGCGCCAGATCCGCCTCGCCCTGGTCTGCCTGCTTGCGCGCGGCCATCTGCTGATCGAAGACCTTCCGGGCGTCGGCAAGACCATCCTGGCCCACGTCCTGGCGAAATTGCTCGGCCTCAACTTCCACCGCATCCAGTGTACGGCCGACATGCTGCCGGCGGACATCATCGGCGTGTCCATCTACGACCGCAACACGGGCGGCTTCCAGTTCCACCCCGGTCCGATCTTCGCCCAGTTGATTCTGGTCGACGAGATCAACCGCGCCACGCCAAAGTCGCAGAGCGCCCTGCTGGAGGCCATGGAAGAGCACCAGGTGACCTGCGAGGGGGAAACCCGCCCCCTGCCGGACCCTTTCTTCGTCATCGCGACGCAGAATCCCTCGCACCAGATCGGCACCTTTCCGCTGCCGGAATCGCAACTGGACCGCTTTCTCATGCGCATCGACATGGGCTATCCGGATCGCGAAGCGGAGCGCGAACTGCTCGGCGGCGCCGACCGGCGCGACATGGTCGCCACACTGCAGCCCTGCATGGAACCGGGCGAACTGATCGAACTGCAGCGGACCGTGCGGGAAGTGCATGTCTCCGAGGCCCTCATCGCCTATGTGCAGGCACTGGCCGAGCATACCCGCCGCTCGCCTGAATACGAGACCGGACTCAGCCCGCGCGCGGCGCTCGCCTTGCTGCGCGCCGCGCGCGCCTGGGCCATGATCGACCATCGCGACCTGGTGCTGCCGGAAGACATTCAGGCCGTGCTGCCGGCCGTGGCGGGCCATCGCCTGCATCCCGCCAGCGGCGCGCCGGCCGCATCCGCTGCCGATACCGCCGCTGCGCTCATCTCCGCCGTGCCGATTCCCTGATAGTCCATGCAACCGGTCGCGGCGTTCAAGCGCTGGCTGTTCCGTCTTTACGGACCGGAACCGTCGCCGATCGTCCTCACCCAGCGCCGCGTCTATGTCCTGCCGACACGGCCCGGCCTGGCCTACGCTGCGGCGCTTGGCCTGATGCTGATCGGCGCCATCAACTACAACCTCAGTCTCGGCTACGCTCTGACCTTCCTGCTCGCCGGGCTTGGCCTGGTCACCCTGCTGCACACCTTCCGCAACCTGGTGCGCATCGAGATCTCGCCGGGCCGCGTCGAACCGGTGTTCGCCGGAGACGCGGCGCATTTCGGCCTGCAACTGCATAACCGGCGCAGACCGGGGCGCTTCGCCATCCGCCTCAACCTGGCGGGCGGCGAGGCGGTCACGACCGATCTGGCACCCGAAGCCTCCACCGCGGTGAACCTGCCCCTGCCGGCGCACAGGCGGGGCTGGCTGCGGCCCGGCCGGGTCACGCTGGAGACACGCTATCCCCTCTGCCTGGTCCGCGCCTGGAGCTATGTCGAGCCGGACCTGCGCTGCCTGGTCTATCCACGCCCGGAGGCCTCGCCGCCGCCCCTGCCGCTGACAGCCGCCGGCGAGTCCGGCACCGCGCGCAGCGGCCGGGGCAGCGAGGATTTCGCCGGGCTGCGCACGCACCAGCCGGCCGACTCGCCGCGCCATGTCGCCTGGAAGGCAGTGGCGCGCGAACAACCCCTGCTCACCAAGCAATTCAGCGGCGCCGGCACGGTCCAGGTCTGGCTCGATTGGGACGCATTGCCGCCGGATCTGGGCATCGAAGCGCGCCTGTCGCGGCTGACGCGCTGGCTGCTGGATGCCCATGCCCAGGGGCTGGCCTATGGCCTGCGCCTGCCCGGCCGGGAAATCCCGCTCGGCCAGGGCGAGCGGCAGCTGCAGGATTGCCTTGAGGCATTGGCCCTGTATGGGGATTAAGCGCGACAGTCCGCCGCTAACCCGCAGCCAGGAACTCTGGCTGCTCGCCTGCGCCGTGCTGACGCTGGCGCCCGGTGTCGCGCATGTCCCGGCCTGGCTGCTTGCCGCCGCGGCGATGGCCCTCTTCTGGTGCGCGGCGATCTGGTGGCGCCGGGCCGCGCTGCCGCCGCGCTGGCTGCTGAGTTTTCTCGTCCTGGCCGGCACGGCGGGTGTGTTCTTCACCTATCGTCATTTCTTCGGCAAGGATCCGGGCATTGCCCTGCTGATCCTCTTTCTCGCCCTCAAACTGCTGGAGATGCGCCGGCTGCGCGACGGGCTGGCCGTCGTCTTCCTCTGCTACTTCCTGCTGCTCACGCATTTCCTCAACGAGCAGGGCATGGATGTCGCCGGCCTTACCCTGCTCGCCCTCGTCGTCATCACCGCCGCGCTGTCCAGCCTGGCGCATGCCGGCCGCCACGTCGTCGACCACCTGCGCCTGTCCGCCCTCATGCTGGCGCAGGCAGCACCCTTCATGCTGGTCCTGTTCCTGCTCTTTCCGCGCGTGCAGGGGCCGCTCTGGGGCATGCCGGCCGACGCCTACAGCGGCATGAGCGGTCTGTCGGACAGCATGACGCCCGGCTCCATCAGCAACCTGAGCCTGTCCGGCGAGATCGCCTTCCGCGCCCGCTTCGAGGGCGAGATCCCGCCGAAACCCCAGCTGTACTGGCGCGGCCCGGTCCTCCGCCTGTTCGACGGCCGCACCTGGCGCAGCGGGATCCAGCAGGAAAAAGTCAGTCCCGGCGGGACGGCGACGGAATCGACCGTCCGCTACACGGTCACCCTGGAACCCCACAACAAGCCCTGGCTGTTTGCCCTGGAAATGCCACTGGCGCCACCGTCCGGCGCCATCGTTTCGCGCGAATACCAGGTGCTGTCGAAAACGCCGGTGCGCAGCCGGCTGCGCTACGACATGCAATCCCACATCGGCTTCGTGCCCGGCGCCGACGAAGCCGAGACCGTGCTGCGCAGGCATCTCGACCTGCCCGGCAACAACCCGCGCACGCGCGCCCTGGCCGAGCAGTGGCGGCGCGAGGCAGCGCAGGACGAAGCGGTGATTCGGCGCATGCTCGACCACTTCCGCATGGAGCAATTCTTCTACACCCTCACCCCGCCGCTGCTCGGCGAAAACAGCATCGACCAGTTTTTGTTCGAGACCCGGCGCGGCTTTTGCGAGCATTACGCCTCGGCCTTCGTCTTCGCCATGCGTGCGGCAGGCATTCCGGCGCGCGTGGTCACGGGCTACCAGGGCGGCGAGCGCAACCCCGTAGACGGTTATCTGATCGTGCGCCAGTCCGACGCCCATGCCTGGGCGGAAGTCTGGCTGGAGGGCAAGGGCTGGACGCGCGTCGATCCGACCGCCGCCGTCGCGCCGAACCGCATCGAGGCCGGCCTGGCTTCCGCCGTGCCGGCCGGCGAGCCGCTGCCCTTCCTGGTGCGCGCCGACCTGTCCTGGCTGAAGCAACTGCGCTTCCGCTGGGAGGCCATCAGCAACACCTGGAACCAATGGGTGCTCGGCTTCGATCCGCAGCGCCAGCGCGAGCTGCTCTCGCGCCTCGGCATGCGCCAGCCGGACTGGAAGGCGATGACCGCCGCCATGGCCGTGCTGTGCGGCCTCCTGCTGCTGGGTCTGACGGCCTGGGCGCTGCACCGCCGCGCGCGTATCGATCCTGTGCAGCGCGCCTGGAATCGCCTGAGCCGACGGCTGGCGCGAATTGGCCTGGCACGCCAGGCCTGGGAAGGGCCGGCGGACTATACGCAGCGCGTAGCCCAGGCACGCCCCGAGCTTTCCCCCGCACTCGCGGCCATCGCCGGCCTCTACATCGACCTGCGCTATGGCAAACTGGCCGGCAAGGAAGCGCGACGAAAGCTGCGCGGCATGATTGCCGACCTGAAGATACCCCCATCGCAATGAGCCGCATCCTGCCGGTCCTGCTTCTCGCTGTCCTCGCCCTGCCCTCGGTATCGACGGCGGGCGGCTTCGCCCAGCGCGAAGACGTGCGCGCCTTCGTCGATGAAATGCACCAGCGGCACGGTTTCGACCGCGCGCGGCTGCTGCGCCTTTTCGGCCAGGCGCAGCTTCAGCCGAAAGCGCTCCAGGCCATCCTGCCGCCAAAGGATCCGTCGGTGCGCTCCTGGCAAGCCTATCGCGCGCGCTTCATCGAGCCCTCACGCATCCACGGCGGCCTGCGCTTCTGGGAGGCGAACCGGGAAGCCCTCGAAGCGGCGCGGCTCGCCTACGGCGTACCGGAGGAAATCGTCGTCGCCATCATCGGCATCGAAACCATCTACGGCCGCAACACCGGAAAGTTTCCGGCCTTGGCAACGCTGGCGACGCTGGCGTTCGACTATCCGCCGCGCGCCGATCTTTTCCGGCGCGAACTCGAAGCCCTCCTGTTGCTGGCGCGCGAATCGCGCCGCAACCCTGCCGCCTACTCCGGTTCCTACGCCGGCGCGCTGGGCATCCCGCAGTTCCTGCCAAGCAGCATCCGCAACTGGGGCGTGGATTTCGACGGTGACGGGCTAGTCGATCTGTCGGCGAGCAACGCGGACGCCATTGGCAGCGTCGCCAACTTCCTTGCCAGCCATGGCTGGGAGGCCGGCAGCGCGATTGCGGCCCCTGCCAATGCGTCGGGCGAACGCATCAATGAGCTGATCGAGGCGGGCATCGTGCCGCGCCTCACGCCGGCCGAAATGGCGGCCTACGGCGTCGCGCCGGCAGTGGAAGCGCCGCAGCTGCCCTGCGCCCTGATCGACCTCGTCACGCCGGATCAGGCCACGGAATACTGGCTCGGCTACCGCAATTTCTACGTCATCACGCGCTACAACCGCTCCAGCTTCTATGCCATGGCGGTGTATGCGCTGTCGCTCGAATTGAAGCAGGAAAGGGCAGCCCGCCTGGCGGCGAGATGAGCGTTACAGCAGGACGTCCTTGGAAACGCCGTGCCGCTTGAGGATGCGCCGCAGTTGGGCCAGCGCCTCGATCTGGATCTGCCGCACCCGTTCGCGCGTCAGGGAAAGCCGCTCCGCCAGTTCCTCCAGCGTCGCCACCTCGCAGCCGTTGAGGCCGTAGCGGGATTCGATCACCCGGCGCTGTTTGTCGCTCAGCATGCCGATCCATTCCGTTACCAGATGCTCCACTTCGGCGGTATGAATCTGCATCTCCGGCGTTTCGGCGGCATCGTCCGCCAGCGATTCGCCGATGGACAGGCTGGGGTCGATCTCCAGCGGCGCATCCAGCGAGGCGACATGCTCGTTCAGCGCCAGCACCTGGCGCACCTCGTCGACCGGCTTGTCGAGCAGCTGGGCGATCTCTTCCAGTCCGGTCTCGCGCGCGCTGGAGGCCTCCAGATGCCGCATGGCGCGCAGCACCGAGTTGAGCTCCTTGACGACATGCACCGGCAGGCGGATGGTGCGTGACTGATTCATGATGGCCCGCTCAATGTTCTGGCGGATCCACCATGTGGCATAGGTCGAAAAGCGGAAGCCGCGTTCCGGATCGAACTTGTCGAGGGCGTGGATGAGGCCAAGGTTGCCTTCCTCGACCAGATCGAGCAGCGGCATGCCGCGATTGAGGTAATGCTTGGCGATGTTCACCACCAGGCGCAGGTTGTGCTCGATCATCTTCTGGCGCGCGCCCTCGTCGCCCTGCCGGGTCAGCCGCGCGTAGGACAGCTCCTGCTCCGGCGTCAGCAGCGGGTTGGCGCCGATCTCGTTGAGGTAGATCTGGGTGACGTCGTTGAGGAATTCCGGCTCGCCGGCGGGCGCGGCTTCCGGCGCCGGCGGTTCGGACGGCTCCCCTTCACCCGGCAAAACCTCTTCGCGCATGCATCACCTCGGCGGCAGCAGCTTGATGGGATCGAGCGGTTTACCCTGGCGGCGGATTTCGAAATGCAGCTTGGCCTGGTCGGCATCGCTGTTGCCAAGCTCGGCAATTCTCTGTCCCCTGCCCACCTGCTGTCCTTCCTTGGCCAGCAGCCGGCTGTTGTGGGCATACACGCTGGACAGGCCGTTGGCGTGCTGCACAATGATCAGGTTGCCATAGCCGCGTATGCCGCTGCCGGCGTAGGTCACCTTGCCGCTTTCGGCCGCCAGTACCGGCTCGCCGATGCGTCCCTCGATATCGATGCCCTTGCTGCTGCCATCGACATAGGAGGAGATCACCCTGCCCGCGGCGGGCCACGTCCAACTCAGCTCGTCTCCGGCAGCGGCCTCCGTCGGCCTGGGCTCGGGCCTGGCCTGGGCCGGAGGCGGCGTGGGGCGCGACTCCTCCGCCTTCTGCATTGCCGCCATGGCCTGTTCCGTATAAGGCTGCTTACCGCCCTTGGGTTCCCGCTTGAGGGTATCGGTGTTCGGCACGCTTGCTGCCGCGGTCACCGGGCGAACCTCCACCGCGGCGGGAGCGGCAATCGGTTTGACCACGGCCACGCCCTCCGGCGGCGCCACGCGCAACTGCTGACCCACCCGGATCATGTTGGGGTTGTCGATGTTGTTCCAGGCGGCGACATCGCGGTATGACTGACCATGCTCCAGGGCGATGCTGTAGAGCGTCTCGCCTCTTTTCACTGTATGGTATTCACCGGGCTTGGCGGCGCTCGCAGTGGGCGCCGCGCCCTTGGCCGTCTGGCCGCCACGCTCGATCACCGGAGCAGGCGCCTTCGACGCGCAGCCGCCCAGCGATACGGCGACCAAGGCCACCGAAAGGATCACGCCTCGTGAAACAGGATGGTTCATGCCTATTCGACTCCGGCCAGCAAGGGTACGAAACGCACCGATTCAAGGCGGGTTTCGCTAAAGCCGCGCGCGCTACGCTCGATCAGGCAAAGTGCCTGGTCCTCTCCACCTAGGGGCAGGATCATGCGCCCGCCGACCGCCAGTTGTCCAAGCAGTGCCTGCGGCACGCGAGCGGCAGCGGCGGCAAGGATGATTGTATCGAAAGGCGCGGCTTCCGCCAGCCCGAGGCTGCCGTCCGCATGCTTGAGCCGGACATTCGGCAAGCGCAGGTGGCGCAGGTTGGCCCGTGCCTTGTCGAGCAACTGGGCGAGGCGCTCGATCGCATAGACGTCCTTGGCCATCTGGGCCAGGACCGCCGCCTGATAGCCGCAGCCTGCGCCGATCTCCAGCGTCTTGCCGAGGTGTTCCCGCCCGGCCGCCAGCAGTTCGATCATGCGCGCCACAATGAACGGCTGGGATATCGTCTGTTTCAGTCCGATCGGCAAGGCCGTGTCCTCGTAGGCGCGCGAGGCGAGCGCCTCCTCGACAAAGATGTGGCGCGGCACCGCCGCCATCGCCGCCAGGACGCGTTCGTCGCGGATGCCGTCGGCGCGCAGGCGCTCGATCATGCGCGCACGCGTGCGCGGTGAGGTCATGCCGATGCCGGCCAGCTCGCGCTTCATGCCCCGAGCCAGTTCTTGACAGTGGTGATCTGGGCTCCGTGCGTCAGGTCGATCTGCAGCGGCGTGATCGACGCGTAGTCGTTCTCGATAGCGTGGAAATCCGTTCCTTCGCCGGCGTCCTGGGCTGAGCCGGCAGCGCCGATCCAGTATACGGTCTCGCCACGCGGATTGACCTGCCGAACCACGCCCTCTGCCTTGTGCCGCTTGCCCAGTCGCGTCACCCGGATGCCCTTCAGCCTGTCGGGCGGGATGTCCGGCACATTGATGTTCAGCAGCACCGGCTCTCCCGGCGGCTGGCAAAGGCAGCGCTCGACCACGCCGCGGGTCACCTGGGCAGCCGTTTCGAAATGGGCCGCCTTGTGGCTGGTCAGCGACACGGCGATCGACGGCACACCCAGCAGGTAGCCTTCGGTCGCTGCCGCCACAGTGCCGGAATATATCGTGTCGTCGCCCATGTTGGCACCGAGATTGATGCCCGATATCACCATGTCCGGCGGATGCTCGAGCATGCCGGTCACCGCCAGATGTACACAATCGGTAGGCGTACCATTTACGAAGTAGAAACCGTTGGCGGCCTGCCGCAACCTGAGCGGGCGGTCCAGCGTGAGGGAGTTGCTGGCGCCGCTGCGATCGCGTTCGGGAGCAACGACGGTAATCTCGGCAAAATCCGACAGGGTCCGGGCCAGCATCTCTATGCCCGGCGCGAAGTAGCCGTCGTCGTTGGAAAGGAGGATGCGCATGGTATGCCGCGCGGCGAAGGCTGCCTCAGGGTAAGAATGGTCGGGGCGGCGGGATTCGAACTCGCGACCCCTTGCACCCCATGCAAGTGCGCTACCAGGCTGCGCTACGCCCCGACTGGATTGGAATTATATCAGAGAGCGGAACGCGCGACGGGATGAAAACGCGCTTCAGGCGCGCAGCAAGGCAATGATGCCGGCTATTTCGCCACGCAGCGACTGACCGGGAACAGGGAAGACGGGCAATCCGTCCGCAGGGTTCGGCAAATCCCGGCTGAGATTTTCTTCCAGGCGGTTGCGCGCCCCGCTGATGGTGAAGCCTTCCCGATAGAGCAATTCGCGTATGCGCCGGACCAGCAGCACTTCGTGATGCTGGTAGTAGCGCCGGTTGCCGCGCCGCTTGACCGGCTTGAGCTGCGTGAATTCCTGTTCCCAGTAGCGCAGGACATGCGGCTTGACGCCGCACAGCTCGCTCACTTCACCGATGGTGAAGTATCGCTTTGCCGGAATCGGCGGCAGATCATCCTTGTTTGCCATGACTGCTCAGCTTCTCGACCGAGGCCTTGAGTTTCTGGCTGGCATGGAAGGTGACGACGCGACGCGCAGTGATGGGAATCTCCTCGCCGGTCTTGGGATTGCGGCCTGGGCGCTGCGGTTTGTCGCGCAACTGGAAATTGCCGAAGCCGGACAGTTTCACACTGTCGCCTCGTTCCAGCGCCGTCCGGATCTCCTCGAAGAACCCCTCCACCATATCCTTGGCTTCGCGCTTGTTCAGGCCGACCTTTTCAAAAAGGAGGTCGGCGAGTTCCGCCTTTGTTAACGTCATTTCTGCTCCCTATGAACGCAGCTTGGCGGCGAATTTTTTTGTCGCGGCCTCGATCATTGCCATGACCGCCGCATCGACTTCGCCTTCGGAAAGCGTTTTTTCAGTATCTTGCATAACTACCCGGAAAGCAAGACTTTTTTTCTCCGGATCGACTCCCTTGCCATGATACACATCGAACAACACGACCTCCCGGACAAAGGCCGGGGCGACAGCAAGCAACGTCTCCAGCATGGGCTGGGCGGATTGTTCCTGGGCCACCACCAATGCGATGTCACGCACCACGCCAGGGAAGCGTGAAACCTCCTGATAGGCCGGCAGCGGCTGCTGCAATACGGCGTCCAGATCCAGTTCGAACAGCACCGGCGCGCTGCCCAATTCATATTTCTGCACCCAGTGCGGATGCAGTTCCCCGACCAGACCGATCACCTTGCCCTGCAGGATGACCGAGGCGGCGCGGCCGGGATGCAGGGCCGGGTGCTGCAAGCGCTCAAAACCGCCCCGCAGCGGCGCCAGCAGCGCCTCGACATCGGCCTTGGCGTCGAAAAAGTCGGCACGGCGCGTGGCCACGCCCCACTGCTCCGGCGCGGCCGGGCCCCAGGCCAGCGCCGCAACCCGTTTCGGCTGCAGGAAACCCGTGATCTGGTCGCCTGTGGCATCGCGCAGGAAGCAACGGCCGGTTTCGAAGACTCTGACGCGATCCTGGCGCCTGTTGAGATTGCCAACGAGGTTGGCCACCAGTCCGCCGATCAGGCTGGAACGCATCACCCCCATCTGGCTGGCAATCGGATTGGCGAGAACCACCGGATCGTCGTTGGCGCAGAAATCCCGCTCCCAGGCGGCATCCACGAAACTGTAATTCACCACCTCCTGGTAATCGCGGGCTGCCAGCAGGCGACGCAGGCGCCAGACGGAGCGGGTCTGCTCATTCTGCGGCAGGATGGCCAGTGAACCCTGCGCATGGCGTGCGGGGATGTTGTCGTAACCATGCAGCCTGGCCAGTTCCTCGACCAGGTCCTCCTCGATGGCGATGTCGAAACGGTGCGAGGGCGGCGTCACCGTGAAGACGTCCTCGTCCTGTGTGAAATGGAAGTCGAGCCCCTTGAAGAGGCGCGCTGCCACCTCGGCACCCAAGCGGATGCCGAGAATCTTCTCGGCTCTCGGCACGCGCAGCCGCACCGGCGCGCGCATCGGCAGGTAACTGTGGTCGACCGCCTCGGCCACCGGCCCGGCCTGCCCGCCGCAAATGTCCATGATCAGCCGGCTTGCCCTTTCCAGCGCCTCGCGCGCAGCAGCGAAATCGACACCGCGCTCGAAGCGGTAGGAGGCGTCGGAGGAAAAGCCGAGCGCACGCGCCTTGCCGGCAATGGCATCGGGCGCGAAGAAGGCGCTCTCCAGAAACAACTCGGTGGTGTCGTCTGCAATGCCGCTCTCCTCGCCACCCATGATGCCGGCCATGGCCAGCGCACGGCTGTCGTCCGCGATGAGCGCCGTGTCGACGGAGGGTTCGACGGTCTGCCCGTTCAACAGCAGCAGTTTCTCGCCCGCGGCCGGATAGCGCACATGCACCGCGCCGTCGAGACGGACATTGTCGAAGGCATGCAGGGGCTGGCCGAGTTCCAGCATGACGTAGTTGGTGATATCGACCACGGCGCTGATGGAGCGCAAGCCGCTGCGCTCGAGGCGGCGCTTCATCCAGTCCGGCGTCGGCGCCTTGGCATCGATGCCGCTGATGACACGGCCGCAGTAGCGCGGACAGGCAGCCGGCGCGTCCAGCACCACCTCGCGGCGCTTGTCGCTCGTCACGCGGACTTCCCCGACGGGCGGGAAGGAGGCGGCCGTTCCGGTCAACGCACCGACTTCGCGCGCAACGCCTTTCAGGCTGAGACAGTCGGCCCGGTTCGGCGTGAGCTTCAGGGTAAACAGCTTGTCATCGAGCGCGAGACAGGTACGGATATCCTCGCCCACGGGCGCCTCGGGCGGCAGCGCCAGCAGGCCGCTGTGATCCTCGGACAAGCCGAGTTCGCGCGCCGAACAGAGCATGCCGAAGGATTCGACGCCACGTACCTTGGCCGCCTTGATCTTCAGGCCGGGCAGCTCGGCGCCGACCAGGGCGCAAGGCACCTTCATGCCGGCGCTGACATTGGGCGCGCCGCAGACGATCTGCAGCGTGTCGCCCTGGCCCGCATCGACGCAGCAGAGCTTCAGCTTGTCGGCATCGGGATGCTTGTCGACCGAGAGCACTTGCGCTACGACGACGCCGGCAAAGGCCGGCGCGACGGGCTGCAGCGCCTCGACCTCCAGCCCCGCCATGGTGAGGCTGTGCGCCAGTTCTGCGCTGGTAAGGGGCGGATTGACGAATTCGCGCAGCCAGTGTTCGGAGAACTGCATGATTATTTGAACTGGGAAAGGAAACGCAGATCGCCGTCGAAGAACAGGCGCAAATCGTTCACGCCGTAGCGGAGCATGGTTAGGCGATCCGGCCCCATGCCGAAAGCGAATCCGATGTACTTCTCGCTGTCGATGCCGACGGCCTTGAGCACGTTCGGATGCACCATGCCGCTGCCGGCAATTTCCAGCCAGCCGGTGTGACTGCAGACGCGGCAACCGTTTCCGTCGCAGAACACGCAGCTCATGTCGATCTCGGCCGACGGCTCGGTGAACGGGAAGAAGGACGGACGGAAGCGCGTGCGCAGATCCGGTTTCTCGAAGAAATTGCGCAGGAAATCGGTAAATACGCCCTTCAGGTCGGCGAAACTGACGTCCTCGTCGATCCACAGCCCTTCGACCTGGTGAAACATGGGCGAATGGGTCGCATCCGAATCGACGCGGTAAACGCGGCCCGGCGCGATGACGCGGATGGGCGGCTTGTGCATTTCCATGAAACGCACTTGGATCGGACTGGTGTGCGTGCGCAACAGCAGGCCCGGCGCATCCTGCAGATAGAAAGTGTCGTGCATCGAGCGCGCCGGGTGGTTCTCCGGCGTGTTGAGCGCCGTGAAGTTGTGGAAGTCGTCCTCGATCTCCGGTCCGTCGGCGACATCGAAGCCGATGGAGCGGAACAGGGCCTCGATGCGTTCAAGGGTTCGCGTCACCGGGTGCAGGCCGCCAGTGGGCAGCCCCCTGCCGGGCAGGGTGACGTCAAGCGCTTCGGCCTTGAGCTGCGCCTCCAGGGCGGCAAGACGGATCGCCTCGCGCCTGCCGTTCAGCATAGCTTCGATGCGATCCTTGGCGCTGTTGATGGCAGCGCCGGCGCGCTTGCGCTGCTCAGGCTCAAGCTTGCCAAGACTCTTCAGCAGCTCGGTCACCGAACCGCTCTTGCCGAGGTAGCGCGCCTTGGCCTGCTCCAGCGCCGCGGCGTCGTCTATGTCGGCAAACTCGGTTGTCGCCTGTGCAACCAGTTGTTCGATGTCACTCATGGCTCAAGCGTAAAAAAAGGAGGCTCGGTGCCTCCTTTCTTCACTCGTTTCGCGTTCAGGCGGAGAGGCGCGCCTTGGCCTGGTTGGCAAGCTGGGCAAAAGCCGGCTTGTCGAACACCGCCAGATCTGCCAGCACCTTGCGGTCGACTTCGATGGAAGCCTTCTTCAGGCCGTTCATCAGGCCGCTGTAGGTCATGCCCAACTCGCGCGCCGCTGCGTTGATGCGGACAATCCACAGCGAGCGGAACTGGCGCTTGCGCTGACGACGGTCGCGATAGGCATACTGCCCGGCCTTCATCACCGCCTGCTTGGCGATGCGGTAGACGCTCTTGCGACGGCCGCGATAGCCCTTGGCCTGGTCGAGAACTTTCTTGTGGCGCGCGTGCGCCGTTACACCGCGTTTGACTCGTGGCATGGTCCGATCTCCTTAGGCGTAGGGCAGCATGGCCCGGATGGAGGCGACGTCCGAATCATGGACGTTGACCGCGCCGCGCAGGTGGCGCTTGGCCTTGGTGGTTTTTTTGGTCAGGATATGGCGCTTGAAAGCCTGGGAACGCTTGACGCTGCCCCCCGGCCGCACCTTGAAGCGCTTGGCAGCGCCCGATTTGGTCTTCATCTTCGGCATCGAAGAATCTCCTTATAACATGGCGCCGGGTGGCTCCCGATCCAGGAGCGCTTCGACAACCCGCAACCACTTGTGCATGAGCCTGTCGGCCGGCTCATTCCGCCTTGCGCCCCGCCGGGGCGCGAAACTCAATGTTTGCTCTGCTTCTTCAGCGGTGCCAGCACCATCACGAGCTGGCGGCCTTCCATCTTGGGAAACTGCTCGACCGTGCCGTAGGGCTCCAGATCGGCCTTCACCCGCTCCAGCAGGCGCACGCCGAACTCCTGGTGCGCCATTTCCCTGCCGCGAAACCGCAGGGTCACTTTCGTCTTGTCGCCTTCCTGCAGGAAGCGGATCAGGTTCCTCAGCTTGATCTGGTAGTCGCCTTCGTCCGTACCGGGCCGGAACTTCACTTCCTTGACCTGGATCTGCTTCTGCTTCAGCTTCGCTTCGTGGGCTTTCTTCGCCTCGGCATACTTGAATTTGCCGTAGTCCATGATGCGGCAGACCGGGGGCTTGGCCAGGGGCGCTATCTCCACCAGATCCACTCCAGCCTCCTCGGCCATCTTCAGCGCAGCCTGGACCGTCACGATCCCGACCTGCTCACCGCTTTCCCCGATCAAACGGATTTCGGGGGCGTTGATTTCCTCATTCAGGCGCTGCGCCTTCTGCTGTGGCTGTGCGATGGTTCAAATCTCCAAAAATTGAAAAATCAGGCCGCCCCTGCCCGCGCATCGCGTTCTCGCGTCAGGCGTTCGACAAACGTCTCGAGGGACATTTGCCCGAGGTCCTGTCCGCCCCGGGCACGCACGGCGACCAACCCAGCCGCCTTTTCCTTGTCACCGACGACAATCTGATAAGGCAGCTTTTGCAAGCTATGTTCGCGTATTTTATAGTTAATTTTCTCATTACGCAAATCCGCAACAGCCCTCAGGCCAGCCTGGCGTAGTTTTTCCGCAACAGTTTCGGCGTAATCGGCCTGATGTTCGGAAATGTTCATCACCACCGCCTGGAGCGGAGACAGCCAGAGCGGGAAAGCGCCGGCATGGTGCTCGATCAGGATGCCGATGAAGCGCTCCATCGATCCGAGGATGGCCCGATGCAGCATGACCGGCTGCCGGCGGCTGTTGTCCTCCGCCACGTATTCCGCGCCGAGCCGGCCCGGCAGCGAGAAATCGAGCTGCAGGGTGCCGCATTGCCAGACGCGGTTCAGGCAATCCTTCAGCGAAAACTCGATCTTCGGCCCGTAGAAGGCGCCCTCGCCCGGCTGCAGTTCGTACTTCAGCCCCTTGGCATCGAGCGCCTGGGCCAGGGCGGCTTCGGCGCGGTCCCAGGTCTCGTCGGACCCGATGCGCTTTTCCGGCCGGGTGGACAGCTTGACCAGAATGTCGTTGAAGCCGAAATCGGCATACACCTTGCGCAGCAGGTCGATGAAGGCAGCGGACTCGGCGAGGATCTGCTCCTCGGTGCAGAAAATGTGGGCGTCGTCCTGCACGAAGCCACGCACACGCATGATGCCGTGCAGGGCGCCGGAAGGCTCGTTGCGGTGGCAGGAGCCGAATTCGGCCAGACGCAGCGGCAGGTCGCGATAGCTCTTGATGCCCTGGTTGAATATCTGCACGTGGCCAGGACAGTTCATTGGCTTGACGGCGTAGTCGCGTTCCTCGGCCTTGGTGGTAAACATGTGCTCGGCGTAGTTCTCCCAATGGCCGGATTTCTCCCACAGGACGCGGTCCATCACCTGCGGCGTGCGCACTTCCTGATAGCCGTTGGCAGCCAGCAGCCGGCGCATGTACTGCTCGACCTCCTGCCAGATCACCCAGCCTTTGGGATGCCAGAACACCATGCCCGGCGCCTCGTCCTGCAGATGGAAGAGATCGAGCTGCCGGCCGAGCTTGCGATGGTCGCGCTTCTCCGCCTCCTCCAGCATGTGCAGGTAGGCTTCGAGCTCGTCCTTTTTCGCCCAGGCCGTGCCGTAGATCCGCTGCAGCATCTCGTTGCGCGAGTCGCCGCGCCAGTAGGCGCCCGCCACCTTCATCAGCTTGAAGACCCTCAGCTTGCCGGTGGAGGGAACGTGCGGGCCGCGGCAGAGGTCGACGAAATCGCCTTCGCGATACAGGGAAACATCCTCGCCGGCAGGGATCGAGGCGATGATCTCGGCCTTGTAGTGTTCTCCGATCGAGCGGAAGAACTCGACCGCCTTGTCGCGCGGCCACACCTCCCGCACGACGGGGTGATCCTTCTTCGCCAGTTCGGCCATGCGCGCTTCGATCTTGGCCAGGTCCTCCGGCGTGAACGGGCGCTTGTAGGAGAAGTCGTAGTAGAAACCGTTTTCGATCACCGGCCCGATGGTCACCTGGGCTTCGGGAAACAGCTCCTTGACGGCGTAGGCCAGCAGGTGGGCGGTGGAGTGCCGGATGATGTCGACACCCTCGGCGTCCTTGTCGGTGACGATCGCCAGCGCGCAATCCCGCTCGATGCGGTACGCGGTGTCGACCAGCTTGCCATCCACTCTTCCGGCCAGCGCCGCCTTGGCCAGTCCGGCGCCGATCGACGCCGCCGCCTCGGCCACCGTCACCGCCTGCGGGAATTCCCGCTTCGAACCATCCGGCAATGTAATCGTCAGCATCCTGGATACGTCCCGAAACGACAGAAGCCAGAAAACCGAAGCCGCTTCGGCCCCCGTCCTCTGGCTTCTGTTCCATGAATTGGTAGGCGCGATAGGACTCGAACCTACGACCCCCACCATGTCAAGGTGGTGCTCTAACCAGCTGAGCTACGCGCCTGCAAGGTGCGAATTGTAGCCGAAACCGCCTGCTTGATCAAAACTTCCGATGGATGCCTTCAGGCCTGCCGCTCCTGCCAGAGGCAATTGCCCCGGCTCTCCTGGCCGATTTCCGCCAGGACGCGTTCGTGTTCAGCCTGCTCCTCGGCGCTGGCGCGCACCACGCGCAGGGCCGGGCGCTCAGCCGGAAGCGCCGTCCGCAGGCCTTCTGCCGGCGGGCTTTCTAGTTCCATGAGCAGCGTCTCCTGGCCGCGCGTCATGGCCAGATAGACTTCCGCCAGCAGTTCGGCATCGAGCAGGGCGCCGTGCAGCGTGCGGCCGGAATTGTCGATGGCGTAACGCTCGCACAGCGCGTCGAGGGAGTTCCTGCGTCCCGGGTGCAACTCGCGAGCCATTTTCAGCGTATCGACGATGCCCGTGCAGATCCGCCCCAGCGGCGCCTGTTGCTGCAGCGCCAGCTCATTGTCGAGGAAGCCGGTATCGAACGCGGCGTTATGGATGATCAACTCGGCGCCGCGGATGAAATCCAGGAAGGCGGCAACGATTTCGCCGAAGCGGGGCTTGTCCTGCAGGAACTCGTTGGAGAGGCCATGCACGGCGAGCGCGCCGGCCTCGACCTCGCGTTCCGGATTGATATAGCGGTGGAAGCGCTGGCCGGTCAGCTTGCGGTTGAGCAGCTCCACGCAGCCGATCTCGATGATGCGATCGCCCATCCGGTGATCCAGGCCGGTGGTTTCCGTGTCGAGGACGATCTGTCTCAAGCCCGGCCGCCTTTCAGTGTTTCCATGCCGCGGCGCGCCAGCGCATCGGCGCGTTCGTTCTCGGCGTGGCCGGCATGGCCCTTCACCCAGCGCCATTCGATGCAGTGGCGCGCGGCCAGCGCGTCCAGTTCCCGCCACAACTCGGCATTCTTCACCGGCTGCCGGTCGGCGGTGCGCCAGCCGCGCTTCTTCCAGGCATGGATCCACTCGCTGATGCCCTTCTGCACATACTGCGAGTCTGTGTGCACGCAGGCATGCACGGGCCGCTTGAGCGCTTCCAGCGCCCGGATCACGGCCGTCAGTTCCATGCGGTTGTTGGTGGTAGCGGCCTCGCCGCCATACAGCTCCCTTTCATGCCCGCCCATCCTGAGCAGCGCACCCCAGCCGCCGGGACCCGGATTGCCGCTGCAGGCGCCGTCGGTGAATATCTCGACGTATTCCCCGGTTTCGCTCACCGATCCCCCCGTTGCATTCTCTGCACGGCCGGCGCCAAGGCCTTGGCACGCGCCTTGCGATCGTGCCAGGCCGGCGTCAGCAGGCGCAGGCCGTGCTGCCGCTTGATGCCTTGCAGGAGATAGACGGAGCCGAAGATCGGCCACCAGCGGTCGCCGGCCAACTCGAGAAAGTGCCAGCGACCGAGCCATTTTTCCTGGTTAACGGCGGGCGCGTAGCGACCAAAGCAGCCCGCCTGGGTTTCGAAGCTGAGCAGCTTCAGCAGGTCCCTCAGACGGCGCACGCTGAAATACTGCCCGCGCCAGGGGAAAGGCGCATCGCGGCCCGCCAGGCGTCGCCTGACGCCCCACAGGCTGAAGGGATTGAAGCCGGAGATCAACACCTGCCCCTCCGGCACCAGCACGCGCTCGACCTCGCGCAGGACCTGGTGAGGATCGGCGGCGAACTCCAGCACGTGCGGCAGCACCACCAGATCGACGCTGTTGGCGGCAAACGGCAGGTGGTGTGCATCGCCCAGGACGCCGGCCGGCGCGGCGTTGTCGCAGGCGAAGCGCAGCGGCATGCGGTTGGCCCGCAGGCAGTCGCACTGCGGCAGGCCGACCTGGACTGCATTGAAGCCGAATATGTCGGCCACCATCTGATCGAAGCGCTCCTGCTCCCATTCGAGGATGTATCTCCCCTGCGGGGTCTGCAGCCATTCGTCGAATCCGGGAATTGACATTTCGCTCCGAAGTCAGAGAATCGCGGCATGGACATACATGCCTTGCGCGCGTTCGACGACAATTATATCTGGCTGCTGCGCCAGGGACGCCATGTCGTGGTGGTCGACCCCGGCGACGAAGCGCCGGTGCTGCGTTACCTGGAGGCCGAGCGCGCCGGCCTCGCCGCCATCCTGCTCACGCACCATCACGGCGACCACAGCGGCGGCGTGGCCGCACTGCTTGGCCGTCATCCGGCGCCGGTCTTCGGGCCAGCGAATGAAACGATCGCCGGCGTCAGCCGGCCGCTGCGCGAAGGCGACCGCGTCGATCTGCCTGATCTCGGCGGCAGCTTGCGGGTCATCGACGTGCCGGGCCACACCCGCGGCCATGTCGCCTATTACGGCCACGGCGCGCTGTTCTGCGGCGACACGCTGTTCGCCTGCGGCTGCGGCCGCCTGTTCGAGGGAACCGCGGCCCAGATGTGGGCTTCGCTCGGCAAGCTGGCCGCCCTGCCGGCGGACACCCGGGTCTACTGCGCCCACGAGTACACGCAAGCCAACATCCGCTTCGCCCTGGCCGTCGAGCCGGGCAATGAAGCGTTGCAGGCCAGGGCCGCGCGCGTGGCCGAACAGCGTGCGCAGGACCAGGCGACCGTGCCATTCGCGCTTGCCGAAGAGCTGGCGACGAATCCCTTCCTGCGTTCGGCGATCCCTGCCGTCGCGGCAGCGGCGGAGCGCCATTGCGGAGCAACCCTCGACGGCCCGTCCGAGGTCTTCGCCGCCTTGCGCGAGTGGCGCAACGGCTTTCGCTGAAAAGTCAGTCTCCGCAGGACGGCGCGGCGTTCGCCGCGAGCAGCGAAATTGACGCGCGGGAGGGGCGACGTTAGCATTGGGCTTTCGCACGTTTCGGCTCCATGTTCAAGCTCAAGCCCGCGCTGGCGGGAATCCTTGCCTGCCTCGCCTGCTGCCTGTTGCCCGTCCTTGCCGCCGCCCAGGATGGCGCCGCAAACGAAGCCGTCACCGTCCCCGCCGCGCCCCAGGAGCCGGTCCCGACCATCGAACTGAAGGATGATCCGCCGCCGCTGGCGACGATCGACCTGACGCTGCCGCCGGACGACCTGTGGGATCGCATCCGCAAAGGCTTCGGCATGCCCAACCTCGACAGCCCGCTGGTGCAGCAGCAGCAGGCCTGGTACCTCGCCCGGCCCGACTACCTGCGCCGCGTCGTCGAACGCAGCCGCCGCTACATGCACCACATCGTCGAAGAACTGGAGAAGCGCGGCATGCCCACCGAACTGGCGCTGCTGCCCGTCGTCGAAAGCGCCTACAACCCGATGGCCTATTCGCGCGCCCACGCCTCCGGCATGTGGCAGTTCATCCCCTCCACCGGCAAGACCTACCAGCTCGACCAGAACTGGTGGATGGACCAGCGCCGCGACATCATCGCCTCGACCAGCGCCGCGCTCGACTACCTGCAGTCGATCTACGAGATGCATGGCGACTGGCATCTGGCGCTCGCCTCCTACAACTGGGGCGAAAACGCCGTCGCCCGCGCCATCAACAAGAACCTCGCCAAGGGACTGCCGACCGACTACCTGAGCCTGACCATGCCGAACGAGACGCGCTGGTACGTGCCCAAGCTGCAGGCCCTGAAGAACATCATTGCCCAGCCGCAGCTGTTTAGCATCAGCCTCGACCCGATCCCCAACGAGCCCTATTTCCAGACCATCGAGGTGTCCACCCACATGGACGTCGCCATCGCCGCGCGACTGGCGGAGATGACCATCGAAGAATTCCTCGCCCTCAATCCCGCCTACAACCGCCCGGTCATTCCAGGCAAGGGCGGCACCAGCATCGTCCTGCCGACCGAAAAGACCGAGGTGTTCATTTCCAACCTCGAGGCGCACAACAAACCGCTGACCAACTGGCAGGCCTACACCATCAAAAAGGGCGAGAGCCTTGACAATGTCGCGAAAAAGCACGGCCTGACGCCAGCCCGCCTCCGGCAGATCAACGGCATCGGCCCCAGAATGCGCATCGGCGCCGGGCATACGCTGCTGGTGCCGGCCAGCGGCGCCGCCGCCGGAGACAACCTGCTCTCCGTGAACCTGCCCATCGTCAAGCCGACCGTTCGCAAGGCGCCTGTCCGGAGCGGCAAGAAAGGCGCCACCGGCAAAAGCGGCAAGAAGCCTGTTGCCAAGCAAGCCAAGCCGGCGAAAAAAACTGCCGCCAAGCGCCCCGCGCCTCGGAAGTGAGTGAGGCTTATCCGTGCAGGAAGCAGCGCACGCCGTGCGTCGCGCTGAGCTGCGTTTCGTCCGGATAGCGCGCCGCGCACTGCGGCATGGCGCGCGGGCAGCGCGGATGGAAATGGCAGCCGGCGGGCGGCCGCGCCGGCGAAGGCATGTCGCCGCTCAGCACGATCACCTCGCGGCGTCCCGCCGCATCCGGGCGCGGCACGGCGGACAGCAGCGCCTGCGTGTAGGGATGCTGCGGCGCGCCTAGCACCTCCTCGACGCTGCCCCGCTCGACGATGCGGCCGAGGTACATCACCGCCACCGTCTGCGCCAGGTGTTCCACCACCGCAATATTGTGCGTGATGAAGAGATAGGCGAGGCCGAGCGAGGCCTGCAGTTCCTTGAGTAGGTTGAGGATCTGCGCCTGGACAGAAACATCGAGGGCGCTGGTCGGCTCGTCGCACACCAGCAGGCGCGGCGCCACCGCCAGCGCCCGCGCGATGGCGATGCGCTGGCGCTGCCCGCCGGAAAACTCGTGCGGGTAGCGCCCCCGCATGTCGGCCGAGAGACCGACGCGCTCCAGCAACTCGGCCGTGCGGCACTCGCGTTCCGCCGCGGCCGCGGCCGTGCCGAGGGCGGCCATGCCCTCCTCGATGATGTCGCCGACGCGCATGCGCGGGTCGAGCGAGGCATAGGGATCCTGGAAGACGATCTGCAATTCGCCGCGCAGGGCGCGCAGCCGCGCCGCGGGCAGCGCCGTCAGCTCCTCGCCGCGGTAGCGCACGCTGCCGGCAGTCGGCTTAGTGAGCTGCAGGATGGCCTTGCCGGCGGTCGTCTTGCCGCAGCCGGACTCTCCGACCAACGCCAGCGTGCGTCCGGAAGCCAGTCCCAGCGAAACGCCGTCCACTGCCCTTACTTGCGCTACCGTGCGCCGGAACACGCCCCGGCGGATGGGGAAATGCACTTGCAGGTCCCTCACCTCCAGCAAGTACGCACCCGGTTCCTGCGCCAATCCGGTCGACGAAACGACTTCCGGCGCGCTGCGTTGGCGGCCTGCTTCCCGATGCCTGGTTCCTGATGCCCGGTCGTAAAGATGGCAGCGCGCAGCGTGCCCCGAAGACGCCTCGTGCCAGGCCGGCGGCTCCTCGCGGCAGCGCGACCAGGCCTGCGCGCAGCGCTCGGCGAAGCGGCAGCCGGCGAACTGCCGGCTCAGCGGCGGCACGCTGCCGGGAATGGTCTCCAGCGCGCCGCCGCGCCGCTCGGGCACGGGCAGCGCGGCAAACAGCTTCTGCGAGTAGGGGTGCTTCGGCGCGGCGAAGAAATCCTCCCGCGCAGCGACCTCCACCAGTTCGCCGGCATACATCACGCCGACACGGTGCGCCAGTTGCGCGACGATGCCGAGGTCGTGCGTGATCAGCAGCATGCCCATGCCGCGGCTGCGCTGCAGCGCGCCGAGCAGTTCCAGCACCTGAGCCTGGATGGTGACGTCGAGGGCGGTGGTCGGCTCGTCGGCGATCAGCAGGGCCGGATCGCCGGCCAGCGCCATGGCGATCATGACGCGCTGCTTCATGCCGCCGGAAAACTGGAAGGGAAACTCGTCCAGCCGCCGCGCCGCGTCTGGAATGCCGACGGCCTCGAGCAGTTCGACGGCCCGCTGCCGCGCCGCCGCGCCGCGCAGCGCGGTGTGGCGCGCGAGCACCTCGCCGATCTGGATGCCGACGGTGAGCACCGGGTTCAGGCTGGTGGCCGGCTCCTGGAAGATCATCGCCATCCCGCGGCCGCGCACCGCGCGCATCTCGGCTTCCGACAGCGCGAGCAGATCGCGCTTTTCCAGCAGCACGCGGCCGCCGACGATCGTGCCGGCATCCGGCAGCAGGCGCATCAGCGAGAGGGCGGTCATCGACTTGCCGCAGCCGGATTCGCCCAGCAGTGCAAAGGTCTCCCCGGACGCTACGTCGAAGGACACGTCGTCGACCGCGCGGACGTCGCCCGCCGGGCTTGCCAGGAAAGTGCGCAGGGATTCGACGCGCAGCAGGCTCATGCCGTTTGTCCCTGTGCCGAGTGCGCGATGCGCCGGCCAGTCAGGCGCGGATCGAAGGCATCGCGCACCGCATCGGAAAAGAGATTGGCCGCCAGCACCAGCACGAACATGAACGTGAAGGCGGCCACCAGCGACCACCACACCACCGGCTCGCGCGCCAGTTCCAGACGCGCCGTGTTGATCATGGTGCCGAAGCTGATGGTGCTCGGATCGACGCCGATGCCGATGTAGGAGAGCACCGCCTCGGCCAGTACCAGGCCGGAGAAGTCCATCACCACCGCGATCAACACGATGTGCATGACGTTGGGCAGGATGTGCCGACCCATGATGCGCGCGGCCGACGCCCCAAAGGCCTGCGCCGCCTGCACGTATTCGAGCTCGCGCAGCTTCAGCGTCTCGGCGCGCAGCAGGCGGCATAGGCCCGTCCAGCTGGTCACGCCGAGGATCAGGCACAGCGCCAGCAGGCGCGCGTCGGCGCGCTGGGCGGCGGTGGCGAACCAGTCCGGATGGGTGTCGATCGCCACCTGCACCATCAGCACCGCGGCGGCGATCAGCAGCACGCCGGGAATCGAGTTGAGCGTCGTGTAGAGGTACTGGATGACGTCGTCCACCCAGCCGCCGAGGTAGCCGGCGGCGATGCCCAGCGCCACGGCGAAGGGCAGCATGGCCAGGGTGGTGACGGTGCCGATCACCAGCCCGGTGCGGATGCTCTTCAGGGTGAGATAGAGCACGTCCTGGCCGACCTTGTCGGTGCCGAAGACGTGGTAGCCGCCGGCGAGCGAAATCGCCGGGCCAGCGAGGAGCAGCAGGAGGCCCGCCGTCAGCAGCGCCGCGTTCCAGGCGAAGCGCGTCTCGCCGCGCCGCATGCGGCGCCAGGCCTGCGAACGGCCCACGGCCCAGTGCCGCGCCGCCAGATGGACGGCGCCCAGGAGAAAAGTCAGTCCCGCCAGGACGGCGAAGAAAAGGCCGCGCAGGATGCGCCAGGCCACATCGCCGCCCCACTCCGCTTCGGCATCACCGAGATGGGCGCCGCCGTGCTTCAGGCGCGGGAAAACCCGCGCCTGCGTGCCGTCCGGCAGCTCGACCGTCTCCCTGGCATACAGGTGCGTCGCCAGCGGCGCGGAATAGGTCTTCTCGGTAGCAGCCCTGAGCGGCTGCAGCAGCGCATCGAGCACGCTGCGCACTTCCGTGCCGTAACCGTTGGCCGGCCTGCCGTTCGCATCCGCCAGGCGCGGCCGGTAGTGCAGCGAATCGAGCAGCCCGACCGCGACGAAGGCGAGCAGCACGACCAGCGCCGCCATGCCGGCGCGGCTCTCGCCGACGCGGCGCCAGGAGGCCAGCAGATACTCATGCCGCCGGATGTAGAGTCCGGCGCCGGCTGTTGCGGCGAGCAGCAGGAAGACGAGCGCATCGGTCCACAGGACGATCGGCATCATTGCAGTCTCACGCGCGGATCGACCAGGGTGTAGGAGAGGTCCGTCAGCAACAGGCCGACGATGTAGAGCACCGAGCCGATAAAGACCATCGCGCGCACCACGGCGAAGTCCTGGGCATTGATGGCGTCGATGGTGTAGGAGCCCAGCCCCGGGATGCCGAAGAAGGATTCGACCAGCAGGGAGCCCATGAACAGCAGCGGGATGACGACCACCACCCCGGTGAGGATGGGAATCATGGCGTTCCGCAACACATGGCGGAACAGCACGGCAGCCTCCGACAGCCCCTTGGCGCGCGCCGTGCGCACGTAGTCCTTGCCGATCTCCTCTAGAAATATCGTGCGATACCAGCGCGTGCTGCTGCCGATGCCGGCGACGACGCTGATCAGCACCGGCAGCAGCAGGAAGCGCGCGGCGTCCAGCCCGCCGGCGTAGCCCGAGATCGGCACGAGGTGCCAGACCTTGCTCACCAGGTATTGGCCGCCGATGATGTAGAACAGGCTGGAGATCGACATCATCGCTACGCATAGCACCACACCCCAGAAGTCGAGATTGGTGGCGCGGAAGAACGCCAGCAGCAGGGCGAAGGAGACGGTAACGAAGAGGCCGAGCAGGAAGGTCGGCACGGCGATGGCCAGGCTCGGTCCCATGCGCGTCTTGATCTCGTGGCCGATGTCGCGGCCGTCGTCGGCGCGGCCGAAGTCGAAGACGAAGAGCTTCGCCGACTTCTCGAAGAAGATGGTGTCGGTCAGCCTGGCCGCCCCCGCAGCGTTTTCATTGTAGAGCAGCGGCTTGTCATAGCCGCGCTCGGCCTTCCATTTCTCGATCGCCTCGGGGGTGACGCGCTTCACGCCGAGCTGCATGCGCGCCATGTCGTCCGGCGTGTTCACCACGAAGAACAGGGTGAAGGTGAGCAAATTCACCCCGATCAGGATCGGTATGGCATAGAACAGGCGGCGGATGACGTAGGCCAGCATCAGGCGCGCCCCCTCGCCTGCTCGCGCCGCCGCCAGCCCCACAGCGCCGGCGCGGCGCTGGCGGCGAGCAGCACGGCAACGATGCCGAGCGGCCACAGCACCGGGCGATTCCATTCGGCGCGCCGGCGTTCGCGCTGCGCCGCGTCGATCCTGCGGTACTTGAGGCCGTTGCGCGCCATGTTGTTGGGCTTCAGGTTCGACACCCAGCCGTGGATCAGGCCGTAGTCCTTCGGATGAAAGCCGAAGGACCACGGTGCGTCCTCGTGCAGGATCGCCATCATGCGGTCGATGAGCGCCTGCCGCGCCGGGCCGTTTTCCATGTGCTTCACCTGCTGGAACAAGCGGTCGTATTCCGGATTGGCGTAGTTGGCGGCATTCTCGCCCTGGGTCCTGGCGCGGCTCTGCGGACCGTGGAAGAGGAAGAGAAAATTCTCCGGATCGGGGTAGTCGGCGTTCCAGCCCCAGGCGAACATTTGCGCCGCGCCCTTGCGCACCTTTTCCTGGAAGCGGTTGTAGTCCGTGCCGCGGATCTCCAGTTGGATCGGCAACCTGGCGAACTGCTTGCGGTACCAGTCGAGCCGCGGCTTGTCGCCGGGGCCGCGATCGGTGGTGTCGAGATACAACACCAGCGGCTGGCCGCTCTTCGCGTCGCGTCCGTCGGGATAGCCGGCCTCGGCGAGCAGGCGCCTGGCGACGTTGAGGGACTTGCGCCGCGGCGCGCCGTTCGACCAGTCGTAGACCACCGGGTTGATGCCGGCCTCGCCCGCCCTGAAGCCGAAGATGCCGGGCGGAATGGGCCCCTGCGCCGAAATGCCGCGGCCGTTGGCGAAGATCGAGATGAATTCCTCCCAGTCGAGCGCGATGGAGATGGCCTGGCGCAGCTTCTTCGCCCTCTCGCGCGACGCCGCATCGGGCTGGCTGCCGCCGACCAGCGGGTCGAGCCAGTTGAAGGCGAAGTAGCGCGTGGCGGTGCCGACCGACGTCTCCAGGCGGATGCCCTTCTCCGCCATTTCCGGCGACACGCCGGCTTCGCCCTCCACCGACAGGCGCACGGCCTGGTCGAAGCTGTCCGAGCTGATGCCGGAGGAATCGTAGTAGCCCTGCAGGAACTTGTTCCAGTAGGGGATGCCCTCGCGCTCGCGCGAGAACACCACCTTGTCTATGAATGGCATGCGCTTGCCGGCGTCGTCGAACAGTCCCGCACCGGCATCGGCCGGCTCGCCTTCGGAGGGATACGGCTCGCCGCGGAAGTTGGGGTTGCGCTCCAGCACCATGCGCGCGTTGGGATTGTTCTCGGTCAGCATGTACGGACCGGTGCCGACCGGATACCAGTCCAGCGTCAGGTTCTTCTCCGCCATGCCGGGCTGGGCGAAGAAACGGTCGACCTCGACCGGCACGGGGGCGAAGAAATTCATTGCCAGCCAGTAGGCGAACTGCGGATACCGTCCGCGGATGCGGATACGATAGGTGTACCGGTCGACTGCTTGCACGCCTTCGAGCGGGAACTGCGACAGATCCAGCCAGGCGTTGCGCCTGCCGCCAGCGGCCAGCGCCGCGTCCGCCTGCTTCAGGCGCTCGGCGAACTCCTTGAGGCCGACGATGTACTCGCTCATCAGGCCGAACACCGGCGAATGCAGGCGCGGATGGGCAAGTCGCTTGATCTGGTAGACATAGTCCTCGGCCGTCAGCTCGCGCGTGCCGCTGTGCGGGAAATCGCGCAGCGAATGGACGCCCTGCAAATCCTGCCGGGCCAGATCGTGATAGCGCAGCTTGCCATCCCCGTCGCGGGCGAAGGCAGGATGCGGCTGATAGAGGATGCCGGGGCGAATGCGGATCTCATAGACGGAAAAGGCCACCTTCGGCGATTCCGCCGCTACCGCCCGGCCAGCGGCATCCACGTAGCGCGGGCGCGGCACCGCCTCGGCGGTTAGCGGCACCAGCTCGTAGGGCCGCTTCAGGTAGTGGTACTGCAGCGGCGGCTCGTAGATCTGCGAATTGAACTCGGCTTCGTCCTCGCTGTAGGACTGCACCGGATCGAGGTGCTTCGGCCGCTCGGTGAACGCGCTATAGAGGATGTTGCCCCCGCCGTCCTGCGAGGGGTAGGGATTGTTCCAGACCTCGCCGCAGCCCCCGAGTAGAATGGCAAGCGAAAGCAGCGGGACATGACACGAAAGGGCGCGCATCGTGCGCGGAGTGTAGCCGAAGGCCCGGTTGGCGTCATCACTGTGGCTCCGCTATAATCGCGCAGACTTTTTTTAGGGTATCGAAGATGGGCTTCCTCGCAGGAAAACGCATCCTCATCACCGGCCTGCTCTCCAACCGCTCCATCGCCTACGGCATCGCCAAGGCCTGCCATCGCGAAGGAGCGCAGCTCGCCTTCACCTACCAGAACGAACGCTTCAGGGAGCGGCTCGCCAAGTTCGCTGAGGAATTCGGCAGCCAGCTGATCTTCCCCTGCGACGTCGCCGAAGACGCGCAGATCGACGCGTTGTTCGCCGAACTGGGCCAGCGCTGGGACGGGCTCGACGGACTGGTGCACTCGATCGCTTTCGCCCCGGGCGAAGCCATCGAGGGAGACTTCCTCGATGGCATCTCGCGCGAGACCTTCCGCATCGCCCACGACGTCTCCTCCTACAGCTTTCCGGCCCTGGCCAAGGCGGCACGGCCGCTGCTGCTGAAAGGCAGCCACCCTGCCCTGCTCTGCCTGACCTATCTCGGCGCCGAGCGCACCCTGCCCAACTACAACACCATGGGCCTGGCCAAGGCCAGCCTCGAAGCGGCAACGCGCTACCTCGCCTTCAGCCTCGGCCCGCAGGGCATCCGCGCCAACGCCATCTCGGCCGGCCCGATCAAGACGCTGGCCGCCTCCGGCATCGGCAATTTCGGCAAACTGCTTGCCTACAACGCCCACCATGCGCCACTGCGGCGCAACGTCACCATCGAGGAAGTCGGCAACGCCGCCGCCTTCCTGCTCTCCGACCTGGCCAGCGGCATCACCGGCGAGATCATGTATGTGGACGGCGGCCTCAACACCACGGCGCTGGGCAATGCGGAGCCGCTGCCGCAATAATCCGTCGCCCCACAAGCAAAACGGGCTGCCGCGGCAGCCCGTTTTGCTTTCAGCACGGCGCGTTTATGGGTTCTCGCCCTTGGCCAGTGCCGCCTTGTCGACCTTCACGCCGTAGCGCTGGCGCAAGGTCGCCAGATAGCCATTGAAGTCCTCCGCGCCGGTCAGCTGCGCCAACTGGGCCCGCAGCACCTGCGGGCGCGGATCGTCCTCGCCCTTGGCGGTGCCGCTGCGCACCGCCGTGATGCGGTAGATGGCGAAACTGCCGTTCGGCAGCTGCAGGCCGGCATAGGCAGGCAGCTTGTCGGCTGCCGCCTTGAAGATGGCGCGCTGCGCTTCCGTGGGCAGCCCGCGCATCGGCTGGCGCACGACGGTCTGCTGCGGACTCCAGGAAAGGGCGACACTCTCCCCCTGCCTCAGCCTGGACAACATCGCCTCGCCCTCCTTCAGGGCCCGGCGTGACGCCTCCTCGGCGACCAACTGCTTCTCGATCTCGCCCTTGACCGCCTCGAAGGGGCGCAACTGGGCCGGCCGCACTTCGGCCACGCGCGCGGCGACCAGCGTGTTCGGCGCCACCTCGACGGCATCCGTGTTGCGCCGGTTCTTCATGGCGTCGTCCGAGAACAGGGCGGCAAACAGCTTCTCGTTGCCGGCAAGCGGGCCGGCCGCGGCGCGATTCGCCTGGTCGAAGAAGTCCGTTTTCTGCACCGTCAGCCTGTACTTTTCCGCCGCCGGCGCAAGGCTGTCCGCCTGCTCATAGACCATGTTGGAGAATGTCTCGGCGGCATCGGCAAACAGCTTGGCGGCGGCCTGGCGCTTCATTTCGCGCTCGACATCCTGGCGCGATGCCGTCGCATTCTTCGGCGCCGGCGGCGCCGTGAGCAGGATATGGCTGGCGCGCCGCTCCTCGCCGACATCGCCCTTTCTGATCCCCGTCAGCCGGATGATGTGGTAGCCGAACTCCGATTCGACGATGCCGCTGGTCTGCCCCTCCTTCAGCTTGAAAACCGCTTCCTCAAAGGGCTTCACCATGGCGCCGCGACCGAAATAATCGAGGTCGCCGCCCCTGGCCGCGGAGCCCGGATCCTGGGAGTGCTGCCGGGCCAGTTCGGCGAACTTGTCCGGAGCGGCTTTCAGCTGCGCGAGAACCTGCTCGGCCTTTGCGCGCGCCTCGTTGCGCTGCCGCGCCTTGCCGGCGACCTCCTCTTCATAGCGCTTGTCGACG
Source organism: Sulfuritalea sp. (assembly GCA_011526165.1). Taxonomy (GTDB): domain Bacteria; phylum Pseudomonadota; class Gammaproteobacteria; order Burkholderiales; family Rhodocyclaceae; genus Desulfobacillus. The sequence continues at coordinate 67,185 of WYAY01000160.1, forward strand.
TCCTCGGCCTTGACCGCCTGTGCGTTTGCGATGGCATCGAGTGAAAGCACCGCGTACTCGGCGCGGATCTGCTGCGGAATCTCGAACTGCTTGCGGTTCTTCTCGTAGAAATCCTTGAGCGACTCGGCGGAAAGCTTTACCTGTCCGGCAAACTGGTCGGGGCGGATGGCCGCTTCGCTCACTTGCCGCTCCTCGAGCTGGATGGCAACCACCCGCTCGGCCGCAGCGCCGGAAACCACGGCGGTGTCTGAAACGGCCTGGACCAGCTGCTGCAGTGTCAGATCCTGCCGCAGCTTGGCCTCGAAGCCGGCCTGCGTCAGCCCCTGGGTGCGCAAGGCCTGCTCGTAGCGCTGCCTGGAAAACTGGCCGTTCTCCTGCAGTGCCGGGATCGAGCCGATCACCTCGACCAGTTGCGCATCGCTCGCCATCAGGCCCGCTTTCGTGGCGTGCAGCAGCAACAGGCGCTGGGTCAGCAGCGAGTCGAGCATGGCCTGGCGTGCTTCCGGCGTCTCCAGCATGGCAGGGTTGAATTCGCGCCCGAGTTGCCCGCGCAGCCGTTCCTGCTGGTCGCGCAGGGCCTGTGCGAATTCTTGCCGGGTGATCTTGCTGCCACCCACGCTGGCCAGTTCGCCCGTGGCGCCGCCACTGCCGAAATAGGATTCCACGCCCCATAGCGCAAAGGGCAGGGTGATCAGGACAAGGAAGCCCTGGACAATCCGTTTGTTGTTGCGTACCGCGTCAAACATGCTCGGCCACCGTATTCAATACCGGAAGGGATAGAAAAAAAGGCGAACTTGCGTTCGCCTTTTTTTCGGTTTGGCGGAGTGGACGGGACTCGAACCCGCGACCCCCGGCGTGACAGGCCGGTATTCTAACCGACTGAACTACCACTCCTGAATCCTGCTGCTGCCGGCCAGGATCGTCACTCATCCTGGCCTGGTGGGTGCTGACGGGATCGAACCGCCGACATTCGCCTTGTAAGGGCGACGCTCTACCGGCTGAGCTAAGCACCCGCATGCTTCGCCGTCCGCGCTTGGCGATCCAGCAAAGCTTGCTAGTTTACCGCATCTTTCAGCGCTTTGCCAGCACGAAACTTCGGCACGCGTGCCGACTTGATCTTGATCGTCGCGCCGGTGCGCGGATTGCGTCCGCTGCGCGCCGCGCGCTTGCCGACGTAGAAGGTGCCAAAGCCGACCAGCGTCACCATACCGCCCCTCTTCAGGGAGGTCCTGATCGCAGCGACGGCAGCATCCAGCGCCCGACCGGCGGCCGCTTTCGAGATATCGGCCGACTTGGCGATCTGATCGATGAGTTCCGACTTGTTCACAAATACCCCTCCCTCTGAATTGATTTGATGAGCGCCGCGAAGGCGAGCGCGATTTATAGCAAGCGGAAAAACCCCGTGTCAAGCAGCGCATCGTCGCGCGCCGGGCAACGCCGGCGCGCGACGCGCGAGTCAGTGCGTGATCAGGTTCGCCGCGGCGGCGGCATCGCCGGCCGCCACCGCCGCCACCTCGGCGGACTCCGGCAGCGGCTCCGGCTTGCGCTCGAGCGCACGCTCCAGCACCTGATCGATCCATTTCACCGGAACGATCTCGATCGCGTTCTTGATGTTCTCCGGAATGTCCACCAGGTCCTTGACGTTTTCCTCCGGGATCAGCGCCGTGGCGATGCCGCCGCGGACCGCCGCCAGCAGCTTCTCCTTGAGGCCGCCGATCGGCAGCACTTCGCCGCGCAGCGTGATCTCGCCGGTCATGGCGACGTCGGCGCGCACCGGAATCCCGGTCAGCACCGAAACCAGCGCCGTGCAGATGGCGATGCCGGCGGAAGGCCCGTCCTTGGGCGTGGCACCCTCCGGCAGGTGGATGTGTATGTCGCTCTTCTGGTAGAACTCCTCGGAGATGCCAAGCGGTCGCGAGCGCTTGCGCACCACCGAGAGCGCCGCCTGGATCGACTCCTGCATCACCTCGCCCAGCTTGCCGGTGGTCATGGTCTTGCCCTTGCCGGGCAGCACCACCGCCTCGATGGTGAGCAGTTCACCGCCGACCTCGGTCCAGGCCAGGCCGGTCACCTGGCCGACCTGGTTTTCCTTCTCGGCCATGCCGAAGCTGTACTTGCGCACGCCGAGGAACTTGTCGAGATTCCTGGCGTTCACCACCACCTTGCTGTGGCGCTTCTTCAGCACCAGCGACTTGACCACCTTGCGGCAGATCTTGGAGATATCGCGCTCGAGGCTGCGCACACCGGCCTCGCGCGTGTAGTAGCGCACGATGTCGCGCAGGGCGTCCTCGGTGACGGAGAGCTCCTCCTTCTTGACGCCGTTGTTCTTGAGCTGCTTGGGCAGCAGGTAGCGCTGGGCGATGTTGATCTTCTCGTCCTCGGTATAGCCGGAGAGGCGGATCACCTCCATGCGGTCGAGCAGCGGCGCCGGAATGTTCAGGGTATTGGCGGTAGCGACGAACATCACGTCGGAAAGATCGTATTCGACCTCGACGTAGTGATCGACGAATGTGCTGTTCTGCTCCGGATCGAGCACTTCCAGCAGCGCCGAGGACGGGTCGCCGCGGAAGTCCTGGCCCATCTTGTCGACCTCGTCGAGCAGGAACAGCGGGTTCTTCACCGCGACCTTGCTCATGTTTTGCAGGATCTTGCCTGGCATCGAGCCGATGTAGGTGCGGCGGTGGCCGCGGATCTCCGCCTCGTCGCGCACGCCGCCCACCGACATGCGCACGAATTTGCGGTTGGTGGCGCGGGCGATCGACTGGCCGAGCGAAGTCTTGCCCACGCCGGGCGGCCCGACCAGGCAGAGGATCGGCGCCTTCAGCTTGTCGACACGCTGCTGCACGGCGAGGTATTCGAGGATGCGCTCCTTGACCTTCTCCAGTCCGTAGTGATCCTTCTCCAGCACCTTCTCGGCGGCGGAGAGATCCTTGCCGATGCGGCTCTTCTTCTTCCACGGCAGATTGGTCAGCGTCTCGATGTAGTTGCGCACCACGGTAGCCTCGGCCGACATGGGCGACATCAGGCGCAGCTTCTTCAGCTCGGCCTGGGCCTTGTTCTGGGCCTCCTTGCTCATGCCGGCGGCCTTGATCTTCTTCTCCATCTCGTCGAGGTCGGCGCCTTCCTCGCCCTCGCCGAGTTCCTTCTGGATGGCCTTGACCTGCTCGTTCAGGTAGTACTCGCGCTGGCTCTTCTCCATCTGGCGCTTGACGCGGCCGCGGATGCGCTTCTCCACCTGCAGGATGTCGAGTTCGGTCTCCAGCTGCGAGAGCAGCTTCTCGAGGCGGCTGCCGACATCGAAGATCTCGAGGATTTCCTGTTTCTGCTCGAGCTTGAGCGGCAGGTGGGCGGCGATGGTGTCGGCCAGGCGGCCGGCCTCCTCGATGCCCGCCAGCGAAGTGAGTATCTCCGGCGGGATTTTCTTGTTCAGCTTCACGTACTGGTCGAACTGGGCGATGATGGCGCGGCGCATCGCCTCGACCTCGTGCGTCGTCCGCTCGTCGGCCGGCAGCGGCATGACCTGTGCGGTGAACATGGCGCGCTGATCGGTGATCTGCTCGATGCGCGCACGCTGGCCGCCCTCGACGAGCACCTTCACCGTGCCGTCCGGCAGCTTGAGCATCTGCAGGATGTTGGCGATGCAGCCGATCTCGTACATGTCCTCGACGCCAGGCTCGTCCTTGGCCGCCGATTTCTGGGCGACCAGCAGGATGTGCTTGCCGGCCTCCATGGCGGTCTCGAGCGCCTTGATCGATTTCGGGCGCCCGACGAAGAGCGGAATCACCATATGGGGGAAAACCACCACGTCCCTGAGGGGAAGCAGCGGCAGCTCGATGCGTTCTGCGGGGAGGTCAAGCGCGCTTGACATGGTCGTTATCCTTTGAAGAGACAGCCATAGTGCCTATGTTGGGGTCTACGGCAGGAAAATCAAGAAATCCAGCGGCGGCCGAGGCTGTGGGGCAAGGCCTTTTGAAACAATCAGTTGGAGCCGGCCACCTTGGGCTGGTCGGCGTAGATCAGGATCGGCTTGCCGGTGCCCTCGATCATGCCCTCGTCGACCACCACCTTGGAGACATTCTCCATGTTGGGAAGTTCATACATGGTGTCGAGAAGCACCGATTCGAGGATGGAGCGCAGGCCGCGCGCACCGGTCTTGCGCTTGAGCGCCTTGCGGGCGATGGCCTGCAGCGCCTGCGGCCGCACCTCCAGCTCGGCGCCCTCCATGGCGAACAGCTTCTGGTACTGCTTGATGAGGGCGTTTTTCGGCTCGACGAGGATCTCCATCAGCGCCGCCTCGTCCAGTTCGTGCAGCGTCGCCACCACCGGCAGGCGGCCGACGAATTCCGGGATCAGGCCGAACTTGATGAGATCCTCCGGCTCGATCATGCGCAAGGTCTCGGAGACATCCTTGCTGTCGCGGCTCTTCACCTCGGCACCGAAGCCGATGCCGGCCTGCTCGGTGCGGTTGCGGATGACCTTGTCGAGGCCGTCGAAGGCGCCGCCGCAGACGAACAGGATGTTGGTGGTATCGACCTGCACGAAGTCCTGGTTCGGGTGCTTGCGGCCGCCCTGCGGCGGCACCGAGGCGATGGTGCCCTCGATGAGCTTGAGCAGCGCCTGCTGCACGCCCTCGCCCGAGACATCGCGCGTGATCGACGGGTTGTCGCTCTTGCGCGAGATCTTGTCGATCTCGTCAATGTAGACGATGCCCTGCTGCGCCTTCTCCACCTCGTAGTCGCACTTCTGCAGCAGCTTCTGGATGATGTTCTCGACGTCCTCGCCGACATAGCCGGCCTCGGTCAGGGTCGTCGCGTCGGCCATGACGAAGGGCACGTTGAGCAGGCGCGCCAGGGTCTGCGCCAGCAGCGTCTTGCCCGAGCCGGTCGGGCCGATGAGCAGAATGTTGCTCTTCGCCAACTCGACCTCGTCGGTCTTCGACATGTGCTTGAGGCGCTTGTAGTGGTTGTAGACCGCGACGGAGAGGATGCGCTTGGCCGGATCCTGGCCGATCACGTACTGGTCGAGGATGGCGCAGATCTCCCTGGGGGTCGGCAGATCGCCCTTGGCGCCCTTGCCGCCGTGGTCGGCGGCGATCTCGTCGCGGATGATGTCGTTGCACAGCTCGATGCATTCGTCGCAGATGAAGACGGACGGGCCGGCGATGAGCTTGCGCACCTCGTGCTGGCTCTTGCCGCAGAAGGAACAGTAGAGCAGCTTCTCGCCGGGGGTCTTCTTGTCCGTCATGTCCGTCTCCGTATCCTTACGCCGCCGTCTCCGCGCGGTTCGTCAACACCTTGTCCACCAGGCCGTAGTCGACCGCCTCGGCGCCCGAAAGGAAATTGTCGCGGTCGGTGTCGCGCTCGATGCGCTCGATCGGCTGGCCGGTATGTTTCGCCATGATCTCGTTCAGTCGGGCGCGCAGGTAAAGGATTTCCTTGGCGTGGATCTCGATGTCCGAGGCCTGGCCCTGGAAGCCGCCCATCGGCTGGTGGATCATGACGCGCGAGTTGGGCAGGCAGAAGCGCTTGCCCTTCGCGCCCGCCGTCAGCAGGAAGGCACCCATGCTGGCCGCCTGGCCGACGCACAGGGTCGACACGTCCGGCTTGATGAACTGCATGGTGTCGTAGATGGCCAGGCCCGCCGAGACCGAGCCGCCGGGCGAGTTGATGTAGAAGTAGATGTCCTTGTCCGGGTTTTCCGACTCGAGGAAAAGCAGCTGGGCGACGATCAGGTTGGCCGTGACATCGTTCACCGGGCCGACGAGAAATACGACGCGCTCCTTGAGCAGGCGCGAATAGATGTCGTAGGCGCGCTCGCCGCGCCCGCTCTGTTCGATCACCATCGGAACCAGGCCGAGGCCGACCGGATCCCAGCGCTGTTTGTCGTCGGAATGCATCATGCTGGCTCCTGGCATCATGCCGCATTTCCCATGATTTCGTCAAAAGAGACCGCCTTGTCGGTGGTCTTGGCGTTCGCCACCACCCAACTCACCACGTTCTCCTCGATCGCCAGGGCCTCGACCTGGGCCAGGCGCTGCGGCTGCGAGTAGTACCAGCGCACCACTTCCTCCGGCTGCTCGTAGGACTGCGCCTGCTCGTCGATGAGCGCGCGCAACTGCTCCGGCTTGGCCTGCAGGCCGTGACCTTTCACCACCTCGGCGATGATCAGGCCGAGCTTGACGCGGCGCTCCGCCTGCGCGGCAAACCAGCTCGCATCGACCGGCATGTTCTTGATATCCATGCCGCGGTTCGCCAGGTCCTGACGCGCCGCCTCGGCCATCGACTCGGCTTCCTGGTCGACCAGCGCCCGCGGCACGTCCACCGGGTTGGCGTCGAGCAGGGCCTGCATCGCCTGCTCCTTGACGCGCGCGCCGATGCGCTTCTTCACTTCGCTTTCCAGGTTGGCGCGGATCTCGGCGCGCATCTTGGCGACGTCGCCATCGGCGATGCCGAGCGACTTGGCGAACTCGGCATCCACCGCCGGCAGCTGGGGCGCCTCGACGCCCTTCACCGTCACTTCGAAGCTGACTGTCTTTCCGGCCAGTTCGGTGGCCTGATAGTCGGCCGGGAAGGTCAGGTCGAAGGTGCGGCTCTCGCCCGCCTTCAGTCCGGCGATGCCGTTCTCGAAGTCGGGCAGCATGCGGCCCTCGCCGAGCACGACGGGGTAGTCGCTGGCCTGGCCGCCCTGGAACACCTCGCCGTTCAGCCGGCCGGTGAAATCGATGACGACGCGGTCGCCCTTTTCCGCCGCGCGCTCCGCCTTGCTGTAGCTGGTGCGCTGCTTGCGCAGCACTTCCACGGTCTTGTCGACTTCCGCCTCGCCCACTTCGAGCTTCGGCCGCTCGACGGCCTTCTCGCCGACGCCGTTGAGCCTGATCTCCGGGTATACCTCGAACACTGCGGAGAACTGCAGCGCGGCAGCATCCTCGCCGCCCTTCGGTTCGATGCGCGGATAGCCGGCCACGCGCAGGTTCTGCTCGCGCACGGCGTCGCCGAAGGCCTTCTCCACCGCCTCGCCGATGGCCTCGCTGCGCGCCTGCGGGCCATAATGCTGCTGCACCATCTTGAACGGCACCTTGCCGGGGCGGAAACCCGCCATCTTCACGGTGCGGGCCATTTTCTTCAGGCGCTGCTCGACGTCTTTTTCGATGTCCGCCATCGGCACCGTCATGTCGATGCGGCGCTCCAGGGGATTTGCGGCTTGCTGGTCGTTCTGCATGAAAAAATCCTAGGTTGAATCAGTTGGTTGTGCGGTGGCATCGGGCCGGACTGGTGCGAAGGGCGGGACTTGAACCCGCACGCCTCGCGGCGCTGGAACCTAAATCCAGTGCGTCTGCCAATTCCGCCACCTTCGCGCGGCTGCAATTCTACCCTATTAACCCTATACTGGCGACCCGGGCAGCAGGCGCAAGTGCCCGACCGGCCGAGATTTTTCCATGTCCGTGGACCATTACGAGAACTTCCCCGTCGCCTCAGTACTGTTGCCCGCCCGCCTGCGCGAGCCGGTGCGCGCCATCTATGCCTTTGCCCGCAGCGCCGACGACATCGCCGACGAAGGCACGCTCGGCGCCGCCGAGCGCCTGGCCGGGCTCGCGCACTACCGCAGCGAGCTGGACGCCATCGAGGCCGGCCGGCCGACGGAGGATCCGATCTTTCTCCGCCTGCGCCCGGTCATCGCCGAGCACAAGCTGCCGCTGCAACTCTTCCGCGACCTGCTCGACGCCTTCGCCCAGGACGTGACCCAGCAGCGCTATGCGAACTTCGCCGAGCTGATGGACTACTGCCGCCGCTCGGCCGATCCGGTCGGACGGCTGCTGTTGCGCCTGTTCGGCAGCGACGACGCGAAAAGTCAGTCCCTGTCGGACGGCATCTGCAGCAGCCTGCAGCTCATCAACCACTGGCAGGACATCGCCATCGACTGGCGGAAGGGCCGCATCTACCTGCCGCAGGACGAGCTGGCGCGCTTCGGCATCGCGGAATCGCAGATCGCCGAGGGGCGCTGGGATGCCGCCTGGGCGGCGCTGATGGATTTCCAGATCGACCGCGCCCGCCGCATGATGCTGGACGGCAGCCCGCTGGTGCACCAGCTGCCCGGGCGCATCGGCCTCGAGCTGCGGCTGATCGTCGCCAGCGGCTTGCGCATGCTCGACAAACTGCAGCGCGCGCGCGGCGACGTCTTCCGCCGGCGGCCGGTCATTTCCGGGCGAGACTGGCCGGCCATCCTGCTGCATGCTCTCTTCGGATGAAGCGCATGACCCCGGATGAGTACTGCCAGGAAAAGGCGGCGGCCAGCGGCTCCAGCTTCTACTACAGCTTTCTCTTCCTGCCGCCGCCGCGCCGCCGCGCCATCACCGCCCTCTACGCCTTCTGCCGCGAGGTCGATGACGTCGTCGACGAGTGCAGCGATCCGCAGCTGGCGCGCGCCAAGCTCGCCTGGTGGCGCGCGGAACTGGCCGCCGCCTACGCCGGCCGGCCGAGCCATCCGGTGACGCAGGCGCTCGCCGCCGCAGCGGGCGACTTCAACCTGCCGCAGGAGCTGCTCGCCGAGATCATCGACGGCATGGAGATGGACCTCGTGCAGACCCGTTATGCCGACTTCAAGGCGCTGCACCTGTACTGCTACCGCGTCGCCAGCACGGTCGGCCTGCTTGCCGCCGAAATCTTCGGCTACGAGGACCGTCGCACCCTGAAATACGCCCACGATCTCGGGCTGGCCTTCCAGCTCACCAACATCATCCGCGACGTCGGCGAGGACGCCCGCCGCGGCCGCATCTATCTGCCGGCCGACGAGCTGGCGCAGTTCGACGTCGGCGCGGAGGACATCCTGCATTCCCGCTACAGCGAGGCCTTCCGGCGCCTGATGACTTTCCAGATCGAGCGCGCCGAGCGCTACTACGAGCAGGCCCTGGCCCAGCTGCCGGCGCAGGATCGCCGCGCGCAGCGGGCGGGCCTGGCGATGGCGGCGATCTACCGCGCCCTGCTCGCGGAGATCCGCCGCGACGGCGGCCGCGTGCTCGACCGCCGCATGGCGCTGACGCCGCTGCGCAAGCTGTGGATCGCCTGGCGCACCTGGTTCCGGGAACGGAAATGAGAGTCGCCGTCATCGGCGCAGGCTATGCCGGCATGGCCGCCGCCGCAGAACTGGCGGCAGGCGGGGTTCCCGTCACCGTGTTCGAAACCTCGCGCACCCTCGGCGGCCGCGCCCGGCGCGTCGAGGTGCGTGGCTTCCCCCTCGACAACGGCCAGCACATCCTGGTCGGCGCCTACACCGAGCTGCAGCGCCTGATGCGCCTGGTCGGCGCGTCGCCGGAAGCCCTGCTCGAGCGAAAACCCCTGCAGCTGCACTTCCCCGGCCGCATGCAGCTGGCCGCGCCGCGCCTGCCGGCGCCGCTGCATCTTGCCGCCGCCCTGCTCACCGCGCGCGGCCTGCCCCTTGGCGCACGTATCGGCGCGATCCGCTTCATGCGGCGCATGAAGCAGGACGGCTTCCGCCTCGACCGCGACACGAGCTTCACGGAGCTGATGCGGCGGCATGGCCAGCACGAGGCGGCCATCCGCTACCTGTGGCAGCCGCTGTGCGTCTCGGCGCTCAACACGCC